>DATAZV010000422.1:0-16268 GCA_036271855.1 Burkholderiales bacterium
CAAGAAGCTCGCCGCCGAGTACCCGGACGTGCGCGTGGACGATGTCATCGTCGACACCTTCGCCATGCGCCTGGTGCGCGACCCGCAGACTTTTGACGTGGTGGTCACCACCAACATGTTCGGCGACATCCTCTCGGACGAAGCCGCCGGCCTGGTCGGCGGCCTGGGCATGGCGCCGGGCCTGTGCATCGGCGACGGCGACGTGGTGATGGCGCAGGCCACCCACGGCTCGGCGCCCGACATCGCCGGCCGCGGCATTGCCAACCCCTACGCGATGGTCGAGTCCACCCGCATGATGTTCGACTGGCTGGGCCACAGCCGCAACAACCCGGCAGCCGTGCGCATGGCGAAAAGCATGCAGGACGCCGTCACCGCCGCCATCGGCGACGAGAACGCGCGCACTGGCGATATTCGCGGCAAGGGCAACACCAGGACCTTCACCCAGGCGGTGATCAAGGCGCTGAAGTAGGCGCGAGGGGCCGGGCGGCGCGGCAAGCGCCGCTGGCCTGCGCCCCGCAGCCGCTGTGGCGGCTCCCGTCTTCGTTGGCTAAGCCATTGATTCGGTGATATTTTATCGCCACGAGCGGCTGCGCCGGCGGATCGATGTACGCCGAATAAAAAGTGGGCACCAACTTCCGGTCTTTCGTTCGGTCGAATCTTCGCAATTCCCTACTTGACAAGAATTCCTTGTTATCGCAATATATATCGTAAGATATGTTTTGTGATGGATTTACAGATAGCTCTTTCGACAAGGCCAGTCGCCACAAGCGGTCGGTTCATCGGCATATCTCCGCATCACGGAGGGTAGTTAATGCACCACTTTTTCAGATATTTCGGCGGTTCCGACCGTCACGAAGGCCGCCACGACGGCTATCACGAGGATCGTTACGACAACCGCCGCGAAAGCTGCGGCGGTTTTGAAGGTCGCCACGAAGGCCGCGGCGGCCGCGATGAACTTCGCCGCGCTCGCTACGTAGAGCGCATGGCCGAACATTTTCAGCGCAAGTTCGCCGGCCGCGGGCGCGGCACCTTCGGCTTCGACTTCGGCGGCTTTCCCGGCGAAGGGCGTGGCCCGGGCCGCGGCGGCCTGGGGCCGGGGCGCAAGCTCGGCTCGGCCGACCTGCAACTGCTGATCCTCGCGCTTCTCGCGGAAAAACCCAGCCACGGCTACGAGATCATCAAGGCGCTGGACGAACGTTCCAATGGCTATTACAGCCCCAGCCCCGGCATGGTCTACCCCGCGCTCACCTACCTCGAGGAAATCGGCCACGCCAGCGTCGCTGCCGAGGGGGCGAAAAAGCAGTACAGCATCACCAGCGAGGGCACGGCACACCTGGAGCAGAACCGCGCCGCGGTGGACGCGCTGCTGGAACAGCTTGCCTACATCGGGCAAAAGATGGAGCACATGCGCGCCGCCATGTCCGGTCGCGAAGGCGAGGAAGGCCACTGGCAGCAGCAGGCCTCCGAGGTGCGCCAGGCGCGGCACAATCTCAAGTCGGCGCTGGTCGAGAAGGTCGGCGCCTCGGCGACGGAGCAACTGCGCATTGCCGAGATCCTCAACCGCGCCGCCGAGGAAATCCGCGGCGCCAAGTAGAGGCGACGTAAAATGGCGTGCCGTCAACCGGCACGCTGCTTGCGGGCGTGGAGACCATCCGCGCCCGCGCTTTTTTTCCAAAAAAGAATGCGCAAGGCCGCCACAAGCGGACCCCGGCGCCCATTGAAAGTCCCGCACTTGACCGACACCGTCAAAGCTTCATCCCCAGCGGTCGCGCCTGCCGCGCGGCCCTCCTTCGCGGCGCTGCGCAATCCCGGCTACCGCATGCATTTCGCCACCTACACCCTGGCGATGATGGCCGACAACATCGAGCACGTCATCAGCTACTGGATGGTGCACGAGAAATTCCATTCCCCCGCCCTGGGCGGCTTCGCGGTGATCTCGCACTGGCTGCCCTTCCTGCTGTTTTCGGTGCTCACCGGCGCATTGGCCGACCGCTTCGACCCGCGGCGCATCATCCAGTGCGGCATGGCGCTGTTCATCACCGCCTCGCTGGGCTGGGGCTACTTCTTCATCACCGATAGTTTGCAGATGTGGCATGCGATGCTGCTGCTCACCATCCACGGCTGCGCCGGGGTGCTGTGGCAGACCTCCAGCCAGTTGCTGCTGCACGACATCGTCGGGCCGGCGGACCTCGCCAGCGCGGTGCGCCTGAACGCCACCGCGCGCTATCTCGGCGTGCTGGTCGGCCCGGCGGTGGGCGGGGTGATCATGCTCACCCTGGGGCCGAAGTACGGCATCCTGCTCAACACCTGTTTCTACCTGCCGCTGGTGCTGTGGCTGGTCAATGCGCCCTATGGCCCGAAATTCCGCAAGGGCGCGGAGGCGCCCAAGCGCGCGGTGCGCGGCTTCGCCGACATCACGCAGACCATCCGCGACATTGCCGGCGACCGCCTGCTGGTGAGCATGATCTTGCTCTCCGGCGGCGCTTCCTTCCTGGTCGGCAATGCCTACCAGGCGCAGATGCCGGAGTTCGCCCACGACCTCGGCCACGGCGACCCCGGCGTGGCCTACAGCATGCTGCTGGCGGCGGACGCCTGTGGCGCGCTGATCGCCGGTTTTTTGCTGGAAAGCCGCGGCCTGCTCAAGCCCAGCCCGCGCACCGCGCTGATACTGGCGATGTGCTGGTGCGTGGCCCTGGCCGCCTTCGCCTCGGTGCACGTCTATGCGCTGGCGTTGGCGATCCTGTTCGCCGCCGGCTTCCTCGAACTCTCGTTCAACTCGATGACCCAGGCGCTGGTGCAGGTCAACGCACCGGGCGCGATCCGCGGCCGGGTGATCGGCTTGTTCAACATGGCATCGCTTGGCATGCGCGCGTTCTCCGGTATCAGCGTCGGGTTGATCGGCTCGCTGATCGGCGTGCATTGGTCGCTGGCGCTCTCCGCGCTGCTGCTGCTGGGGGTGATGGCTACATTGCTGCTGCGCTTCCGGGCGCGCCCTGTGGCGGCCTGAGGCCGGCTTGCACAAAAGCGCAGCCCGGGTATCGGGCTGCGGCGGGCGGGCCGCAGCGTCGCAGCATGTGCGGATCCCGGCAATACGGGCCTTCCCCCGATTGACAGAACGCCTCCATTCTCTATACTGGCGCCAGGTTCTTTTGAGAACGAATTCTTGCCGGATTCGCGCCGGTTCGTCTCACGAACACCTGTCCCAGCTCGAAATACGCAACGCGGCGCCAACAGCCGTGACAAGCCTGCGGCATCCGTGCGCCGCAGGCCGCCGCATGGCAACGATGCCGCGCGGTGTAACGCTATCAGAGGGGACAGCATGCATATTGTTGAAAACGTACTCAGCACCGAGGAGTTGGCCTGGGTACGTCAGTTGGCGGCTGCCGGGCGCTTCAGCGACGGGCGCAGTTCCGCCGCCGGCGTGGCGGGCGCCGCCAAGCAAAACCAGCAGCTTGAAACCACCCCGGAGAGCGCCCAACAGCTCGCCGCAATGGTGATCGGCGCGCTACGCCGCAGCAACCGCTTTTACCGCGTCGCCCTGCCGCTGGAAATTTCCGCGCCGATGATCAACCGCTATGCGCCCGGCATGTGCTATGGCCCGCATTTCGACGCGCCGGTGTTCTATGCGCCTGACGGTCGGCAGGTGCGCGGCGATCTTTCGGTCACCCTGTTCATCAGCAAGAAGGACGAATACGAAGGCGGCGAGTTGCACGACAACAAGAGCGGCCAGCGCATCCGGCTCGACGCCGGCAGCCTGGTGGTATACCCCAGCGGCGGCCTGCACGAAGTCACGCCCGTCACCCAGGGCGCGCGCCACGCCGTCATCTTCTGGGTGCAAAGCATGGTGCGCGACCACGAGCAGCGCGCGCTGCTGACGCAACTCGACCAGTGCGTGGAAAACGTCTCCGCGCGCCTGCCGGCGAGCGAAGAAGTGCGCGAGCTGACCGGCGTGTTCGCCAACCTCGGGCGCATGTGGATCAACACCTGAGGCCGCGGTGGGCAACGGGCGCGGCCGGCGCGACGTAAATCTGGCCCTCAGTTCAGCAGCATCAGCCCGTCGGCTGCGCGCACGCCTTCACCGCGCGGCAGCACGAACAGCGGGTTGATCTCCGCCTCCAGCAGGCGCTCGCCGAGGGACTCGGCCATCGCGGCGAAGGCGAGGATGGCGGCAGCGGCCGCCTCCACGTCGCAGCGCGGCCGGCCGCGATAACCGTCGAGCAGGGGAAAGGTTTTCAGCTCGCGCAGCATCGCGCGGGCATCTTCCTGATTGATCGGCAGCAGGCGCACCGTGGTGTCCTTCAACAATTCGGCGCTGACGCCGCCCATGCCGAGCAGGATGGCGGGGCCGAGCTGCGGGTCGCGGTGAAAGCCCAGGATCAGCTCGGCGCCGCCGCCGACCATCTCCTGCACCAGCAGGCCCTCGGGCACCACGCCGCTGACCGCGGTCACCGCGCGCAGCATTTCCTCGCCGGCGACGCGGACTTCGTCGGCCGCCAGGCCGACGCGTACGCCGCCGACCTCGCTTTTATGCGCGATTTCGCGCGACAGCACTTTCAGCACAAGGCGACCGCCCAGCTTGCGCGCGGCGGTCGCGGCCTGATCCGGCGTGATGACTGCGGCTTCCCGCACGGCGGGGATGCCGTAGGCGGCGAACACCTGTTTGGCCTCGCTTTCGTTGAGCGCGCCTGGCTTGAACGAGGCGAGCAGGGCGGGTACCGCCGGCGCTGCGCGGGCAGGCAACTGCATCTGCACCTGACCGCGGCGCCAGATCGCCGCCAGCGCCGCGCCGCAACTTTCCGGCGAACTGAAAGCCGGCACGCCGCGGCTATTGATGTGTGCGATGGTGTGCGGCGCGAAGGGGCTCATGTAGACCATCACCGGCTTGTCGCTGCGGTCGAGATTCTCCGTCACGGCATCGGTTACCAGTTCCGGCTGCGCGATGGCCGAAGACCCGGCGATGACGATCAGGGCGTCGTAGCCTTCGCTGTCCAGCAGCGCACCGACCATGCCGCGAAAGAGGTCGGGCTTGAGGCCGGCGAGGGTCAGGTCGATGGGGTTCCTGTCGGAAGCGGCGAAGTCGCTGTTTTGCAGCGCCGCGAGCTTTTTCGAGGTGGCTTCGTCGGGCGGCGGCGTCTCGAAACCTTCGAGCCCGCAGGCGTCCGCTACCAGCGTCCCGGCGCCGCCCGTGGAAGTGAGAATAGCGACGCGCCGCCCGCGCAGCTTGCGGCCTTGCGAAAACGTGATCGCCACGTCGAGCAATTCCTCGAAGCGCAGCACGCGCGTCACGCCGATTTGCGCGAACAGCGCATCGTACATGCGGTCCGCGCCCGCCAGCGCGCCGGTGTGCGACACCGCCGCGCGCTCGCCGGATTCCGAGCGCCCCACCTTGTAGACCACGATGGGCTTTCCCGCGCGCGCCGCTTTCGCCGCCGCCTCGCGGAATTTTTGCGGCGAACGCAGGCCTTCGACGTACAGCGCGATGACGGACGTTGCCGGGTCGTCGGCGAGATAGTCGACAAAATCAGCGACGTCGAGGTCGGCTTCATTGCCGGTTGAGACCAGCTTGGAAAAACCGACGCCGCGTCCGGTGGCGCGTGACAGCAGCGAACCCAGGATGCCGCCGCTTTGCGACACCACCGCGATCTTCCCCGCCGGAATCTTTTCCATCTCCAGCGCCCCGGAGGCGGAAAGCACGATGCGCTCGGTGAGGTTCACCACGCCGATGGCATTCGGCCCCAGGATGCGCATGCCGCCTGCCGCCGCCTTCAGCTCGCGCTGGCGCTGCGCGCCTTCCGCGCCGATTTCCGCGTAGCCCGCCGCCAGCACGATGGCCGCCGGGCAGCCGCGCGCCGCCAATTCGCGCAGCGCCTGCTCGGCGCGCTCCGGGCCGACCAGCACGATGGCAACGTCCGGCACCTCTGGCAGCGAGGCGGCATCCGGGTAGCTTTTGAGCCCGGCGACTTCCGCGCTGCGCGGATTCACTGGATAGATTTCGCCGCCGTAACCGTGCTTTTGCAAATACGCGATTGGCCGCCCGGCGGTTTTCGCCGCGTCGGCCGAAGCGCCGATCACGGCGACGCGCCGGGGCGAAATCAGGCGGGCGATCGGGTTTTCGCGGCCGGTGTCGTTGCTGTTGCTCATGCTTGTCTCACTTGCTGCGCTTGGAAAGAAATGCCTCGACGGAGGCGCGATGCTCGGCCGTTGTATAGCAGATCGCTTGCGCCTGGCTGCCCTGCGCGAACACCTCTTCGACGCCGTGCTCGAAACTCTGGTCGAGGATGGACTTGGTCAGGGCGATGGCGGCCATCGAGCCGGTGGAGAGTTCCGTCGCCCAGCTGACGGCGGTGGCCAGCAGCGCTTCGGGCGCGCAGACGCGGTCGGCCATGCCGATGCGCAACGCTTCTTGCGCACCCACCTTGCGGCAACTGAAAAATAATTCCTTGGCGCGCGCCAGGCCGACGCGGCGCGGCAGGAAGTACATGCCGCCGCCGTCCGGGATCAGGCCGCGCGCGATGTAGGTCATGGCGAAATTGGCCGACTCGGAAGCCAGCACGAAGTCGCAGCAAAACGCCAGGTCCGCGCCCAGCCCGGTGGCCGCGCCGTTCACCGCCGCGATGGTCGGCTTGCCGAAGGCGTGTAGCGTCGTGATGGCGTGATGCGTGCGTTGCTGGCGCTGCCAGCCGTTGAATGCCACCTTGCCCGGGTCCGCCTGCAGGCGCGCCTGCATGGATTTTATGTCGCCGCCGGCGCAAAACGCCTCGCCGTTGCCGGTGATCACCAGCGCGCGCACGTTGTCGTCGCGCGACAGGGTGTCGAGTTTTTCGATCAGGTCGATGCGCATCTCGTCGTTGATCGCGTTGCGCACCTTCGGGCGGTTCAGGGCGACGATGGCGATGGGGCCTTCGATGCGCACTTCGATGTCGTTACCTGCGGCAGTCGTATCGCTCATGATTTTTTTCCGTTGCTTTAGTCAACTTGAATGCGGGCTTCCTTGACGACCTTGGCCCAGCGGATTTCTTCGGCCTGGACATACTTCGCCAGTTCTTCCGGCGTGCCGCTGCTCACCATCAAGCCTTCCTCTTCGATGCGCGACTTGAAGGCCTCGGTTTTCACCGCCGCGTGCACCGACTGGCTCAGGCGCGCGATGATGGGCGCGGGCGTGCCGGCGGGCACATAAATGCCGTACCAGCTTTCCGCCGCATAGCCCGGCACGCCGGCTTCCCCGATGGTCGGCAGGTTCGGGTAGGCGGTGGAGCGCTGCGCCGAGGTCACCGCGAGCGCGCGCAGGCGGTTGCCCTTGATGTATTGCGCGACACTGGCCACCGTGGTGAACATCATGTCGATCTGTCCGCCCAGCAGGTCGGTCAACGCCGGCGCGCTGCCTTTGTAGGGCACGTGCACCATGTCCACCTTGGCCAGGTTCTTGAACAGCTCGCCGGCCAGGTGCGCCGAGGTGCCGTTGCCGAAAGAACCGAAGGTGAGCTTGCCGGGATTGGCGCGGGCGAAGGCCAGCACGTCGGCCACGCTCTTGAAGGGTTTGTTCGGGTTCACAATCAGCACGTTGGGCGAGCGGCCGACCAGTGCGACCGGAGCGAAGTCCTTTTCCGTATTGAACGGTATCTTCGCCTGCAGGCTGGGGTTGACGGCATGCGCGAAGGTGGCAATCAGCAGGCTGTAGCCGTCCGGCGCGCTTTTGGCGATGTTGTCGTCGCCGATCATGGTGCCGGCGCCGGGGCGGTTGTCGATGATCACCGGCTGGCCGAGGTCGGCCGCCATCCGGTCCCCTAGCGTGCGCGCGATGATGTCGGTACCCCCGCCAGGCGGGAAAGGCACCACCATGCGCACGGCTTTGGCGGGGTAGGTCTGCGCCTGCGCGGGCGCGCAGGTGAAGAAAAATGTGAGAGCGGCGAACAGGGAGCAGGCGGCCTGGAAGGCCGGCGAGATACGCATAATGGGGTGTCTCCGGTTTTCGGAAAATTCTCGGAACGAGGGACGGATTATGCGCCGCGCGGTGCGGGCTATGGTCCCCTGTGGGCTGTCGGGATTACGCCTGCAGATGCTCGAACAGCGGTTCGGCCTCTTCGGCATTGGCGCTGGCGGGCGCATCCGCTTCCAGCGAACGCAGCAGGCGCGTCGCATGGTCCGCATGCGGCAGCACCGGGCCGAAAAACTGCACGGTTTTGCCGCGTGAGACCATCAGCGTCGGAAAGGTATCTACAATCACCTCCACCGCATTATCCTCGACGTCCAGCCAGACAAAGCGGTCGCCCGGAAACTGCGCCTGCAGGCCGTCGAAGACAGCGCGGTAGCCGTCGCAGGTGCGGCACCATTCGGCGCACAGGCAGGTGATAATTCGTTGTTCGGAATCAGACATTGCTTATACGAAAATATTTTGCGGGATGGCAACATCTTACAGGGCGTGTGCCGCGTACGTCCCTTGAGAGATGAATTTTTGGCAAGGTTGGGAATTTGCGCCCGTACTGGATGTTTAATCACGCCAGCGCAAAATCCGCGATCTTGCTTCTACCCTCAACCAATAAGACTCAAGTCCCCTAAAGGAGTTCGTATGAAAATCCAGCACCTGTTCGTTCTGGCCGCCTGCCTGGCCAGCAGCCTCGCCTTCGCCCAGCCGGCGCAGCGCATCCGCGGCACCATCACCGGCCTGGAAGGCGACACCCTGTCCTTCAAATCGCGCGAGGGCCAGGAAATGAAAGTCACGCTGGCACCCAACGTCAGCATCGGTGCGGCGAAAAAAATTGCCCTGGCCGATATCAAGCCCGGCTCTTTCGTCGGCACTTCGGCGGTGAAGGGCAAGGACGGCATGCTGACGGCGCGTGAAGTGCACGTGCTGCCGCCCAACACCAACCCCGGCCATCGTCCCTGGGACCTCGAGCCCGGCTCCACCATGACCAACGGCAACATCAGCAGCACCATGCAAAGCGTCGAAGGCCGGGTGCTGACGGTGGAATATGAGGGCGGCATGCAAAAGGTGCTGGTGCCGGAGAACGTGCCGGTGGTCGCCGGCATTCCCGCCACCCGCGCCGACCTGGTGCCCGGTGCCTACGCCATCCTCACCGTGACCGCACCCGACGGCGGCAAGATCACCGCGCAGCGCGTGCAGGTGACCAAGGACGGCGTCAGGCCGCCACAATAAACCCGCCGCAGTAAGCGCGCGCGAATCGGTCACGAAAATGCGCTGGAGGTCGAAAGGGCGCGCCCGCAAGAGCGCGCCTTTTTATTTGTCCTGGGCTTTGCGCTGCGAGCCGGGCAGCAGCCGCAAGGCGCTGGCCAGGCAGCCGGCGAAGGAAAAGCCGCAGCCCAGCCAGAGCGCGATCTCCGGCCCGCGTTCCAGCGAAATGTAAAAGCACAGCGCCACCAGCGCCGCGCCGGAAGACTGCCCGAGCAGGCGCGACATCGCCACGGTGCCGCTGGCGCCGCCGCTGCGCCGGGTCGGCGCGCTGCTCATGATGGCTTTCAGGTTGGGCGCCTGGAAAAAGCCGAAGCCCAGGCCGCACAACACCATGCGCCAGCCGATGTCGAAGGCGGTCGGCGCCGGTGGCAGCAGCGCCAGCGTCGCCATGCCGGCCGACAGCGCCAGCAGGCCGAAGCCGCCCAGCATGCCCGGCGCGTAGCGGTCCGAAAGCCGCCCGGCGATCGGCGCCATGACGGCCACCACCAGCGGCCAGGGCGTCATCAAAAAGCCGGTCTCTACCTGGGTCTTGCCGAAAGCCGTCTGCAGCAAGAACGGCAGCGCGACAAAGGCCAGGCCCTGGGTGGCGAAGGAGCAGATCGAAGTCAGCGCCGAGAGCGCGAACATCGGGCGCTTGTACAAATCCACCGCCAGCATCGGCGCCGGGTGGCCTGCCTGGCGCCGCGTCAGGATGATCGCGCACCCCAGGGCCGCCGCCCATTCACCCAGCACCACGCCCCATTCGCCGTTGTGTGACAGCGTGCCGATGCCCAGCACGAGCAAAAAGAAAAAGCCGCCGCATAACAGCGCGGCAACACCGTCGAAGCGCGCCGAGGCCCGCGCGGCGCTGGTCGGCAGGTTGCGCAGCGACAGCCAGATGGCGATCAGCCCGGCCGGCACGTTGACCAGAAACAGCCAGTGCCAGGTGGTGAACGACAACACGATCGAAGCCACCGTCGGCCCGGCGGTAAACGCCACGCCCGAGGTGAAGGCATTCAGGCCCAGCCCGCGCCCGAGGATGCGTGCCGGGTAGACGAAGCGGATCAGCGCCGTGTTTACGCTCATCAGCGCCGCCGCGCCCACGCCCTGCAGGGCACGCGCGACCACCAGGCTCTCGAGTGACCACGCCAACCCGCACACCAGCGAGGCCAGGGTGAACAGCACCAGGCCGTAGACGTACAGGCGCCGGTAGCCGATGCGCTCGGCCAGCGCGGCGAAGGGTAGCAGCGTCGCCACCATTGCCAATTGGTAGGAAGTCACCACCCAGATGACGGAGGGTGCATCCGCGTTGATGCTTGCCGCGATGCTCGGCAGCGCGGTGTTGGTGATCACCGTGTCCAGCGTCGACATCGCCACCGGCACCAGGATGGCGATCATCGCCGCGAAACGCTGGCCCTCGGGCAGGCCTTCGGGCTGGGCGTCGGCGACAGGCGCTTCTATGGTTGCCATGCCGTCCCCGGGATATCGCATGCCTTGGAGCGAGGCGCATCGGCAAGTGGGCTTGCCTGGCAAGTGGAGGGCGCGGTCATTGCGTTTGGGGGAGGCAAGAAACACAAAAGGCTGCGCGGCGGGCGGGCAGCCTTTTGTCTTAAGTGTTCTGGTCTATGCAGCGAGGGCGAATTTTAGCGCATCCGCCTTGGCGACAGCGGCACTGCGTCCGCTATCATTGGCTGATGCAATCCCGGGAGCAATCGTGTTAAAGATCATGGTTCTGCTTGCAAGCGTCATCGTCGCTTGCACCGCCCATGCCGCGCAGCCCTACCGCGGCCCCGATTTCAGCGGCCTCTACGACTGCACCGGCAACGACAGCCACGAGGGGCCGTACAAAGGCACCGTCACGCTCAAGCTGGTGCGCGCGCAAAGCACCGGCGAGTACGGCGCATATGACTTCAAGCTCGAAGTGCCGGGTTACGGCGCCTATCCGGGCGACGCGGCGGCGCGTGGCATGCAGATGGCGATCCATTTCGCCAATACGGATCCGAAGACCAAAGACTTCGGCACCGGGCTTGCCACGTTTTCGAAGAACAAGGCCGGCAAGTGGCGTTTTCACAAGTATTACTACGAGCCGGAATTCAAAGGTGGCAATTTCGGCACCGAAGACTGTGTGCATCAGTAAAGGAGTGGTGATGAAACGGGAAGTGATCCGGGTGGAACCCATCTCAACCTACCTGGAAAGGTGGAAGGCGCCCACATCAGTGGTGGTGCGCAGCGGCGATACGGTCTACGTCTCGGGCCTGCCGCCGTTCGACCCGGCCACCGGCGAGGTGGTGCAGGGCGCGACCATCGAGCGCCAGACCGAACTGGTGCTGGAGCAAATGAAGCTGTGCCTGGAGACCGCCGGCTCTTCGCTGGCGAATGTGCTCAAGTGCAATGTCTATTGCACTTCGGTGGAAAAATTCGCCGCGGTCAACGGCGTTTACGCGCGCTACTTTCCGCAAGAGCCGCCGGCGCGGATTTTCGTCTGCGTGCCGGCATGGCCGGGCACCTTCGACATCGAGATCGACTGCGTCGCCGTTCGTTGAAGCTTGCTCGTTGAGGCTACTGCTTCAGCAACCCGAGCCGCGCCAGGCTTTCGCCCGTTGCCAGCACCGCCTCTTCGTTCGAGCGCGGTACCCAGCCGAGCACGCGCCTGGCCTTGGCGTTGCTTGAATTCTTGATCATGCCCAGTTGCGGCAGCAGTTGCTTGAGGTCGGGGACGAACAGCGCGCCGATGCGTACCAGCCAGTCCGGCATTTGCCGGCCCGGCACTTTTTTCGCCGTGGCGCCCATGCGGCTCTTGAGAACATTGGCGATGTCGAGGATGGACATGCAGTCGCCGGCGACGGCCAGAAAGCGTTCGCCCTTCGCGGCGGGGTCGGTCATCGCGCGCAGGTGCAGGTCGGCAACGTCGCGTACGTCGACGGCGCCGAAATACAGGCGCGGGCAGCCGGGCAAGCCGTCCAGCAGGCGTTGCACAATATAGATGGAGGTGGAAAAGTCGGGCCCGAGCACCGGGCCGAACACCGCCACCGGATTGACCACGGCAAGCTCCAGGCCGCCGCCTTCGCGGGTGATGAAGTCCCAGGCCGCGCGCTCGGCGATGGTCTTGGATTTGACATACGCAGGCACGCCCGCGCCGCCGAGGTTGGTCCAGTCTGTTTCGGTGAAGGGAGCAGCCTGCGGCGCGTGGCCGTAGCCGATGGCGGCAAACGACGAGGTCAGCACCACGCGCCGCACGCCGGCGTCGCGCGCATTGCGCAGCACGCGCAGCGCGCCTTCGCGCGCCGGCACGATCAACTCGTCCTCGTGCTTCGGGGTGCCGGCGGGAAAGGGCGAGGCCACGTGCAGCACGTAGTCGCAGCCGGCGATGGCGTCGTGCCAGCCGGCTTCGTTGACCAGGTCGGCGGAATAGAATGTCAGCTGCCCGCCCGGCTCGGCGCCGCCGATCTTGAGCATGGCGCGCACCTCGCTCTCGCGCTTCAGGCTGCGCACCGTGGCGCGCACCTGATGGCCGGCGGCCAGAAGCTGCAGGATGCAATGGCTGCCGATGAAACCGGAGCCGCCGGTGACCAGAACTGTACCCATCGTCTTGACCTCGTCAATCTTGGCGCATCGATCGCCGATGACGCATGTGCATGCACGCAACCCGCTCTGCTGATACATGTCGCGCGTCAGGCGCGCCTGTCTTTGGACCGCGGCACGAAGAATACATCCGCAAAATGACGCTGTTTATCGCGGCCTCGCGGGGCCGGCGCCAAAAGGGACAGCGAATGTTGCCGGGCGGCGAGCCAGCTTCTCCCGAAGCTGGACTCTGGAATTTGGTGGCCAAGGGCGGAATCGAACCACCGACACAAGGATTTTCAATCCTCTGCTCTACCGACTGAGCTACTTGGCCAAACGAAGCCCGCAATTATAGCTAAAAATGGCCGACCGAGCCACTGGGGCGCGGGTTTTGCCGGGAAGGGTCGCGAGGCGGGGCAGAAGGCTGTCATCCGGGCACAAAAAACGGCGGGAAGCCCGCCGTTTTTTGTTTTGGGTACGTCGGGGCTTGTTCGTTATTCCCCGTACATTTTCTGTTTCAGCTCGCGGCGCTGTTGCGCTTCGATCGAGAGGGTGGCGGTGGGGCGTGCCAGCAGGCGTTTCAGGCCGATCGGCTCGCCGGTTTCGTCGCAATAGCCGTATTCGCCGGACTCGATGCGGCCCAGGGCCTGCTCGATTTTTTTCATCAGCTTGCGCTCGCGGTCGCGGGTGCGCAACTCGAGGGCGTGCTCTTCCTCGATGGTGGCGCGGTCGGCCGGGTCGGGCACCGAGGGGGTCTCGCGCAAATGCTCCGAGGTTTCACCGGCGTTGGTCATCAATTCTTCCTTGAGCGTTTTCAGCATCTCGCGAAAGAACCCCAGCTGCGCCTCGTTCATGTAGTCCTTGGCGGGCATACGGAGCAATTCCGACTCGGTCGGAATTTTTACTACCTTCGATTTTGCCGCTGCTGCCGTTACCATGCATCTCCCCTTGAATTACTCAAAAAAGACTCTGCGATCAATGGCTTACGGTGCACAAGTCGAGCCCCTTCAGAAATACCTCCTGGGGCAGATTGCGACCAATGAAGACCATTTTACTCTCTCTTTTCTCGTCCTTGCCCCAGGGCTTGGCGAGGTCGCCGCCCATCATCATGTGCACGCCCTGGAAGACCACGCGGCGATCCTGGCCTTTCATGTTGAGCACGCCCTTGTAGCGCATCATGTCCTTGGAATAAACCTGGATCATGGCGGAGAGAAATTCCTCCAGCTTGACCGGATCGAAGGGCTTGTCGGTCTTGAAGATGAACGAGCGCACGTCGTCGCTGTGCTCATGGTCGTCGTTGACCAGGAACTCGGGGTCGATCTCCAGCACCGAATTCAGGTTGAAGCCACGGATGTCGAGAATGTCGCCGATCGGTGTATTGCCGAAGTGCACCGCCTTCATCGGCGCGCGCGGGTTCATTTTCAGCAGGCGGTCTTTCAGCTTGAGCTGCTCTTCCTCGCTGATCAAATCGGTCTTGGAGAGCAGGATGCGGTCGGCAAAGCCCACCTGTTCCTGCGCCTCGGTGTGCTCGTCCAGTTGGGTCTGGGCGTGCTTGGCGTCGACCACGGTGATTACCGCGTCGAGCAGATAGTATTCGGCGATCTTGTCGTCGATGAAAAAGGTCTGCGCCACCGGGGCGGGGTCGGCCATGCCGGTGGTTTCGATGATGACGCGCTCGAAGTCCAGCTCCTTGGCGTCGCGCCGGCGCTGCAGGTTGCCGAGTATGCGCACCAGGTCGCCGCGCACGGTGCAGCAGATGCAGCCGTTGTTCATTTCGATGATCTGCTCGGGCCCGTCTTCGCGCAGCAGGATGTCGTTGTCCACGCCCTCTTCGCCGAACTCGTTTTCGATCACCGCGATCTTGCGGCCGTGCTCCTCCGACAAAATGCGGTTGAGCAGCGTGGTCTTGCCGGCGCCGAGAAAGCCGGTAAGGATGGTGACAGGTACTTGTTGCGCCATGAAATCTCCAGCGGGGTCGAGGTATCCGAACAGCAGCCCCGGACCTAAGCGTTAAAGCATAGCAAATCGGGGGCCAACTTGTGTGAAGGCGCGATACGCCGGGACAAAAGCGGCACAAAAGCACCGATTTACCGCTGTAAGCCCTCGGGAAGGCACAAAGGTCGGGGCGCGAAAGGCGGCTTTCAAGCCGGATTTCGGGTTTGGGGCGACTCAAGCAACCGGTAAAAGCGGGTAAAACCGACTCGCGACGGTAAAATTCGCCACACCGGTTTTGCCGGTGTGGGCGAAAAGTAGGTACAAATCCGCAGAAGCGCCGGGGCCGTCCGCCACGTATCATCCATGCATCGAAGCTCAGCGCAGTCCACCCTGGAGTTCCCGATCATGAGCAAAAGCGCCTCTTCCCGGCACGCTACCCCTTGCACTTGCGGCGCCGCGCGCCTGACACGGCGCGGCTTTCTGGCGGGGGGCGCCGCGCTGGGGGCCGGCCTGGCCATGCCGTCCTGGGCGCAGGAGCGGGCCAAAAGCATACGTAGCCTCAGGGGCGCGGTGCGGGTCAACGGCGAGCGCGCCACGGCCAGCGCGCCGGTGCGTATCGGCGACACCATTGTCACCGGTACCGACGGCCGCATCAGCTTCGTGGTCGGCAGCGACGCCTTTTTCCTGCGCGAGAATTCGGAGCTGAAAATCGAGGCTTCGGCTGTAGGCCGCGGCATCATCGATTCCCTGCGCATGGTCACCGGCGCCTTGGGCGCGGTGTTCGGCAAGCGCGCCTCCGGGCAGCTTGCGCTGCACACGCCGACGGTGACGGCGGGCATCCGCGGCACCGGCTGCTACACCGAGGTGCGCGATGGAGGCGTGTACTTCTGCACCTGCTTCGGCGCGATCCAGCTGGAAAGCCTGAACGGCGGCCCGCGGGAACTGGTGGTGTCTTCGCACCACGACCCGCGCCGCATCATGCGCGATAGCGCCACCCACAACATGATGATGATTCCCGCCGGCTTCGGCATGCACACCGACCAGGAAATGGATGCGCTGGAAAAGCTGGTGGGCCGGCGCGCGCCCTGGGCCTAGGTTCCGGCAAAAGTAAAAACCTACTTTTGCCGGGCTTGACTTGCCTGAAATCGCCGGCAGAGCCGGACGATTTCAGGATTGAAATGCAAGGAAAAAGCTTTAAATCCTTCTGAGCACCAGACCCTTGAGGTATTCCCCTTCGGGGAAGGACAGCAGCATCGGATGGTCCGGGCCGGCCGACAGGCGCGCCTCGATGCGCGCATCGGCCCCGGCGTCGCTGGCCGCGCCGGCGACGATCTTGCCGAACACTTCCGGGCTGACCCCGCCGGAACAGGAGTAGGTGAACAGCAGCCCGCCGGGCTTGAGCATTTTCAGGCCAAGCAGGTTGATGTCTTTGTAGGCGCGGCTGGCGCGCTCCACCGTCGCCGGAGTCGGCGCGAATTTCGGCGGGTCGAGCACGATGGCGTCGAAGCTGCGGCCGGCGTCGCGCAATTCGCGCAAGGCCTTGAACACATCGGCTTCCAGCCACTCGGCGCGCGACGCGTCCAGGCCGTTGAGTGCGACGTTG
>DATAZV010000423.1:0-3071 GCA_036271855.1 Burkholderiales bacterium
GTGGCCAAAGACATCGCTTCCAAGTTCCGCCTGATCTGCTTCGACGAGTTCCACGTCAATGACATCGCCGACGCGATGATCCTCGGGCGCCTGCTGCAATTCCTGTTCGACAACCGGGTGATGCTGTGCATGACCTCCAACTACCACCCGGACCTGCTGTGGAAGGACGGGCTGCAGCGCGCCAAGTTCCTGCCGGCGATCGAGTTGATCAAGTCGCACCTGGACATCATCAACGTCGATGCCGGGGTCGACTACCGGCGCCGTGCGCTGGAGAGTGCGCACATCTACCACACGCCGATCACGCCGGAAACCGATGCCGCCATCGCCGCCGAATTCGACCGCATCGCCGAAGTCGAGGACGAGCACCAGCCGCTGGACGTCGAAGGGCGCGAGATTCCGTATGTGCGGCGCGCCGGCGGCATCGTCTGGTTTACCTTCGCCCAGCTATGCGGCGGCCCGCGTTCGTATACCGATTACGTCGACCTGACGCGGCGTTTTCACACCATCGTGCTCTCCGAGATTCCGGCGATGGGGCCGCGTCAGGCTTCGGAGGCGCGCCGTTTCACCTGGCTGATCGACGTGCTGTATGACGCACGGGTGAAAATGATCATGTCGGCCACCGTGCCGCCGGAGCAGCTCTATACCCAGGGCGCGCTGGTGGGCGAATTCACCCGCGCGGTCAGCCGTATCGAGGAAATGCAGACCCTGGATTACTTGCGCCAGCCGCGCGTCGAGCAGCACGGCTTTCGCTAAAGCGCAGGGTACCCGGCAGGCGGCGCCGCCGGCATGGCTATTCCACTACCGGCAGGGCCTCGATCGAATAGGCATGCGTCAGCGTGCGCTTGAGCACCGGGTCTTCGAGTTCCATTTCGAAGCGGCTGGCGGGCCGCATGCCGCCCCTGGCCGCCAGGGTGCCGCAGTACATCACCGTGCCCACCGGCAGGCCGGCCCAGCCGGCATAGCCGGTGATCAGCTCGGCCGGCGGCAGGAGCTCCTGCAGGCTGCCTTCCTGGTACAGCACGCGGTCGCCGCCGCTGCCCTCGGTGATGTAGGCGCGCAGAATCAGCTCGTCCCAATGCCCGGCCAGCTCGCGGCAGTCCCACAGGCTGCCGCTGACCACCTTGGGGCAGATTTGCTTGGAGGAGGCCACCGAATGGCTTTCCAGCTTGCGGTCGGTGTGGTCCGAGCCCACGCCCAGCCAGAGGCCGTCGCGCATCGAAAACAGCACCGGCTCGGCCTCGCCCGAGGTGTGCGGGCCCAGCACCTGGATTTCGGTGTCCTGCGTCAGCCGGCCGGCGGCAACCCGGTAGTACAGCGGCATGACCGACGGGCGCTTGATGCCCTGCGCCTCCAGTTCGCGCATATAGCGTTCCATACCCTCGCGGTCGCGCGCGGTCCAGCCGGCCACCACCAGTTGCCGGGGGCGGAAGGCGAACGCATTCGGCGCGAGGTTGGAAAAACGGTGGAAGGTGAGCTCGGGGTGCATGAAGAATCGGCTGGCAGCGGGCGCGCTGATTCGATTTTCGTGAACCGGCAATCTACCATACGCCGCTCCCCCCGACCTTGATTTTCCGGCCGGAAGTCCGTTTATGGTTCTGATTTGGATACTGGAGGGTAATACTGTGGCGCCTCGGCGCGGTTGAACATGCCGTAGTCGCGCTCGAGCTCGCAGATGCGGTAGCGGTAGGCCGGCGCGCCGACGCGGCAACTGTCAGTCACTTCCAATGCCACGGGCAGATCGGCCACGTCCATCACGTGGATGAATTCGTTGTCGCGATTCAGGCTGGCGTAGGCTTCCGGCGCCAGGCCGGACAGGGCGTCGAACTGGCCGCTGCTCGACTCGGCCACCACCAGGTAGCGCGGCCTGCGGTGGGCCGGGTCGTTATAGGCCGAGACCCGCTGTGGCTGCCAGGCCGGCTTGCCCGGCTGCTCCTCGCGCAGGACTTCGCCGATGCGCAGGCGGTAATCGGCGAACACCACGTTGCGCCCGGCGTCCTGCGCCCGGTGATGGCCCTCGTGTACCCGCCAGGCGGTCAGCGCCGCCTCGTCGCGCCAGATCGAGTGCGACAGCACCACGCCGTCGCGGGCCAGGCTCTTGTAGCGGTCGATGGCGATGAAGCCGTCGATTTTCTCCAGTGCCGGCTTCAGGGCGGCGGCCATGTCGAGGTAGCGCTGATAGTGCTCGGGCTTGGGCTGGACTTCGAAGAACAGGGCGATCATGAGAAAAGCTCCCGGGTGGACTGGTACAGCTCGAAGCGATTTTGCTCCAAATACGCCGGTGGTGTGGTTACGGACACGGGCGGATTATTTCGGATAAACTGCGGCAACGTTTAATCAGGAGATTAACTATGCCTGTAAACCCGAATGCCCTGACCGTCTCCGAGCCCGCCGCCGGCATGCGCCTGGCGCCGCTGGGCGCGCTGATCGGCGACCCCGCGCGCGCGGCCATGCTCTGGACCCTGATGGACGGCACGGCCAAGCCGGCCGGCGAGCTCGCCTATGTGGCGGGTGCGTCGGCGCAGTCCGCCAGCCAGCACCTGGCGAAAATGATCGAGGCCGGGCTGCTGTCGCAGGAGGTACAGGGGCGCCATCGCTATTACCGCATCGCCCGGCCCGAGGTGGCCACGGCCCTCGAAGCACTGATGGCCGCGGTGGGCACGGCGCCGAATCCGCGCGCCGTGCCGGCGGCGCGGCGCACGCCCGAAGAGCTGCGCTACGCGCGCACCTGCTACGACCATCTGGCCGGTGAACTGGGCGTGGGCCTTTACGACGCGATGCGCGCGGCGCACCTGATCGAAGGTGACGTCAAGGACATCCATATCACGCCGGCCGGCCAGCGCTGGCTCGGCAAGCTGGGGATCGACGAAGAATCGCTGCAAGGCAAGCGCCGCGCGCCGGCCTGCGGCTGCCTGGACTGGAGCGAGCGGCGCCACCATCTCGCCGGTACACTCGGTGCCGCGCTGCTGGCGGCCATGCTCGGCGAGGGCTGGCTGACACGCTCGAAAAAGAACCGCGCCGTGCGCGTCACCCCGCGCGGCGCGGCGGCCTTGCGCAAACACTTTCCCCACGCT
>DATAZV010000424.1:0-11599 GCA_036271855.1 Burkholderiales bacterium
CTTTTGCTCGGGGTCGTAGCGCATTTCGACATAGCCCGACACCGGGAAGTCCTTGCGGAAGGGGTGGCCGATAAAGCCGTAGTCGGTAAGGATGCGCCGCAGGTCGTCATGGCCTTCGAAGACGATGCCGTAAAAATCGAAAGCCTCGCGTTCGTACCAGCCGGCCGCCGACCAGATGCCATGCGCTGAAGGCAGCACTGGCAGGTCGTCGTCGGGGCAAAAGCTGCGCACGCGCAGGCGCCAGTTGTGCGTAATCGACAACAGGTGCAGGACAACAGCGAAGCGCGAACCCTGCCATAGGCCGTCGCCATAGGCGGAATAATCCAGGCCGCAGAGGTCGAGACACTGCTCGAATTTCAGGCCGGCGTCATCACGCAGGATGGTGCAGGACTCGATGTAATCCTTGGCCGGCACCACCACTGTGATCTCGCCTAAGGCGACGGTGATGGATGTGGCCCGCGCACCGAGTGCGGTTTCGAGGTTGGCCTTGAGGGTTTCGAGTGAAGTCATGCGCTTGGCTGTTTGGGACTTGGCTGGCGGCCTGCGGGAGAAATCGACTGACGCGCGATTAATTTGGACGGCGCGCCTCAGCGCGCGATGGTATTGGTCCGTTTGATCTTGTTCTGCAACTGCATGATGCCGTAGAGCAGCGCCTCCGCCGTCGGCGGGCAGCCTGGCACGTAGATGTCCACCGGCACGATGCGGTCGCAGCCGCGCACCACGGAATAGGAATAGTGATAGTAGCCGCCGCCGTTGGCGCAGGAGCCCATCGAGATGACCCAGCGCGGTTCGCTCATCTGGTCGTACACCTTGCGCAGCGCCGGCGCCATCTTGTTGCACAGGGTACCGGCGACGATCATCACGTCGCTCTGGCGCGGGCTGGGGCGGAACACGATGCCGAAACGGTCGAGGTCGTAGCGCGCCGCGCCGGCGTGCATCATTTCCACCGCGCAGCAGGCCAGGCCGAAGGTCATCGGCCAGAGCGACCCGGTGCGGGTCCAGTTGATCAGCTTGTCGGCCGTGGTGGTGACAAAACCTTCGGAGAGTACGCCTTCAATGCTCATGCTTTTAACCTCTCATCCGGACCGTTGCAGGCCATGCCGCTTATTCCCACTCCAGCGCACCCTTTTTCCACAGGTACACCAGGCCCAGCACCAGTTCGAGGATGAATATGAAAATCGAAACGAATACCTGCGGCCCCAGTTCCTTGGCCGTCGCGGCCCAAGGAAACAGCAGCGCTGTTTCCAGGTCGAACAGGATGAACAGGATGGCGATGAGGTAGTAGCGCACGTCGAACTTCATGCGCGCGTCTTCGAAGGCTTCGAAGCCGCATTCGTAGGGGGAGTTTTTCTGCGAGTCGGGCTTGTGCGGCCCGAGGACGCGGCCCAGGAACATCGGCACCACACCGACGCCGACGCCGACGCAGATGAATAGCAATACCGGGAAGTAACTTGCTAGGAAGTGGTCTTCTAGGTTCATGAACTGCCCAGAATTCTTTCAACCGACCCCGGAGCAGACCCCGAGGTCCCATTCGCTATTGGTGCCGACGATGAGACTCGAACTCATACGCCTTTCGGCACTGCCCCCTCAAGACAGCGTGTCTACCAATTCCACCACGTCGGCTTGTACTTGCGCGATTCTTCGAGGGAATGAACAAAAGTTCGGAACAAAAGTTCGTGAATCTCGCAAAGCAGCATTGTAACGCTTTTACTTCGGTATCTGGTTAATTTTTGCGGGTTCGTTGCTCACCGCGGCAGCGCCGCCGGAGGCCGGCGCGGACGCCTGGCCGGGGATCGCCGAAGGCGAAGGCGGCGCGGCCGGCACCGGCACTGCCGGACCCGACGGCAAGGTCACGCCTTCCATCACGCCGCCGCCGGTGCGCGGCTTGTGGGTGGCGATGAAAGCCATACCCAGGCTGGTGAGAAAGAATATCGTCGCCACCACCGCGGTGGTGCGCGAAAGAAAGTTCGCGCTGCCGGTGGCGCCGAACAGGCTGCCGGCGGAGCCGCCGCCGAACGAAGCACCCATATCGGCACCCTTGCCGTGCTGAAGCAATACCAGGCCGATGATGACCAGTGCCGCGATGACGTGAACTACGATAACCAGTGTTTGCAGAATGTCCATGATTTCCAGTCGCGGGCGCGGCCTTGCGGCGATGCGCCCGATTAATAATTCTTAAGCTAAGCCGCCGCCTTGCAAATGGCGGCGAACTCCTGCGCTTGCAAGGAGGCGCCGCCGACCAGGCCGCCGTCGATGTCCGGGCAGGCGAACAGCGCCTGCGCGTTGTTCGCCTTGACGCTGCCGCCGTAGAGTATGCGCACGGCAGTTGCTACGTTGGTGCTCTGCGCCCAGATGCGCGCGCGGATGAAGGCATGCACCGCCTGCGCCTGCTCGGTGCTTGCCGTCTTGCCGGTACCGATGGCCCAGACCGGCTCGTAAGCCACCACGCCACCACCCAGTTTTTCCACACCCAGCGACAGCACAGCGTCGAGTTGCCCCGCCACCACTGCTTCGGTTGCACCAGCTTCGCGCTCGGCCAGGGTCTCGCCGACGCAAAGAATCGGCACCAGGCCCGCTGCCAGCACGGCGGCATATTTCGCCGCCACCTGCGCATTGCTTTCACCGAACAGCGCACGCCGCTCGGAGTGGCCGACGATCACGTAGCGCACGCCGAATTCCTTCAGCATGGCGCAGGAAATCTCGCCGGTGTAAGCCCCGCTGGCGTGTTCGCTTGCGTTCTGCGCGCCCAATGCAATGTTGCTGCCCTTGACCAACTCCGCCACCTGCGGCAGATACAGTGCGGGGGCGCACACCGCCACGTCCGCCGCCGCAAAACCGGCGAGCGCCGACGCCAGACCGGCCACCAGTTCGCCGTTGGCGGCGAGGCTGCCGTTCATTTTCCAGTTACCGGCGACGAATTTGCGGCGCGATGCCATCGGATTCAGTTGCGAAATAGAGTGTGCGAAACCTTTGAATTATAAAGGTTTTGGGCCTAAAGCGTCAAATCGGTGCAAAAACGGCCCAAAACTTTCACAATTTTCACAATCGCGTCGCCACGACAATGGCATCAAAGTGCCCGGAACGCGCGGATGCGCGCCTTCAGATCGCCTGCCGTCAGCGACTCGACGAGTGCCGCCATATCCGCCGCCCGGGTGTCGGTGAGCGTCAGCCCATGCAGGCGCCCTTGCGCCTGCGCCGTCAGCGATTGCGCCGCCGTCTCCGCGCGCGCGATCTGCGCAGGCCAGGCGCCCGCCTCCACCAGTGTCGCCAGCCCGAGACGTTGCGCCTGCGGTGCATCCGTCACCGCTGCCGCCCGCAGCAGCTGCCGCGCCGGCTCCTGGCCGATGCGTGCCGCCAACCTGCGCGTCCCCAGCGCCAGGCCGAACTTCCAGCCCGGCATACGCAGGCGGGTCTCCGGTGAAATCACGCGCTCGTCGCAGGCCAGCAGCAGATCGGCGCCGGCACCGAAGCAGCCGCCCTGGGCCAGCGCCAGCGTGGCGCAGGGTGCATGGTAAAACCATTGCAACAATTGCTCGATGCGAATGAAGCGCCAAGCCAGCTCGGCGACGCTCTGGTCCTCGAAGCCGCTGAAATCAAATCCGGCGCAAAAGTTGCGCCCCTCGCCGCGCAGCACGATCAGGCGTGGGGCATCAGCAGCCTGCTTATCGGCTTGGCCCACCACCTCATGCAAAGCCTCGACCAGGGACGCATTCAGCGCATTGGCCTTGTCCGGCCGATTCAGCGTCAGGGTGGTGACCGGCCCCTCGCGGGTGACCAGCAGTTCGCTCATTTTGCCGCCCTCCTCCCGCCGCATGGAAAACCCGGCCGGGAAATGAACACGGCCACCGAAGTGGCCGCGCGTTCACACTGCTCGAATTTTTTGGGGTGGCCGATGGGACTCGAACCCACGACAACTGGAATCACAATCCAGGACTCTACCAACTGAGCTACGGCCACCACTGTTTCACCGCCGCATCCGCACAACAATCGCCGCGACAGCTTGCTGCAAATCTTTGCCAACTGCTCTGGCCTGCCCGACAGGATTCGAACCTGTGACCCTCGGCTTAGAAGGCCGATGCTCTATCCAACTGAGCTACGGGCAGCCTATCTGCTGGGTCCGCCTTTACCGCCGGGCTAAAACAAAAACGTGAGCGCATCATGCGTGTACTGCTTAAGTGGTCGGGGTGGAGAGATTCGAACTCCCGACATCCTGGTCCCAAACCAGGCGCGCTACCAGGCTACGCTACACCCCGAACGGGCGAATTGTAGCAAATTTCGCCCGAAAACTCCCCATAAATCTGCACTTCGGCCTCTTTCGCGCGAGCCGGAAGCCCGCGCGAAAGAGCCTAGTCGCCAGCCTTAAGCGGCGGGCGCTTCGGCCGGCGGCGCGGCGTCGGCGGCGGCAGCCTTCATCGACAGGCGCAGGCGGCCCTTGTCGTCGGCTTCCAGCACCTTGACCTTGACGATCTGGCCTTCCTTCAGGTAGTCGGAAACGGCGTTGACGCGCTCATTCGCAATCTGCGAAATGTGCAGCAAGCCGTCCTTGCCCGGCAGCACCTGCACGATGGCGCCGAAGTCCAGCAGGCGCAGGATCGGGCCTTCGTAGATCTTGCCCACTTCGACTTCCGCGGTGATTTGCGCAATGCGTTCCTGCGCGGCACGGCCGGCTTCGGCCGAGACGGAGGCGATGGTCACCGAACCGTCGTCCTGGATGTCGATGGTGGCGCCGGTCTCTTCGCAGAGGGCGCGAATCACCGCGCCGCCCTTGCCGATGACGTCGCGGATCTTTTCCGGATTGATCTTCATGGTGATCATGCGCGGCGCGAAGTCGGACAGCTGCGTATTCGCACCCGACATCGCCTGCTTCATTTGCGCCAGGATGTGCAGGCGCGCTTCCAGTGCCTGGTCCAGCGCCACCTTCATGATTTCCTTGGTGATGCCCTGGATCTTGATGTCCATCTGCAGCGCGGTCACGCCGTTTTCCGAACCAGCCACCTTGAAGTCCATGTCGCCCAGGTGATCTTCGTCGCCCAGGATGTCGGTCAGCACGGCGAACTTGTTGCCTTCCTTGATCAAGCCCATGGCGATACCGGCGACGTGCGCCTTCAGCGGCACGCCCGCGTCCATCAGCGCCAGGCAGCCGCCGCACACCGAAGCCATCGACGAGGAGCCGTTGGACTCGGTGATTTCCGAAACCACGCGCATGGTGTAGGCAAAATCTTCCGCCTTCGGCAGCACCGCCAGCAGCGCGCGCTTGGCCAGGCGGCCGTGACCGATTTCGCGGCGCTTCGGGGTGCCGACACGGCCGGTTTCACCGGTGGCGTAGGGAGGCATGTTGTAGTGGAGCATGAAGCGGTCGCGGTACTCGCCCATCAGCGCGTCGATGATCTGCTCGTCGCGCGCGGTGCCGAGAGTGGCCACCACCAGCGCTTGCGTCTCGCCGCGGGTGAACAGCGAAGAGCCGTGCGAACGCGGCAGCACGCTGTTGCGGATCGAGATCGGGCGCACGGTGCGGGTGTCGCGGCCGTCGATGCGCGGCTCGCCTTCGAGGATCTGCGTGCGCACGATCTTCGATTCGAGGCTGAAGCAGATGTCCTTGACGACGTTGCCGTTCGGCCCGCCTTCTTCGCCCACCTTCAATTCCTTGAACACGCCCTTCCAGATTTCGTCGATCTTTTGCGAGCGGCCCTGCTTTTGCTTGATCTGGAACGCAGCGCGCAATTCGGTCTCGGCCAGCGCGGAAATGCGCTCGATCAGCGGCTCGTCCTTGGCCGGGGCTTTCCAGTCCCATTCCGGCTTGCCGGCTTCCAGCACCAGCTCGTTGATCGCCTTGATCGCGGCCTGCATCTGGTCGTGGCCGAACACCACCGCGCCCAGCATGATTTCTTCGGACAACTGGTCGGCTTCCGACTCCACCATCAGCACGGCAGCTTCGGTGCCGGCCACCACCAGGTCCAGGCGGGAGGTTTTCAGTTGTTCCTTGGTCGGGTTCAGCACGTACTGGCCGTCGACATAGCCGACGCGCGCGGCGCCGATCGGGCCGTTGAAGGGCATGCCGGAAATGGCCAGCGCGGCGGAAGCGCCGATCAGGGCGGCGATGTCCGGATCAATTTCCGGGTTCACGCTCATCACGGTGCAGACGACCTGCACTTCGTTGTAGTAGCCGTCCGGGAACAGCGGGCGGATCGGGCGGTCGATCAGGCGCGAGGTCAGGGTCTCTTTTTCGGAAGGACGGCCTTCACGCTTGAAAAAGCCGCCGGGGATCTTGCCCGCGGCGTAGGTCTTTTCCATGTAATCGACGGTCAGGGGGAAAAAGTCCTGGCCGGCCTTGGCCGACTTCGCGCCGGTGACGGCGGCGAGCACCACGGTGTCTTCGATCGACACCATCACGGCGCCGCTGGCCTGGCGCGCGACCTCGCCGGTTTCCAGGGTGACCGTGTGCTGGCCGTACTGGAAGGATTTTTTATGGATGTTGAACAAGGGTTGTTCCTTTCTTGGGATGCCGGCTTGCCGAGTCAATCCGCTGATGGCGCTTCACTCTGGCGAGGGAGGCAGCACGAGCGGATTGCCTGAGGGTTCAAGAATCAGCCAAACCGGGGATTTATCGGAGGTCTCTCTAACGCTTAAAAACGATGCGGCGCACCCAAAACACAAATGCCTGCACCGATAAAAGTGGCAGGCATTGTGTGGGCACGCATCAAACTTACTTGCGCAGGCCGAGCTTTTCGATCAGGCCGCGGTAGGCGTCGGGGTTGCGACCCTTCAGATAGTCCAGCAGCTTGCGGCGCTTGCTGACCATCTTGAGCAGGCCACGGCGCGAGTGGTGGTCTTTGGTGTGGGCCTTGAAATGGTCGGTCAGGCCGTTGATACGCGCGGTGAGCAGCGCAACTTGAACTTCGGGGGAGCCGGTATCGCCTTGGGCGCGCTGATGCGCGGCGATGACCTCGGCGGTGTTGACGATGGTCATGGTTACTTCCTCTGATGAGTTGAAAAGGCGCTATCCCAGTACACCGGATCAGGCAATCCTAAACGGATGAACTACGCTGCCGGACCGAGGTTCGGTGAACCGAGGTAACGGCGCGCATTGTAACAGAAATATCACGCCGATTCAAGGATTTACGGTGCCGCGACGGATGCTGCAAGGCAAGGCCGGATTGGAATCCCGGCCTGTCACGCCGGAGGTCATCCACGCGATAGCGCCCCATCAAAACAAGGACTTAAGGCCGCATCCCGCGGCCTCGCGGCAAAGCTATTTGTTCAGCTTCGCCGTCATGCTGATTTCAGCCACGCTTTTCAGCGCCTTCGACAACGGGCAATTCGCCTTCGCTCCCGCCGCGATCTTCTGGAAAGTCTCTTCATCGATGCCCGACATGGTCGCCGTAAGGGCCAGCGCTATCTTGTTGATCGTAAAGCCCTCGCCGTCCTTCACCAGGCTGACCATCGCCTGGGTATCGACCTTGTCGGTGGCGAAGCCCGCCTTGTCGCAGGCAAAGGAAAAGGCCATGGTGAAGCAGGCCGCGTGCGCCGCGCCGAGGATTTCCTCCGGGTTGGTACCCTTCTTGTCGTCCTCGAAGCGGCTGGCGTAACCGTAGGGATAATCCTTCAGCGCCCCGGTTTCGGTGCTGATGCGGCCGACGCCTTTGACGCCCCGGCCTTCCCAATGCACGCTTGCATGTTTTTCCATGATGTACTCCTGTCAGAGGTTGAAAATGACCACCCGCGAGACGGTCCGCCGGCTCATCCACGGTGGCGCCGCGTCCGTATGACCCAGCATCCGGCGGATGGTTTCCTGCCGGAGCCGTAACGGCAGTAAAGCACGACCCGATGACAAGCGCTTGTTCGGAGCCGCCCGATCGGGTCTAATGAGATTGGCGCAAGCAGGGGCGATTGCAGCCAGACATCAAATTACAGGCCCCGGAGGAAGACAATGAACAAACCGCATTTTCTAGCTGCGCTTTGCGCCTGCCTGCTCACCTGCTTCAGCGCCGCCGCGCAGGCCGCCGATTACCCGGCCCCGAAGGAAGGCGATTGGGTCGCCCGCAATTTCCGCTTTCACACCGGCGAAACCCTGCCCGAGGTGAAGCTGCACTACCGCACCGTCGGCAACCCCTCCGGCGAACCGGTGCTGGTGCTGCACGGCACCGGCGGCTCGGGCCTCAACATGCTCACGCCCGCCTTTGCCGGCGAACTCTTCGGCGCCGGCCAGCCGCTGGACGCCAGCCGCTATTACATCATCCTGCCCGACTCGCTTGGCACCGGAAAATCCACCCGCCCCTCCGACGGCCTGCGGGCCAAATTCCCGCAATACAACTACGACGACATGGTGGCCGCGCAATACCGCCTGGTGTCCGAGGGCCTCGGTATCAAGCACGTGCGCCTGGTGATCGGCAACTCCATGGGCGGCATGCAGACCTGGCTGTGGGGCGAGGCGCATCCCGAATTCATGGACGCGCTGGCGCCGATGGCCTGCCTGCCGGTTGCCATGTCCGGGCGCAACTGGATGCTGCGGCGCATGCTGACGCAATCCATCCGCAACGACCCGGAATGGCTGGGCGGCAACTACACGACGCAGCCGAAAAACATGTCCACCCACCTGACCTACTTTTCGATCGCCACCTCCGGCGGCAACCAGGGCTGGTACAGCCAGGCGCCTTCCGCCGGCAAGGGCGACGACATCATCAAAAAGCAGATCGGCGCGCCCTTTCGCGGCGACGCCAACGACACCTTGTTCCAATGGGAGTCCTCGTATGACTATGACCCCGCCCCGGTGCTGGACCGCGTCCAGGCCACCGTGCTGGCCATCAATTCATCGGATGACGAGCGCAACCCGCCGGAACTTGGCGTGATCGAGCGCGAGCTCAAGCGCATCAAGAACGCGCGCTATTACCTGATCCAGAGCAGCCCGGAGACGCGCGGCCACGGCACCACCGGGATGGCGCGGTTCTACAAGGAACCCCTGGCGGAGCTGTTGCGTAGCGCACCAAGGCGCGGCGGCCAGGCGGGCGGCTGAACGGGCGCCCCGCGCCGGCTCAATGCTTGGCGTAAGGATGCGCCACGAAGCGCAGCAACCGGAGCTGGTTGTCGTGCCAGTCGAAATAGGAGATGCCGCGGTGCTTGGGATCGGTGGCGCCGTAAGCCACGATCAGGCGGCTCTCCAGGTTGAACTGGAGCATTTCCGCGTCCGGCTGTTCCGGCGTATCGATGTCCACCTGGAACTGGTCGATATTCTGCAGGGCCGGCGGATGAAACACCGCGCCTGAGCGCGCGTCGATGATGGCGTAGGAAACGCAAGCCGCGCCGCAGCCCCACTGGATGATGGTGTAATGGCCGGCAAAATTCGGCCCTTCCTTGCCGCCTTGACGGATCATGGTGCGGTACTGCCGCGAGCGCAGCAGGGTTTTGACGTCAGGCGCGGCGCGCGGACCTTTGTATTGCGGCCCGGCCGGATACGCGCTGAACCGCGGCGCGTCCGCCGGCACATCGGACAGGCCGATGACATCCGGGTCCTGGGTTTCAATATTGGATGAGGTGCTGGCCGGCGCCCCGAAACACGCGCCGCACGCCAGCATCAACGCGGTAGCCATCACGCGCCCGCGTATCACCTCAAGCCACGCCCAGGCGCCACAGCGAAGTCACTTCCTGCTTGCGCGCCGCGTGCAGCGGATCATTCTCGTCATTCACCTTTGGATGCTCGGGCCGCGCCTCCAGCCGCCCCAGCTCCTTCAGGCCCGCTGAATTGATCCACCCGAGCAACTCCTCGCGGGTGCGCAGGCCCAGATGCTCGGCGAGATCCGAAAGAATCAGCCAGCCCTCGCCCTTGGGCGCCAGGCGCGCCGCCAGCCCGCCGATAAAGCCCTTGAGCATGCGGCTGTCCTGGTCGTAGATAGCGCGCTCCAGTGGCGAGCCCGGCTTGCCCGGCAGCCAGGGCGGGTTGCAGACGATCAGCCCCGCCTGCCCGCGCTCCACCGGCGGAAACAGATTGGCCTCGACCACTTCGATGCGCAGGGTAAAACCCAGGCGCCCGACGTTGTCGCGCGCGCAAGCCAGCGCGCGCGGGTCGTTGTCGGTGGCCAGCACCGGCTTGATGCCGCGCCGCGCCAATATGGCCGCCAGCACGCCGGTGCCGGTGCCGATGTCGAAAGCCTGCTCGGCATGCGGCAGCGGCGCGCGCGCCACCAGTTCCAGGTATTCGCCGCGTACCGGCGCGAACACGCCATAGTGCGCATGGATTTTCGCCTGCGCACCCAGGGTCGGCACCAGCAAGCCGCGCCGGCGCCATTCGTGCGCGCCGATCAGCCCGATCAGTTCGCGCAGCGAAACCACATAAGGCGCATCCACTTCGCCATACGCTTCAGTACAAGCCTCCACCACCCCCGGCGCGCGGCGCAGCGGAATCGTGTGGTCGGCGTCAAAGGGAATCAGTACCAGGCCGAGAATGCGCGCACGCTGCGCCTGGCCCATGCGATAGAGGTGAAATTTTTCCTGCGGTGTCTTTTCGGCGGCACCGGCTTTCGCCGCTTTCGCCGCGCGCTCCTTCTTGCTGCCGTCGACACGGCGGCCCAGCGCCTGCAGCAGCAGGCGCGCGTTCTGGAAATCGCCGCGCCACAACAGGCCGGTGCCTTCGGCGGTGAGGCGATAGGCGGTGTCGGCATTCATCGTGTCGTCGGCCACCACCACGCGCTTGGGCGCGGCCACGCCGCCTTCCGAATGCCAGCGCATGCGCTGCTCGGTCTCGCCTTCTTTCCAGGCTATTTCGCTATTGGTCACTGAAATGCTCATGGTGCAAATTTCTCGTCCGGCCCGAGCAGGCGCCATTTTCCTTGGGGCAATTCGCCCAGTCGCACCATGCCGATGCGTACCCGCTTCAATCCCAGTACCTGCAAACCCACCAGCTCGCACATGCGGCGGATCTGCCGCTTGCGCCCTTCCTTGAGGATGAAACGCAGCTGGTCGTCGTTCTGCCAAGTGACGCGCGCCGGCTTCAACTGCTTGTCGTCCAGCTTCAGGCCGTATTGCAGGCGCTTCAATTCCGCCTCCGGCAAGCGCCCGCCCTTGGTATAGCTTACGCGCACCAGGTATTCTTTCTCGACATCCGAGTTCTCGCCGATCAGTTGCTTGGCGATGCGCCCGTCCTGCGTCAGTACCAGGAGGCCGGTGGAATCGATGTCCAGGCGGCCGGCCGGTGCCAGGCCCAGCAAATCCTTGCGCTGCACCCGCCCTTCGGCGCTGGCCTTGGCCGCCGGCGGGCTCCACTGGTTTTCCGGCAGCACCAGCACGCTGGCCGGCTGATGCCCGTCTTCCGCCTGCCCGCTGACATAGCCCACCGGCTTGTGCAGCAACACGGTCAGGCGCCGGTCCTGTTGCTTGCGCGCGCGCGGGTCGATGCTGATCTGCTGCCCTTCGACCCACTTGGCGCCAAGGATCGCCACCTGGCCGTCAATGCGCACCCAGCCGCGCTCGATCCACTCATCGGCTTCGCGGCGCGAAGCCAGGCCGAGTTCACTCATGCGTTTGGAAAGGCGGATAGGGTCTGCAGCCATGCGGAGTCGGGCGGGTAACTTGCGAAAGGCCGCCATGGTACCGCGTGTTCAGCCCCAGC
>DATAZV010000425.1:0-3374 GCA_036271855.1 Burkholderiales bacterium
GCCGGGAAAAGGACCTCCGGTACTGCGCGACACCGAGTCCGAGCAACTGCTGCGCGATTACACCCGGCCAATCTTGCGCGCCGCCGGCCTGGAGAAGCAGAACATCCAGATCGTGATCATCAACGAGAGCGTTTTCAATGCTTTCGTGGCCGACGGCCGGCGTATTTTCGTGAACTACGGCGCCATCATGCAGTCGGAGACGCCGAACCAGTTGATCGGCGTGCTGGCGCACGAAACCGGTCACCTTGCCGGCGGCCATCTCGCCAAGCTGCACCAGCAACTGGCGCAGGCGCAAACCCAGATGATCATCGCCATGCTGCTCGGCGCCGGCGCGCTGGTAGCGGGCGCCAGAGGCGGTAACAGCAACGGCGGCCTGGCCAATGCCGGTGCTGCGGCGATCGCGGGCCCGCAGGAAATGATCATGCGCACCCTGATTTCCTACCAGCGGCAGCAGGAGGAAAACGCCGACCGCGCCGGCGTCAAGTTCTTGACCGCGACCGGCCAGTCCGCCAAGGGCATGTACGAAACTTTCAGGCGGTTCACCAACGACAGCCTGTTCGCGGCACATGGCGCGGACCCTTATTTGCAGTCGCATCCGATGCCCGCCGAACGCGTCGCGGCGCTGGAAGAAATGGCGCATTCAAGTCCCTATTGGGACAAGAAGGACGATGCGGCGCTGCAGATGCGTCACGACATGGTGCGCGCCAAGATCTCGGCCTTCATGGAGCGGCAGGACACCGTGTACCGGCGTTATCCGCTGTCCAACACCAGCATGCCGTCGCGCTACGCCCACGCCATCACCACCTATCTGCATGGCGATTTGCGCAATGCGCTGACCCAGGTCGACGGGCTGATCCAGGCGCAGCCCGCCAATCCCTATTTCTACGAACTGCGCGGCCAGGCGCTGCTGGAAGGCGGCAAGCCGCTGGAGGCGATCGCGCCGCTGCGCAAGGCGGTGCAACTCTCCAATAACGCACCGCTCATCGAGATGTTACTTGGGCAGGCGCTGGTTGCGACCGATAATAAGGCCTACGCCGAGGAAGCGATTGCGATTCTGCGCGCGGCGGTGGGACGGGAGACCGAGGCGCCGCTCGGCTTTACCCAGCTCGCCATGGCCTATAGCCGCAAGGGAGACCTGGCAGACGCCGACCTGGCATCCGCGCAAGCCGCCTGGTTGCGCGGCGACAACAAGACCGCGCGCGATCTAGCCTCGCGCGCGAAAACCCGCTTCGCCATCGGCACGCCCGGATGGGTCAAGGCCGACGACATCGTCGCTGCAAAACCGATGCCCGGCTCCAAAGGGAACTAAAAGAGCAACTGGAAATAAACCGACCCTAGGTTATCAACGTTCGAAACACCGGCTTTCGCCAGGAATTGCCTGGGAAACAAGCCCTCAAAGGATAGATCAATGGCCTCGTTCCGTTTGCTTGCTCCCGCATTGTTCGCGCTCGCTTTGTGCGCGGCGCCTCCGGCCGTATCGGCCGAGAGCTTTTCCGCAGCCCAGCGCGGCGACATCGAGACCATCGTCAGGAGCTACCTGATTGCGCATCCGGAAGTGCTGGAAGAGGCGATGGCCGAGTTGAGCAAACGCCAGACCGCCGCCGAAGCCCAGAAGCACGAGGCCTCGATCACCGAAAACGCCGACAAGATTTTCAATTCGCCGCGCGGCGTGACGCTCGGCAACAAGGACGGCGATGTCACCTTCGTCGAATTCTTCGACTACAATTGCGGCTACTGCAAGCGCGCGATGGCCGACATGCTCGATCTCATGAAGACCGATCCCAAGCTGAAAGTGGTGCTGAAGGAATTTCCGGTGCTGAGCGAAGGATCGGTCGAAGCCGCCAAGGTCGCCGTTGCCGTCCGCATGCAGGATCCCGGCGGCAAGAAGTATCTCGATTTCCACCAGAAGCTGCTCGGCGGACGCGGCGTGGCCGACAAGGCGCGCGCCATGGCAGCGGCAAAGGACGCCGGCCTCGACATGGCAAGGCTTGAGAAGGATCTTGCGAGCCCGGAAGTGAAAGCCACCATCGAGGAAAACTTCAAGCTTGCCGAAGCGATGGGCATGAACGGCACGCCGAGCTATGTGATCGGCAAGCAGGTCGTGGTCGGCGCGGTCGGACTTGAGGGTCTCAAGGAAAAAATCGGCATCGCGCGCTGCGGCAAGGAAACCTGCTGAGCCGTCGCTCGGACCGTTAAATTTGCAAGGATGCGTCAAGGCCGGCGGACAACCGCCGGCCTTGATTTTTTGGGCCGCTCAAAGGCTGTGCAGTTCATCACGCATTCATCAAACAAAATCGATGGAACCGGCGATCGCGTGGAACATCGCACCCCTGCCGCCGTTGTCGGCGCGGGCAATGCAAATACTTGAGGAGGACAGATTCCATGACACATCGCTTTTTGATTTCGGTTGCCGCCGCGACCTTGATCGCCGGAACCAGTTTTGCCAGCGCGCAAGGCATGGGCCACGAGGGTGCGGGTATGGGCCATGAGGGCACGGGCCCCGCGGCTCAACAGGGCGCGCCGGCAGAGCACTCCGGAACGTCGACCGCCACTGGTCGCGACGCCAAGCCTGGGATGCCTTCGTCAGGCATGAAGTCGACGCAGTCCGAACAAAAGCCGCCCGCGGCCGGTAACCAGCGCGCCGAGGAAAAGCAAGGCGGCGACAAGCGCATGGGCGCGGAGATGGACAACAAGGGCGGCAAGGACATGAAAGCCGAGGGCCGCGACGGCCACCAGGGCACCATGGGAGCAGAAAACAAGGGTGGAATGGAAAACAAGTCCCAGACCACCGGACAGGCCGCAGCGGGCGGCAAGCTCTCAAGCGAACAGCGCACCAAGATCACGACCGTGATCAGGGGCCAGCATGTCGCGCCCGTCACCCACGTCAATTTCTCGGTTTCGGTTGGTACCCGCGTTCCGCGTGAAGAGCACTTCTATCCGCTTCCGGCCGAGGTCATCACGTATTATCCGGAGTGGCGCGGATATGAATTCATCATGGTCAACAACCAGATCGTGGTGGTGGATCCCCGCACCTTCGAAATCGTCGCGGTGCTCGACGCCTGATCGTAGCCGCCATGTCAGACTTTCGGGGCGGGCAGCAATGCCCGCCCCGCTTCTTTTTCCTCTGGCAGTCTAGGCCACACGGCGGGCCTCGACAGCCGATGCCCTGCGGCATCCTCCAACATTGGTTAATGAGCGATTCCAGCAAGTTCCGTATGGGTTTTTACCAATCAGATGACATATCCGAACGCGCGTCGGGGCGGCCTAAAGGCTTCCCCTAGAGCCGGTTGTTACCTATAACCGCCGCGACCGCAGCGCATTTTTCCGGGAAATGAATGGCCAAGGCATCCGCCGAGACGATTTACGTGCTCAAC
>DATAZV010000426.1:0-6661 GCA_036271855.1 Burkholderiales bacterium
TGATAGCCGGAATGCACGCAGGGAATTTCCAGGTGCCTGAACCATTGCATGGCCAGATAGCCCTTGCCGGCATATTGGCCGTCCTCCAGGACCAGGTTGTCGTCGATGGCGACGATGCTGCCTTTGCCCAGGCAGGGGCGGATGGAGATCAGTTCCTTGACGTGGTGCAGGGCCGAGGGAAAGGGCTCTTCCGGGTCGAAATCGAAGGAGTCGAGGTACAGGAGATCGATCTGCCGCAGCGTCGGAGCGCAGGCCATCTGGTGAAGAAAGGCGACCGAGTCGCCGGTGTGGGCGTGCACGGTGTCGCCGCAGGTCTGGCGCACCGCATCAGCGGCTTTGGGGTCGAGATCGACCGTGTGGATTTCGCATTCGTGAAACTGGGCGAACTCTTTCCACAGCAGGGTGCTCTGGCCGTCCCCCCAGTTGCCGGGCGTGCGCAGGCTGCCGGTCTCGACGATCAGCAGCGGCCCGGGGCGCGCCGCGGCGCGCGCTTCCAGGCGCTCGAACATGATGCGGAAACCGGCCGACCGCCCCGTCAGGTGGGGCGCGTAGAGCCGGTCGTAGTCCGGCAGGAATGACGGCCGCTGCGGCGCCGCCGCCGGTTTGGCGGTATCGCCGCCAAGCAGGTTTTTCAGGGAATTGAACATGGTCTTTCGTCTTCTTGCCGCTTAGTGCAGGCGCTCCAGCAGGTCGCCCAGGTGGTCGTTGCTGCTGTAGTGGATCACCAGCTTACCGCCTTTTTTGGCGGCGGCGATTTCGACCTTGGTGCCGAGCTTTTCCGAGATTTCCTCTTCCAGGCGCTCGATGTCGCGCGAGCGTTTGGGCTTGATCTTCGGGGCGTCGCTTTCCAGCGTCTTGTCGAGCAGCCGGCGCACCATTTCCTCGACGGCGCGCACCGACAGGTTCTTTTTGGTGATCTCGAAGGCCAGCGCGATCTGCTCCGTGCCTTCGATGGCGAGCAGGGCGCGGGCGTGGCCCATGTTGATTTCGCCGGCATGCAGCTGGTCCTGGATCGGCCGCGGCAGGTGCAGCAGGCGCAGCAGGTTGGCCACCGCGCTGCGCGAACGGCCGACAGCCTGCGCGGCCGCATCCTGGGTGAGTTTGAATTCGCTCATCAGGCGCGACAGGGCTTGCGCTTCTTCCAGCGGATTGAGGTCTTCGCGCTGGATGTTTTCGATCAGCGCCATGGCGGCGGCGGCGTGGTCGCCGACCTCCTTCACCACCACCGGCACTTCGGTGAGGCCGGCCAGGCGCGCGGCGCGGGTGCGGCGCTCGCCGGCGATGATTTCGTAGGCGCCGTCGGCCAGCTTGCGCACCAGCACCGGCTGGATCACCCCCTGCGCCTTGATCGACTCCGCCAGCTCGGCCAGCGAGGCCTGGTCCATGCGCGTGCGCGGCTGGTATTTGCCGGGGCGCAACTGGTCCAGGGGCAGCGTGTGGGGAGCGCCGGAGACGCGTGAAGCTTCGGGCTCGGAGGCATCGCCTGCGAGCAAAGCGTCGAGGCCGCGGCCTAATCCTTTGTGTTTGGTAGCCATATTGTGTATTTATTCAGAGTTGCCAGACGAATTGATGGCCCTGGTGCGCGCAGGGGATGCCGAGATGGTCGAACCATTGCATGGCGAGGTAGCCCTTGCCGGTGAAGCCGCCGGTATCAACGACGAAGTTGTCGTCGATGGCGACGATCGAGCCGGGGCCGAGACAGGGGCGCACGGCGATCAGTTCCTTGATGTGGTGAAAGGCCGAGGGAAAGGGATCCTTGGCGTCGAAGTCGAAGGAGTCGAGGTACAGCAGGTCGATCTGCCGCGCCCGCGCGGAATTGGCGAAGTCGTAGAGAAAGCGCACGGAATCGCCGGTGTGCGCCTGCACCGCGGCGCCGCACTCCTGGCGCACCACCCGCGCCGCGTCGGGTTCGAGGTCGACGGTGTGGACTTCCATGTCGTAGACCGAGGCGAACTCCTTCCACAGCACCGTGCTCTGGCCGTCGCCGGCCCAGTTGCCGGGCACGCGCATGCTGCCGGTTTCGATGATCAGGCCGGGTTGCGCGAGGCTTTGGCAACGCGCCTCAAGCAACTGGAAGATCGCCCGAAAGCCGGAAGCGCGACCGCCCAGCAGGGGCGCGAAGCGCTGCTCGTAGTTGGCCATGAAAGGCGAGCCGCCGCCCGCTTGATCGGCGGATCGCGAGGTGCCGCGGAAGATGTTCTTCAGCATGTGCCTGGGCGGACCGGTATCAGGGTTTGGCGGCGGCGGCCGAGCGCGCCGCTTCGGGCTGCCAGGCGGGTTGCGCGCCGAACAATTGCGCGATGCGCGGGTCGCCCGCCGGAATGCAGACAAAATTGTCGTAGGCCTCGTAGAGCACGTAACCCAGTTCATCGAGGATGCGCGAGAGCGCAATGTCGCCGGACTTGAGGTGCTCGACGTACATCAGCGGGCGATGGGTGCGGATGGTGCGCTCGGCGCCGGCCAGCACCTCGGCTTCCATCCCTTCGACGTCGATCTTGATCATGTCCACGCGCGCCAGGTTCATCGCGTCGATGCTGTCCATGCGCACCTCGTCGAACTCGCCGCCCCTGGCCTGCTGGCCGAGGTCGCTTTGCTGCTCGCGGTTGAGTTCCAGGCTGCCGAAGCTGCCGCGCTGGTGATAGTCCAGGCGCGGAATGCGCGCGCTGCCGGCTTGCGCGCCCACCGCCATGAAATGGCAATGCACGTTTTCCATGCTGTTGAGCGCCATGTTGCCGGCCAGCATGTGGAACATCACGCGCTGCGCCTCGAAGGCATGCACCAGCCCGCGCGGACCGGCGGCGCGCGCCAGGGCCAGCGTGACGATGCCGATGTTGGCGCCGATGTCGAGTACCACGGGGTCGGCCGGCGCGGCGCGCACCAGTTGCTGCATCACCTTGACCTCCTCGGGCGAATAGGCGCCGTAGGCGGTGAGCTGAAAGCCGACGCCGCTGTCGTGGCGATTGACGATGAACAGGCCCTGGGTGCTCTTGACCAGCATGTTGGATGCGTCGACGTAGCCGGGATGGATCACCCGCAGCAGCGGTTCGTCGGCCAGGTCGAGGACTTCCGGCAGGGGGGCGCGCGCGGTCTCGGCCCTGGCGAAAAAGCGCTGCAGCACTCGTGTCAGCATGTTGCGGTGTTCTCCGGTCGATGCGCGCCGTGTTTCAGCCGGCTGCCCATGGCGTCATGCCCTCGCTCAAGGTTTGCATGCCGGGGTGGCCGACAGGCACGCAAATGAAATTTTCCGGCACTTCAAACAGCACGTAGCCGGCCTCCTGCAGCGTGCGCCCGAGCGCCTGCTTGTCGCCTTTGAGGTACTCCAGATAAATCAGCGGATGCTGCGCGAGTATGGTCTGCATGGCACCGGCGAGCACCTCGGCTTCCATCCCCTCGACGTCGATTTTCATCATGTCCACGCGCGGCAGGGCCAGCGCGTCGATGCTCGCCATCGGTACCTCGTCGAAGATGCCGCCGATCGCCTGCTGTTTGGCGTCGGACTGGTGTTCGCGGTTGAGCTCGACGCTGCCGAAGCCGGCGTCGCTGCGGTAGTTCAGGCGCGGCAGGCGGGCGGTGCCGGCATGGGCGCCGACGGCCAGGTGGTGGCAGTGCACGTTGTCCATGCTGTTGAGCGCCATGCTGCCGGCCAGCATGTGGAACATCACGCGCTGCGCTTCGTAGGCATGCACCAGGCCGCCCAAGCCCGCGATCTTGGCGAACAGCAGGGTGAAGACGCCGATGTTGGCGCCGATGTCGAGGATCACCGGGTCGGGCGGCGCCGCCCGGGCCATGCGGTCGAGCACCCGGGTCTGCTCGACTTCGTAGGCATTGAAGCTGCGCAACTGCCAGCCGACGCCGGTGTCGTAGTGGTTGAAAATGAAATAGCCCTGGAAGGTGTTGACCAGCGCGGCGTAGCCGTTGGCCACCTGCGGCATGACCACGCGCACTTCTCCGCCGGGCGCAAGCTCGAGCACCTCGGGAAGCGCCTCGGACAGGGCCGACGGCGGCGCCGCCGGGGCGCCGCCGATGAACCTGCGCAGCAGGCCGCCTATCATCGCCTAGCGCCCCGCGCCGCCGATGAACATGCCGCGCTGCCTCATAGCTGCCACACCAGCTGGTGGCCCTGGTGGATGCAGGGGATGCCGAGGTGGCGAAAGAATTCGGCGGCGAGGTAGCCCTTGCCTTCGATGCGGCCGTCGGGATGCACGTAGTTGTCGTCGATGGCGATCACCGAACCGCGGCGCAAACAGGGGCGCACGGCGATCAGTTCCTTGATGTGGTGAAACGCCGAGGGAAAGGGGTCGGCGATGTCGTAATCGTAGGAATCGAGGTACAGCAAATCGATCTGCGGCGGGTTGGCGCGGGTCGCCATTTCGTGCAGGAACGCCACCGAGTCGCCGGTATGGGCGGTGACGTCGCCGCAGCAGTACTCGCGCACCACGACGGCGGCTTCCGGCGCCAGGTCGACGGTGTGCACCTCGGATTTGAAAAAACCGCCGAACTCGTTCCACAAAAAAGTGCTCTGGCCGTCGCCGGCCCAGTTGCCGGCCTCGCGCATGCTGCCGGTCTCGACGATCAATGCCGGGGCGGCAGTATGGCCGCGCGCCTCCAGGCGCTCGAACATGACGCGAAAGCCGGGCGCGCGATGCTCCAGCAAACCCGCAAAGTTCTGGTCGAAATACGGAAGAAAGGAGCGCGCCTGCGGCCCCGGTGCCCCTTCCGGGGTTTTCGTGGCGCTCTCTGCGCTGTTGGCGCTGTTGGCGCTCTTGGCACCCTTGAAGATGTTGCCCAGCATGGTCCCGGCTCCTTTGGTTTGCCGCAAAACGCCGCGGTTATTGCGGCGCGCCCGGCTTGACCCGCTCGATCATCTCACGCGCGAAATCCAGGTAGGCCTGCGCGCCCTTGGCGGCGCGGTCGAACACCACGCCGGGCTGGCCGTACGATGGCGCTTCGGCCAGGCGCACGTTGCGTGGGATCACCGCCTTGAACACCTTGTCGCCGAAGTGCTGCTCCAGCTGCGCCGAGACCTGGGCGGTGAGGGTGGAGCGCGGGTCGAACATGACGCGCAGCAGGCCGATGATTTTCAGGTCGGCGTTCATGTTGGCATGCACCCGCTTGATGGTATTGACGAGATCGGAGAGACCTTCGAGCGCGTAGTACTCGCACTGCATCGGGATCACCACGCCGTGGGCCGCGCACAAGCCGTTGAGCGTCAGCATGGAGAGCGAGGGCGGGCAGTCGATCAGCACGAAGTCGTATTCGCCGTCGACCTTGGCCAGGGCTTGCTTCAGGCGCTTTTCGCGGCGCTCTTGATCCACCAGCTCGACTTCGGCGCCGGCCAGGTCGCGGTTGGCGGGCAGCACGTGGAGCATGCCGTTTTCGATCGCCGGCGAGACCTGGCGCGCGCCGGCGACGTCGGCCATTTCCAGCAGCACCTGGTAGACGGAGGACTTCAGGCTGCGCTTGTCGACGCCGCAGCCCAGGGTGGCGTTGCCCTGCGGGTCGAGGTCGACCAGCAGGGTGCGTTGCTCGGAAAGCGCCAGGGCCGCCGCGAGATTGACGGCGGTGGTGGTCTTGCCGACGCCGCCCTTCTGGTTGGCGACGGCGAAAATTGCGGACATATAAGTAACAGGCAAAAGTAAAAACCTACTTTTGCCTGGCTCTAGTTGGTAAAAAATCACTGGCGGAGCCAGATGATTTTCTTTGATTTAACTGCTACGAAAAGACACCGCGCCAACAGCGGCGCGGCTCCCATTAATTCTTTAAGCGGCGTGCAACACTACCAAGTGGCGTTCGGCGTCTACGCCGGGCACTTTTAGCTTGTGCACGGTTTCGAGTTTGCATTGCGGCGGCAGTTGTGCGATCTCATCGTGCGGGTGAACGCCTTTCATCGCCAGCCATTCGCAGCCGGGGGCGCCGAGGGCTTCGGTGAGATGAAAGAATTCGAACAGGTCGGAGAAGGCGCGGCTGACGATTTGCGTGAATTTTTGTTCGGGCTGCCAGGCTTCGACGCGCTCGCCTGCCACCTCAAGGTTGTCGAGCTTCAGCTCGGCCTTGGCCTGGCGCAGGAAGGCGGCCTTTTTGTGATTCGAGTCGAGCACGGTCACATGCAGTCCCGGCAGGCCGGCGGCCGCGTAGATGGCCAGCGGTATGCCGGGCAGGCCGCCGCCGGAGCCAACGTCGAGCAGGCGCCCGGGCTTGACGTGGCGCGCGAGGGTGAGCGAGTCCAGCAGGTGCAGGTTGACCATTTGCGCGCGGTCGCGAATGGCGGTGAGGTTGTAGGTGGCGTTCCACTTGGCCAGCAGGTCGACGTAGGCGAGCAGCTTGTCGCGCGCTTCGCAGGGCAGCGCAAGGCCGAGTTGGTCCAGTCCCGCATCAAGGGCGGGGGCGAGCTCGTGGGTCACATTGTTAGTCATGCAGCGATCTGATCTTTCGAGCCGGTGCCCTTGCCCGCGGCAAAACCTTTTTTGAGATGCACCAGCAAGAGCGAAATTGCCGCCGGGGTAATGCCCTGGATGCGCGAAGCCCGGCCGATGGTTTGCGGCTGGTATTGATTCAGGCGCAACTGCACTTCCTTCGACAGGCCGCGCACGCTGGTGTAGTCCATCGCGGCCGGCAGCTTCATTTGCTCGTGTCCGGCGGCACGCGAGACTTCTTCGGCCTG
>DATAZV010000427.1:0-6960 GCA_036271855.1 Burkholderiales bacterium
ACCCGGCCGCACTGCTTTTGCGACCCCGCCATCGATACTCCCCGCTCGATTGGCCTGGTGATTGCCTGCTACGCCGCCGTGCAGCGCGAGCTCGGCCTGCCGCTGGACTTTCCCGGCACCGAAACAGCCTTCACCGTGCGCACCCAGTTCACCGATTTGCGCCTGTTGGCGCGCGCGCTGGCGTGGATGGCGGACGAGCCGCGCTGCGCCAACCAGGCGTTCAACGTCGTCAACGGCGACACGCCCACCTGGCAACAACTCTGGGCCGGCTATGCCGATTACTTCGGCGTCAAGCTGGGCGGCCCGCGCGAATTCAGCCTCGCCCAATATCTCGCCGACAAGGAAGGCTTGTGGAGCGCGATGGCGCGCAAGCACAATCTCAAGCCCACTCGCCTGCACGAACTCACGCTTCCCGCCTATGGCGATTACCAGTTCCGCCCGCAGTGGGAAGTGGTGTCGTCGATGGAAAAAGCGCGTAGCCTCGGCTTCACCGAAGCGGTGGACTCGGCGCGCATGTTCAGAGAGCAGTTCGATAACTACCGGGCGCAACAAATCATCGCCTGAGGAATTCACTGCAACTTGGCAAGGAAACGCTCATGATCAAAAGCATCTCGCTGCTCACCCGCCGCGCCGAAGTCAGCCACGAGGAATTCCTGCGCCATTGGCATCAGGAGCATGCCGCGTTGTCCCATGCGGTGCCCGGCCTGCGCCGCTACGTGCAGAACGTGATCGTCCAGGAGCCTTCGCGCCCCGACGTGCCGGACCATGCAATCGCCGTCGACGGCATCGCCGAGCTCTGGTACGACGACCTCGACGCCTGGAAGGCCGCCTATGCCTCGCCGCAAGGAAAAACGCTGACCACCGATGGTGCCACCTTCATCGGCCGCATCAAGACTTTCCTGGTCGAAGAAAAAGTGGTGTTCCCGCCGGGCGGAAAATAAGCGCCAGGCGTTGTCGAGAACGGGCATCGTCGCCGCGACGCGTATCGACGACCCGCCGCACCCTCATGCGGATGGCATGGGGGTTGCAACAGTGCAATGATTGCTGTTGCGTCCCATAGCGCATCGTCCGATGCGCTTATGCCCGCAGCATTTTCAGGCACATGCCATGCCCCTGGATCTCGATTTTCACGACGTCTACCAGCACTCCCCGGTCTCGCTCTGGATCGAGGACTACAGCCTGATCCGGCGCCAGCTCGACGACATCCGCGCCCAGGGCGTCACCGATTTTTCGGCCTATCTTGACGCGCATCCGCATGTGGTCGAGTCCTGCATGTCGGGCATCGAGGTGCTGGATGTCAACGACTACACGCTGAAAATGTTCCGCGCGCCCTCGCGTGAAGTGTTCCTGGCCAATCTGCACCGGGTGTTTCGCGACGACATGCGCGCGCACTTTCGCACCGAACTGGAAGACATGTGGCATGGCCGGCTGGAGCTGGGCATCGAGGGCATCAACTACGCGCTCGACGGCACGCCGATCTACATCCAGCTGTCGCGCCGCGCCCTGCCGGGCCACGAGCACGACTGGTCGCGCATCCTGCTCTCGCTGGTCGACATCACCGAGCGCAAGCGCGCGCTGGACCGCGCGGCGGCCAACGAGCGCTATGCACAAGGCCTGTTCGAGCACTCGCCGGTTTCGCTCTGGGTCGAGGATCACAGCGGGGTGAAAAACTGGCTCAACCAGCTGCGCCAGGACGGCATCACCAACTTCGCGCGCCACCTGGCGGAAAACCCGCAGGCGGCGGCCGAAAGCATGAAGCTGATCAAGGTGCAAGACGTCAACCAGAAGACCCTGGCCCTGTACCACGCCGGCAGCAAGGGTGAACTGCTGCAAAGCCTGGACCGGGTGTTCCGCGATGAAATGCGCCGCCACTGGGAAACCCAGTTGCTCGACATGTGGGAGGGCAGGATAGAGTCCGAATACGAAGGCATCAACTACGCCCTCAACGGCGAAGCGGTCGACATCCTGATGCGGACCTCGGCGCTGCCCGGCTCCGAAGATACCTGGGACCAGGTGCTGGTCGCCATCTCCGACATCACCGCGCGCAAAAAGGCCGAGGCCTATGTTTCCTATCTCGGCACGCATGACGTGCTCACCGGCCTGCGCAACCGCACGTTCTTCGAAGAACGGCGCCACCAGATGCAAAAGCAGGAGCGCTATCCCGTCAGTATCGTCATGATCGACATGAACGGCCTGAAAAAAACCAACGACGAAGGCGGGCACGAGGCCGGCGACGGCCTGATCCGTCGCGCCGGCGAAGTGGTCGCCAAGGTGCTGGCCGACAACGACATCGCCGCGCGCATCGGCGGCGACGAGTTCGCCATCCTGCTGCCCTACCAGGACGAGCGCGCCGCCCGTCTCAAGGTGGCCGAGATCGAATCGCTGCTCGACATGAACAACCAGTTCTACAGCGGCGCGCGCCTGAGCTTTTCGATCGGCGCGGCCACCGGCTATACCGGCCAGGCGCTGGAACAGGTGCAAAAGCAGGCCGACCAGCGCATGTACGAGGCCAAGCGCGCGTACTACGGCAGCGTTGGCCGCGACAGCGACCGCCGCAGCGGTTAAGAAAGTTTCATGTCGCGCCCCGCCACGGCGCGACATAATCAGGCGAGCACCCTGGGTCCCGCGAAGCCGGTAAGGACACCGGCCGCCACGCGGCATCGGCCCGGGGCATCTATCGATCCCGGCACAGAGCGGGACGGCCTCAACCAGGAGAAGACAATGGATGGCACTCCCCAAGGCGAAACATCCGGCGCCCACAGCATGGCGCGTCGCAGGTTTCTGGCGCAGGTCACGGCGACGGGCGCATCCGCCGTGGCATTGCCGGCGCTGGCAGCGGAAGGTACGGCGGGCTCTCCGGCGCCGGCCCTGCCATCCGCGCGGACTTCCATCGCCGAAGCCCTGGCCGACTACGCGATGGCGCTTCGCTACGAAGACCTGCCGCCGGAAATCGTACGCATCGCCAAGCGCAGCATCATCGACACGCTGGGCTGCGCCATCGGCGCGTTCAGCGTCGAGCCGGCGCAAATCGCGGTGCGGCTTGCCGCCCATGTCAGCGCCTCGCCGGGTGCCGGCGTCCTGTGCGCCGGCACCCGCACCAGCCCGGAGCTGGCGGTGTTCGCCAACGGCGTGATGATCCGCTACCTGGATTTCAACGACGGCTACATCAGCCTGGGCAGCGGCCACCCCAGCGACTCCATCGCCGCCTTGTTGTCCGCCGCCGAGGTGATGGGCCGCAGCGGCCGGGACCTGATCCTGGCGACGGTGCTGGCCTATGAGGTGTATTGCAAGGTTACCGATGTGCTGGACAACCAGGCCCTCGGGCTGGACAACGCCACCGTCGCTGGGCTGGCGGCGGTGGTCGGCGCCGGCCGCCTTTACGGCCTGACGCGCGGGCAACTGGTGCATGCGATTTCGCTGGCGGTGGCCGGCAATACGGCGGTGAGCCAGACCCGCCGCGGCGTGCTCTCGAGCTGGAAGGCATGCTCCAGCGCCGACGCCTGCCGCAACGCCATCTTCGCGGTGCAACTGGCGCAGGCCGGCATGACCGGGCCCGGCCAGGTGTTCGAGGGGCGCGAGGGCTTTTTCAACCTGGTCAAGCTGCGGCCCTTCGCCCTGCCCGCGCTGGGCGGCAACGGCGAGCCCTTCGGCATCATGCACGCCTATACCAAGCTCTTCGCGCTCGGGCAGTACGCGCAGACCGCCGCCCAGGCGGCGATGCAGGCGCGCAGCTTTTTCAGCGATGTAAGCGAGATCGAGGAAATCAACCTGCGGGTGTCGCACAACGCCATCAAGATCATGGCCGACGTGCCCGATAAATGGCGCCCGCAGACACACGAAACCGCCGACCACAGCCTGCCGTATTCGGTTGCGGTGATCCTGAAGTACGGCGAAATCGACGCGCAGTACTACGACGACAAATACCTGCACGACCCGCGCCTGCTCGACCTGGTCAGCCGGGTGCGCTGCCTGCCTTCCGAAGAAGCCGACCGGCGCCAGCAGGAAATCAACCTCTGCGATCTGGAGATCGTGCTCAAGTCCGGGCAGCGCAAGTCGATCCGCGCCGAGTACCACCGCGGCCACTGGAAAAACCCGATGACCGATGCCGAGATGGAACAAAAATTCCGCTCCCTCGCACGCCACCAGTTGCGGCCGCAAAAAATCGACGCCCTGCTCAAGCAGCTATGGGCGCTGGAACAAATGCCGAAGGCGGGCGCGCTGATCGGCATGACGCGCGTATAGCGCGGCCGGGCCGCCGCTGCGGCCCCAGGCGGCTTTTTGTTCCCATTCGTCGCGGGCGTAGTCGTAGCGCAAGATCAGCTGCGGCTCAACGGTGTAGTCGATGATGAAGCGCTGGCACCCTGCGAAAATCATCCACACTTAGTTGATCGACTCGCGTATCTTTGAAACCATCCGCGCTGTCGTGCGGGAAAGCTTGCTCTTTAAAATATGCCTATGGACAGCTTGTGCGGGACGCCGGCCTCACTCCGAAAACCGAAATTGCGAAACGCAAGCAAGAGGCGCGCATCCCCCTTTGGGCAATATTCCCTCAGGTCCCCCAAGGGGACTTCTTTCAGGGCGTTTTATCAGGGTGGTAACACGACTGTGTTCAGGCGCCGGTCAATTTTGTGAATTTTTCTCAGGTTTTCTCAGGTTCGGCCAACAAAAACGGCGCCCAAGGCGCCGTCTTCGACCACAAACGTGGTGGGGTGCGGTGATCAGGCCGTGATTTCGCGCCCGGTCATGCTGTACTTGAAGTTGTCCGGGTCCAGGCTGTCTAAGCGCCCCTCGCGGTTTTCCGCTTGCGGGTACATGAAAAAGCCGATTTTCGGTCCCTGGCTGCCGGGCAGGGCCAAGTCGCCCGCACAGTTGAAGGCGACCCAGTTCATTTCCCAGGCGCCGAACAGCTTCGGGCGCACCGCCTGTACCAGGGGGTCGTTGACGGTGGTGGGCTGGGGCTTTTCTTCCAGCACCACCTTGCGCACGTCGGCGGGGTCGACCGGCACCCAGCCGTGGGCCTGCAAATAGACTTCGGCGCGGCAGTGCTGGGCGCGGGTAATCGCCGAGGTGCCGGCGCCCAGGCTGCGGTAGCCGAACTGCGACTTGATCACGCGTACGCCGTAGAGGTCGCGCGCCGGAATGCCGACGGCGCGGCACAGGCCGACGAACAGGGCGTTCAGGTCAGCGCACTTGCCGCCGAGGTTGCCGCTTTCCAGCAGCGCCTTGATGTCGCCGATGCCGCAGCCGCGGGTCTTCGGATCGCGGAAGGTGTTGTCGACGATCCATTCGTAGACGGCGCGGGCCTTGGCCTCGTCGCCTTTTGCGTTTTTGGTGATGGCCAGCGCGGTCTTGCGCACGATGCCGTCGGTGGGGATCAGGTCGGTGGGCTGCAGGTAGAACTTCAGGGTGTCCGGATCTTCCTTGAAGCTGGTGCGGCGCTTGAAATCGGTGGCGCGGTCGCGGGTGCGCACGCGGCTCACCAGCTCGACCACTGGGTTACGGTTGTTCTCGCTGAACTCGGCGTAGAGCATGGTGGCGCCATATTTGCCGTCGGAAACCAGGCGCATGACGTCGGCACCGCCGCTCCAGCGGTTGTCCAGCAGTTCCTGGTAGTCGGTGGCAATCGAAGGCACCGGCAGCCACACCTTGGTGGTGCCGGTGGGCAACAACACTTCGAAGCGCGTGCTGATTTCAAGCGTGCGCCAGGCGCCGGGCTGCGGGTTGAAAACGATCTCGGCAGCGGCGCGGCGCGGCAGGGCGGCGAGAGGCAGGCCGACCGCGGCCGGGGCGGCGAGGGCCGCGCCGGCGCGCAGGAAATGACGGCGGGAATAGTGGGGCATGCAAACTCCGGAAAGCGGATCGGATAGCGAGTCGAAAATGATAACAGTTGCGGGGCACGGGCGTGCGCTGCAAATGGGTGATGTAACCGATTATTACGTCTTCGGCAGCAGCCTGGTGATCAGCGCATCCATTGCCGGCCCGTCCCACTCGTAGTCACCGACCACCACATGGCGCACCCGCCCGTCGGGGCCGATGATCATCGAAGTGGGAAAAATCCGGGTGATCCACTTCTTGGTGGCCGTGCCGTCGCGGTCCATCAGGATGGTGAAGCGCACCGGGTTCTGCTCCAGGAAGCGGCGGATGCGCGGCGCCCCTTCCTGGTAGTTGATGCCCAGCACCACCAGCTTGTCGGCGCCGAACTTGTCCGCCATTTTTTGCATCGAGGGCATTTCGGCGCGGCAGGGGTCGCACCAGGTGGCCCAGAAGTTGACCACCACCACGCGGCCCTTGAACTCGGCGAGGGTATGTTCGCGGCCGTCGAGGTCGGGCAGGGCCAGTGCCGGCGTCGCGCCGCCCTTCCAGGGCTTGATCTCGCCGGCCTGCGCGCACAGGGTGAAGCAGGCGGCGGCGAGGACAACGAAGGCGCGCGCGGCGCATGCAGGCAGACGGCTGAATCGCATGAGGTGCTTAAAGGTCCTGCGAAGTGATCGGCCGGCGCGGCCGGTCGCTGCGCTCGATGTAGCGCTTGGCGCGGAAATACAGCATCAGTGAAAGCGCGAGCAGGGCCATCAAACCGATGGTGGTCCAGAAGCCGAGATGCCAGTCGAGCCAGGGCATCTCCTTGAAGTTCATGCCGAAGATGCCGGTGACCAGGTTCAAGGGCATGAAAATCGCCGTCAAGATGGTCAGCGTGCGCATGATCTCGTTGGTGCGGTGCGCGGTGGCGGAGAAGTGCAATTGCACCGCCGACTCCGCCGTCTGCTCCAGGCGCTGCGCGTGGTTGAGCACCCGGGCGATATGCTCCAGCAGGTCGTTGATGCGCACGCTCATGATGTCCGAGAGGTTCTCGTAGCGGTGGTCGCGCCATTCCTGGATGGCGTCGCGCTGCTCTTCGCACAAGTGCTCGAGCTTGCGGATTTCGATGCGCTGGTCGAGCAGGGCGTGCCAGTCGTTGAAGGG
>DATAZV010000428.1:0-7370 GCA_036271855.1 Burkholderiales bacterium
CAAGACCCTCGCCCTGCAGCGCGAAACCGCCCGGGCTGACCGGCCGGTGTTCGACCTGATCTGCGACCTCGAAGACGGCGCCGCCGCCGGTGCCGAGAAGCAGACCGCCGAGATGGTGGCCCACTGGGTGGCCAGCGACGAGAATACCTTCGGCCGCGCCGGCGTGCGCATCCACGACGCCAGCCACCCGCACTGCATGAAAGACGTCGAGATCATCGTCGGCCAGGCCGGCCACAAGCTCGCCTACATCACCCTGCCGAAGTGCGACAGCCGGATGGACGCGCTGAAGGTGCTCTCCTATGTCGAGGAGCTGCGCACCGAAGCCGGCATCAAGCGCCCGATTCCCATGCACGTGATGATCGAAACGCACAACGGCCTGCGCGAAGTATTCGACATCGTCTCGCTGCCCCTGATCGAGGGCGTGACCCTGGGCATCATGGATTTCGTCAGCGGCTTCGCCGGCGCCATCCCCGACACCGCCATGTCTTCCCCCGGCCAGTTCGACCACCCGCTGGTGCGCCGCGCCAAGCTGGAGATTGCCTCCGCGGGCCTGGGCAACGGCGCCATCCCGATCCACGGCATCACCCAGGAATACAAAGACCCCAGCGTGGTCGAAGGCGATGCCCGCCGCGCCCGCGAAGAGTTCGGCTTCCTGCGCATGTACAGCATCCACCCGGACCAGATTCAACCGATCATCCGCGGCATGCAGCCGCGCGACAGCGAAATCGCCGACGCCAGCGCCATCCTGCTGGCCGCCTACCTGAAGGACTGGGGCCCGGTGGGTTACCACGGCAAGTTGCACGACCGCGCCAGCTACCGCTATTACTGGCAGCTACTCAAGCGCGCGCAAGCCACCGGCGTGAGCGTGCCGGACGAAGCGCGCAAGGCGTTCTTTTCGTAAATCGATTCAACCCGAGGCCGCCATCATGACCACCCCCGCTTCCGCCGGCGCCAAATTCCGCCAGGCCGTCAAGGACGAAAACCCGCTGCAGGTGGTGGGCGCGATTACTGCCTACGCCGCCCGCATGGCCGAGCGCACCGGCTTCAAGGCGGTGTACCTGTCCGGCGGCGGCGTGGCTGCAAACTCCCTGGGCATGCCCGACCTCGGCATCTCGACCATGGAAGATGTGCTGACCGACGCCACCCGCATCACCGAAGTCTGCTCCCTGCCGCTGATGGTCGACATCGACACCGGCTGGGGCGGCGCGTTCAACATCGCCCGCACCATCCGCTCCTTCACCCGCGCCGGTGTCGCTGCCGTGCACATGGAAGACCAGGTCTCCGCCAAGCGCTGCGGCCATCGCCCGGGCAAGGAAGTGGTGCCCAAGGAAGAAATGGTCGACCGCATCAAGGCCGCGATGGACGCAAAAACGGATTCGCAATTCGTCATCATGGCCCGTTGCGACGCGCTGGCCGCCGAAGGCATGAATGCGATGCTCGACCGCGTCGCCGCCTATGTCGAAGCCGGCGCCGACATGATCTTCCCCGAAGCCATCACCAAGCTTGAGCAATACAAGCAGGTAAAAGAGGCGGTCAAGGTACCTATCCTCGCCAACCTGACGGAATTCGGCCAGACGCCGCTGTTCACCCTCGACGAACTGCGCACAGTGAATGTGGATATCGCCCTCTACTGCTGCGGCGCCTATCGCGCGATGAATGCGGCGGCCCTGAATTTCTACCAGGTGCTGCGCCGCGAAGGCACGCAAAAGAACGCCGTGCCCACCATGCAAAGCCGCGCCGACCTTTACGACTACCTCGGCTATCACACCTACGAAGACAAGCTCGATACCCTGTTCTCTCAGGGCAAGGGCAAGTAGCACCAACCACAATAAAGCAATTCCCCAGGGATTTACCAAAGGAGTGTTTTGAATGAGTGAGCAAGCCGCCCCCGCCACGGGCCCGAAACCGAAAAAATCCGTCGCCCTCTCCGGCGTCACCGCGGGCAACACCGCGCTGTGTACTGTGGGCCGCAGCGGCAACGACCTGCACTATCGCGGCTACGACATTCTCGATGTAGCCGACTCCTGCGAGTTCGAGGAAATCGCCTACCTGCTGGTGCACGGCAAGCTGCCCACCGCCGCCGAGTTGAAGGTCTACAAGCTCAAGCTAAAAGCCTTGCGCGGCCTGCCCGCCGCGGTGAAATGGGCACTCGAAGCCCTGCCCGCCGCCAGCCACCCGATGGACGTGATGCGCACCGGCGTCTCGGCGCTCGGTTGCGCCCTGCCGGAAAAGGACGACCACAATCACCCCGGCGCGCGCGACATCGCCGACCGCCTGATGGCTTCGCTGGGTTCGATGCTGCTCTACTGGTATCACTTCAGCAACAACGGCAAGCGCATCGAAGTCGAGACCGACGACGACTCCATCGGCGGCCACTTCCTGCACCTGCTGCACGGCGAGAAGCCTTCCGACTCCTGGGTGCAGGCGATGCACACCTCCCTCATCCTTTACGCCGAGCACGAGTTCAACGCGTCTACGTTTACTTGCCGCGTCATCGCCGGCACCGGTTCCGACATGTACTCGGCCATCACTGGCGGCATCGGCGCCCTGCGCGGCCCCAAGCACGGCGGCGCCAACGAAGTCGCCTTCGAAGTACAAAAGCGCTACGAGACGCCGGACGAGGCCGAAGCCGATGCCCGCGCCCGTGTCGAGCGCAAGGAAGTGATCATCGGCTTCGGCCACCCGGTCTACACCGTCTCCGACCCGCGTAACAAGGTGATCAAGGAAGTCGCGCGCAAGCTCTCCAAGGAAGCCGGCGACATGAAGATGTTCGAAATCGCCGACCGCCTCGAGGCAACCATGATGGACGCGAAGAAGATGTTCGCCAACCTCGACTGGTTCTCCGCCGTCTCGTACCACATGATGGGCGTGCCCACCGCCATGTTCACCCCGCTGTTCGTCATCGCCCGCACCTCCGGCTGGGCCGCGCACGTGATCGAGCAGCGCATCGACGGCAAGATCATCCGCCCCGCCGCCAACTACACCGGCCCGGACGACAAGAAGTTCGTGAAAATCCGCGACCGCAAATAAACACAAACCCAAGACAAAGAGCCCACCATGTCCGCCCACATTTCCAACGTTCGCCCCAAGGCCGACAAAGTCCTGACCGACATCGTCGACTACGTCCTGAAGTACAAGATCGAGTCCAAGCTGGCCTACGACACGGCGCGCAACTGCCTGATCGATACCCTGGGCTGCGGCCTCGAAGCGCTGGAGTACCCCGCCTGCCGCAAGCTGATGGGGCCTATCGTCCCCGGCACCGTGGTGCCCAACGGCGCCAAGGTGCCCGGCACCCAGTTCCAGCTCGATCCCGTCCAGGCGGCGTTTAACATCGGCTGCATGATCCGCTGGCTCGACTTCAACGACACCTGGCTGGCGGCCGAATGGGGCCATCCGTCGGACAACCTCGGCGGCATCCTGGCGACGGCCGACTGGCTTTCGCGCAACGCCGTGGCCATGGGCAAGAAGCCCCTGACCATGAAGGCCGTGCTCACCGGCATGATCAAGGCGCACGAAATCCAGGGCTGCATCGCCCTGGAAAATTCCTTCAACAAGGTCGGCCTGGACCACGTGGTGCTGGTGAAGGCCGCCTCCACCGCCGTCGTCTCCGAAATGCTCGGCCTCACGCGCGATGAAACCATCAACGCCGTCTCGCTCGCCTTTGTCGACGGCCAGTCGCTGCGCACCTACCGCCACTCACCCAACACCGGCTCGCGCAAGAGCTGGGCCGCCGGTGATGCCACCTCGCGCGCCGTGCGCCTGGCGCTGATCGCCAAGACCGGCGAAATGGGCTACCCCTCGGTGCTCACCGCCAAGACCTGGGGCTTCTACGACGTGCTGTTCAAGGGCAACGAGTTCAAGTTCCAGCGCCCCTATGGGTCGTACGTGATGGAAAACGTGCTGTTCAAGATTTCCTTCCCCGCGGAATTCCACTCGCAGACCGCGGTCGAGTGCGCCATGGAAATCCACCAGCAGCTCGCCAAGGCCGGCAAGAAGCCGGAAGACATCAAGAAGATCACCATCCGCACCCACGAAGCCTGCATCCGCATCATCGACAAGAAGGGCCCGCTGGACAACCCGGCCGACCGCGACCACTGCATCCAGTACATGGTCGCCGTGCCGATCATCTTCGGGCGCCTCACCGCCGACGACTACGAAGATAGCGTGGCCAAGGACCCGCGCATCGACAAGCTGCGCGACAAGATCGTCTGCGTCGAAGACAAGGCCTATACCAAGGATTATCACGACCCGAAAAAGCGCTCCATCGCCAACGCGCTCACGGTCGAGTTCAACGACGGCAAGAAGCTCAAGGAAGTGGTCTGCGAATACCCGATCGGCCACCGCCTGCGCCGCAAGGAAGGCATTCCCCTGCTCGAAGCCAAGTTCAAGATCAACCTGGCGCGCCAGTTCCCGGCACGCCAGCAGCAAAAAATCCTCGACGTCTCGCTGGACCAGAAGGCCCTGGAGGCCATGCCGGTGCACGAATATGTCGATCTGTACGTGATCTGAAAACAAACCCGGCACATGCCGGGTTTTGCTTTTTGGCTGGTTGAACTGTGCATCAAATGCATTGCCCAATCTTGACGATGGCACAAATGCCATCAGATACAAAGAAGACACCGCAACATCGCCGCACCGCCGTTCACTCTGGAGAATCTCATGGCCCACCCATTTGCGAAGACCCTGAAATCGTTCAAGGCAGGCACCAAGACCGGTAACTACTACTCCCTGCCCGAATTGGGCAAGGCGCTCAAGGTGGACGTCTCCCGATTGCCGGTGTCCATCCGCATCGTGCTCGAATCGGTGCTGCGCAATTGCGATGGCAAGAAGGTGACCGAGGAACACGTCAAGCAACTGGCGAAATGGAAGCCGAACGCCGACCGCGTCGACGAAATCCCCTTCGTCGTCGCCCGCGTGGTGCTGCAGGACTTCACCGGCGTGCCCCTGCTGGCCGACCTGGCCGCAATGCGCAACGTCGCTGAAAAAATGGGCCAGGACCCGAAAAAGATCGAGCCCCTGGTGCCGGTCGATCTCGTCGTCGACCACTCGGTGCAAATCGACTACTACCGCGAGCCGAACGCACTCGACCTGAACATGAAAATGGAATTCAAGCGCAACGAAGAGCGCTACCAGTTCCTCAAGTGGGGCATGCAGGCCTTCAGTACTTTCAAAGTCGTACCACCAGGCGTGGGCATCGTGCACCAGGTCAACCTCGAATACCTGGCGCGCGGCGTGTTCCAGAAAAACGGCGACTACTACCCTGATTCGCTGGTCGGCACCGACAGCCACACCACCATGATCAACGGCATCGGCGTGGTCGGCTGGGGCGTAGGCGGCATCGAAGCCGAGGCGGGCATGCTCGGCCAGCCGGTCTACATCCTCACCCCCGACGTCGTCGGTGTCGAGTTCAAGGGCCGTCTGCGCGAAGGCTGCACCGCCACCGACCTGGTGCTCACCGTCACCGAATTGCTGCGTAAAGAGAAAGTGGTCGGCAAATTCGTCGAGTTCTTCGGCGCAGGCGTGCCCACCCTCTCCCTGCCGGACCGCGCAACCCTGGGCAACATGGCGCCCGAATACGGCGCCACCATGGGCTTTTTCCCGGTGGACGACGTCACCATCGACTACTTCCAGGGCACCGGCCGCACCAAGGCCGAGATCGACGCTTTCCAGGCCTACTTCAAGGCGCAAAAGATGTACGGCATCCCCAAGGCCGGCGACATCGACTACACCAAGGTCGTGACTCTCGACCTCGGCACCGTCACCCCCTCGCTCGCCGGCCCGAAGCGCCCGCAGGACCGCATCGAAATCGGCAAGGTCAAGTCCACCTTCACCAGCCTGTTCTCCAAGCCCACCACCGAAAGCGGCTTCAACCAGCCCGCCGAAAAACTCGGGCAAACCTTCGGCACCAGCGACGGCGTCAACCTGCACAACGGCGACGTGCTGATCGCCGCCATCACCTCCTGCACCAACACCTCCAACCCCAGCGTGTTGCTGGCGGCCGGTCTCTTGGCCAAGAAAGCAGTGGAGGCAGGTTTAACTGTCGCCCCGCACATCAAGACCTCGCTCGCCCCCGGCAGCCGCGTCGTCACCAACTACCTCACCGCCGCCGGCCTGTTGCCGTATCTGGAAAAACTCGGCTTCGGCGTCACCGCCTACGGCTGCACCACCTGCATCGGCAACGCCGGTGACTTGAGCGCCCCGATCAACGAAACCATCATCAAGAACGACATGGTCTGCGCCGCCGTACTCTCCGGCAACCGCAACTTCGAAGCGCGCATCCACCCCAACCTCAAGGGCAACTTCCTCGCCTCCCCGCCCCTGGTGGTCGCCTACGCCATCGCCGGCACGGTAACGAAGGACCTGATGACCGAGCCCGTCGGCAAAGGCAAAAACGGCAAAGATATCTACCTCGGCGATATCTGGCCCACCTCGATCGAAATCGCCAAGCTGATGAAGTTCGCCATGAACGCCAAGGTGTTCCGCGAAAACTATTCCGAGCTGATCAAGCCCGGCGACCTCTGGACCCAGATCAAGGGCGAAGCCAACGAAGTCTACGACTGGCCCAAGTCCACCTACATCGCCGAGCCGCCGTTCTTCGAAGACTTCAGCATGACCCCCACCGGCGTGCCCGAAATCAAGGGCGCGCGCGTGCTCGCCATCCTCGGCGACTCCATCACCACCGACCACATCTCCCCCGCCGGCTCGATCAAGGACACCTCGCCCGCCGGCAGCTACCTGATCGGCAACAACGTCACCAAGGTCGACTTCAACTCCTACGGCGCGCGCCGCGGCAACCACGAAGTGATGATGCGCGGCACCTTCGCCAACGTGCGCATCAAAAACCTGATGATGCCGCCCAAGGCCGACGGCAGCCAGGTCGAAGGCGGCGTCACCCTGCACCAGCCCGACGGCGAGCAAATGAGCATCTACGACGCCGCCATGAAATACATGGCCGCCGGCACGCCAACGGTGGTCTTCGGCGGCGAAGAATACGGCTCCGGCTCCTCGCGCGACTGGGCCGCCAAAGGCCCGCTGCTGCTCGGCGTCAAGGCCGTGGTGGTGCGCTCCTACGAGCGCATCCACCGCGCCAACCTGATCGGCATGGGCGTGCTGCCCCTGCAATTCAAGGGCAGCGACACCGCCAAGTCACTCGACATCAAGGGCGATGAGACCTTCGACATCGAAGGCATCGGCACCGACCCCAAGCCGCAGCAGGACGCCACGCTGGTGATTCATCGGGCTGACGGCACTACCCAGCGCGTCACCGTGATCCTGCGCATCGATACGGCCATCGAGGTCGAGTACTTCAAGCACGGCGGAATACTGCCGTATGTGTTGAGGCAGTTGTTGGCGGCTTGAGCAGTCAAGCC
>DATAZV010000429.1:0-8826 GCA_036271855.1 Burkholderiales bacterium
GGCGCGCGCGCCGACGAGGGCGACGGCGAAAGCGCGCTGGAACTGGGCCTGCTGCAGGAGTCCTCGGTCTGCGGCGGCCCCGACTACACGCTGGCGGCCCGCTACTATGCGCGCGCCGCCGAAAAAAACCTGGCCCAGGCGCAAAACAATCTTGGCGCCCTCTACTACGAAGGCAAGGGTGTGCAGCAGGACTTCGCCGCCGCGCAACGCCTGTACGGGCAGGCGGCGGATGCCGGCCATGCCGTGGCGCAGTACAACCTGGCGCTGATGATCGGCCAGGGGCGCGCGGGCGAGCCCGACCGCGCCGGCATGATGGAGTGGCTGAACAAGTCCGCTGCCCAAGGCTACGCGCGTGCGCAGGCGCAACTGGGGCGGTTTTATCTCGAAGGCGTGGGCGTGGACAAGGACGCGATCAAGGCGGCGCAGTTGTTTCTCGCCGCTGCCCAGCAAGGCCTGCCCAATGCGCAATATTTCTATGGTCACCTGACGTCGATCGGGGTGGGCGTGCAGCGCGATGTCGGCACCGCGGCCGACTGGATCCTCAAGGCCGCCGATGCCGGCGTGCCCCTGGCGCAGCAGGAGGCCGCGGGCATTTTCGAGCTCGGCCTGGGACGCCCCGCCAACCAGCCGCGTGCGCTGGCGCTGTATCGCCAGGCCGGCAGCGCCGGGGTGAAAGCGGCGGCACAGCGCCTGGAACAAGCGTATCGCCTGGGCGAACTCGGCGTGCGCCCGGATGCGGACGAGGCGCAACGCTGGGCCGCGCTCGCCAGGTAGGCGGGCGCCAGACATGCACGGCATCGTCATCCAGGGCCCCGGCCTCGACCCGGCGCTGGTCCAGCGCGCGGCGCAACTATCGGCGGCGCAACAGGCTGAATGGCGCGGCACGGAGCTGGCACGGCTTTCGGGCTTCGCGGCAGTGCCGCCGGTGCAGGCGCTGCGCGAATTGTGCGAGCAGGCGCAGGTCGATTGCGCCTTTCTCGACACGCCGCTGCGCCTGGCCGACTTCCGGCTGGCGGTGATGGACATGGATTCGACCCTGATCACCATCGAGTGCATCGATGAAATCGCCGACATGCAGGGCTTGAAACCCCAGGTGGCGGCCATCACCGAAGCGGCGATGCGCGGCGAAATCGACTTTCGCCAGAGCCTGGTGCGCCGCGTGGCCCTGCTCAAGGGACTGGAGGTGAGCGCCCTGCAGCGGGTGTATGACGAGCGCCTGCGGCTTTCGCCGGGTGCGGAGGGATTGATCGCGGGATTAAAGGCGGCGGGCGTCAAGACCCTGCTGGTGTCCGGCGGCTTCACCTTTTTTACCGAACGGCTGAAGGCGCGCCTGGGGCTGGACTACACCGCCTCCAATCTCTTGGGCGTCGCCCAGGACCGCCTGACCGGCACAGTTGTTGGCCCGGTGATCGACGCCGACGCCAAGGCCGAGAAGCTACGCCAGACCTGTGCGCTGCTTGGCGCCGATCAGGCGCAGGCGATCGCCATCGGCGACGGCGCCAACGACCTGAAGATGATGGCGGCAGCCGGCGTCTCGGTGGCGTATCACGCCAAGCCGATCGTCCGCGCGCAAGCGCGTTTCGCCATCAGCCACAACGGGCTCGACGCCCTGCTCGGGCTGTTCAACTAGGAGCCGCCCCATGCATATGGTCGCCATCGGCTGGCTCTGGGTGGTGTTCATGATGGCCATCACCGAGAAGAATGTGGTCGCCGGTGTCATGACATTTCTGCTCTGGGGCCTGGCGCCGTGCCTGCTGCTGGTCTACTGGCTGACCAAACAGGGCCGCGAACGGCGCCGCCACGCGGCGTGGCTGCGCGAGCGCGAACAAAACGAGGATGAGGCTGCGCGGGCAGCAGAGCCGCCCGCCGGGGGGCCGGCTCCCTAGCCCCCGGAACTAGCCGTTGGCGACGTTCTTCGAGCGCTCGCCGAAGGCATGCGCAACGACGTTGTCTTCGTTTTGCTCTTCGCTTTCGCGCGCTTTCACGTGCGCCTCGAGTTCCTCGATGCGCGCCAGCAAGGCGACCAGGCGGGTATCCATCGATGCGCCATGGTCGAGCAGGCCGTTCAAGGCTTTGGACAAGGGGTCGTCGTCGCCGCGGCCAACCGCGTAGGCGGAAAAGCCGAGCTTGGCGGCCTGTTCTTCGCGGCGCTGCGCGCCTTCTTCCTCGATGATGCGCGCCGGGATACCGACGGCAGTCGCGCCTGCCGGCACATCCTTCACCACCACTGCGTTGGAACCGATTTTCGCACCGGCGTGCATGGTGATCGGCCCCAGCACTTTGGCGCCCGCCCCCACCACCACGCCATCTTCCAGCGTCGGATGGCGCTTGCCCTTGTTCCAGGAGGTGCCGCCCAGGGTGACGCCGTGATACAGCGTGACGTCGTTGCCGATCTGTGCGGTTTCGCCGATCACCACGCCCATGCCGTGATCGATAAAAAAGCGCCGGCCGATGGTCGCGCCCGGGTGGATTTCGATGCCGGTCAGACCGCGCGCCAGATGCGAGGTAAAGCGCCCCAGCCATTTGAAACCGTGGTACCAGAACCAGTGGGCGATGCGGTGGATCACCAGTGCGTGAAAACCGGGATAACAGGTCACGACCTCCCACACCGAACGGGCGGCGGGGTCACGGTCGAAAACGCTCTGTATGTCTTCCCGGAGATGCGCGAACATGGCAAAAAGCCCAGGTGGTTGGAAATGGCTGCGAACACGACGAGCCAGGCCCGAAGATATTCCCGATCAATTTAGTCGGATTCTATCCCGCCGCAGGTCCTCATACAACCCTGACGGCGGTACGGGCTATCCGGCTCCGGTGCGGCTGATCTCAGGCGGCGGCAACCCCGGCGATTTCCTCAGCCAGGGAGCGCACCAGGGCGGCGTCTTCGCCCTCCACCATCACGCGCAATACCGGCTCGGTGCCGGAGGGACGCAATAGGACCCTGCCGCGTCCGTCCAGGCGTTGTTCGGCGGCGGCGATGCATGCGGCCAGTTGCTGGTTCGATTGCCATGCGGCACGGTCAGCCAGGCGCACGTTTTTCAGCACTTGCGGATAGAGCGTCAATTCGGCGCCCGCTTCCTTCAGACCAAGGCCGGACTTGCGCAAGGCCGAAAGCACCTGCAAGGCGGAAATGATGCCGTCGCCGGTGGTGTGGCAATCCAGGCAAAGGATGTGGCCGGAATTTTCGCCGCCGTACAGCCAGCCGTTCTGGTGCAACATTTCCAGCACGTAGCGGTCGCCCACCTTGGCGCGCCCGAAGGGGATCGACAGGCGCCCCATCGCCTGCTCGAAAGCCAGATTGGTCATCAGCGTGCCCGCCACGCCGGCCACCGCGCCACGGCTGCGGCGCTCCTTGACGATCAGGTAAAGCAGTTCGTCGCCGTCGTAGCTGCGACCGGCGCCATCGACCATCAGCAGCCGGTCAGCATCGCCATCCAGGGCGATGCCGAGATCGGCATTGTGCTTGCGCACCGCATCGATCAGCGCCTGCGGGTGGGTGGCGCCGACACCGTCGTTGATGTTGCGGCCGTTGGGCTGGCTGCCGATGGCGACAATGTCGGCGCCGAGTTCATGGAACACCATCGGCGCGATCTGGTAAGCCGCACCGTGGGCGCAATCGACCACGATCTTCAGGCCGCGCAAATCGAAATCGTTGGGGAAGGTGCTTTTGCAGAACTCGATGTAGCGCCCGGCGGCATCATTCAGGCGCCGCGCCTTGCCCAGGTTGACCGACTCGGCGCAGCCCATCGGCCGCTGCAGTTCCTCTTCGATCGCCTGCTCGACCGCGTCGTCGAGCTTCAGGCCGGCGGCGGAAAAGAACTTGATGCCGTTGTCGGCATAGGGATTGTGCGAGGCGCTGATCACCACGCCCGCCTGGGCGCGCACCGCGCGCGTCAGGTAGGCCACCGCGGGCGTGGGCATTGGCCCGACCAGCATGACGTCGACACCGGCGGCGGCAAAGCCGGATTCCAGCGCCGCCTCCAGCATGTAGCCCGACACCCGCGTGTCCTTGCCGATCAGCACCGCCGGGTGCTCGCCCTTGGCGCCGCGCGTGGTGCCCGCGTGCTGCACCAGCACGCGGCCGGCGGCGTAGCCCAGGCGCATGACGAAGTCCGGCGTGATCGGACTCTCGCCCACCTTGCCGCGGATGCCATCGGTGCCGAAATAGGTTCTGCTCATCAACTTGCTCCGCAGGGAATGCTTTTACGCGACGTGGCGCACCGCGTCCCAGACCGCCAGGGCGTCCCGGGTCGCGGCCACGTCATGAACGCGCAGGATTGTCGCACCGTTTTGCGCGGCGATCAGGGCGGCGGCTACGCTGCCGGCCAGGCGCTCCCCGGGTCCGCGCCCGGTCAAGGCGCCGATGGTCGATTTGCGCGATAGCCCGGCCAGCACCGGCACGCCGGAAGCAGCGATCTTTTGCAGCCCATGCAGCAGTTGCAGATTGTGCTGCACCGTCTTGCCGAAACCGAAACCGGGGTCGATCACCAGTTGCGCCGCCGCGACACCGGCCACCTGGAACGCGGCAACCCGCTCGCGCAGGAATTCGCCCACCTCGGTCACTACATTGCCGTATGAAGGCTCCCGCTGCATGTTCTGCGGGTCACGCTGCATGTGCATGATGCAAAGCGCCAGACCCTCCCGCGCGGCAGCGCAAGCCGCCTCGAAGGCGCCAGGGCGGCGAAAGCCCCAGATGTCGTTGAGCATGGCCGCGCCGTTTTGCGCCGCGGCCTGCATCACTTCCGGCTTGTAGGTATCGACCGAGACCGGCTTGCCCATCGCGACACAGGCGCGTAGCACCGGCAGCACGCGGCGCAACTCTTCCTCCAACGGCACCGGTTCGGCGCCGGGGCGCGAGGACTCGCCGCCGATGTCCAGCAGGTCCGCCCCTTCGTCGACCAGCCGGCGCGCCTGGGCAATCGCCGCTGCGGGATCGAGAAAATGCCCGCCATCCGAAAACGAATCGGGCGTGACGTTGACCACGCCCATCACCAGGGAGCGGTCAATCGGCAACAGGTAGGGGCCGGCTTTGAGTGCTTGCATGGACAGGTGCGGTGAAAAGCAAAACGCCAAGAGGAAACCCCCTTGGCGTTTGCCGGGACATGCGCGCGATCAGACGGTGGTCGCGGGCGTGGCCGGAGCCGCGCTCGGCGGATTGTCGCGCGGCGGCGGCGGAGCCTGCGGCGCGCTTGCCTTGGGCGGACGCGGCGGCTGGCCGGCCATGATGTCGTTGATCTGGTCGGCGTCGATGGTTTCCCACTCCAGCAGGGCCTTGGCCATCGCGTCGAGCTTGTCGCGATTGGTCTCGATCAGGCGGCGCGCCAGGGCGTACTGCTCGTCGAGAATGCGGCGGATTTCGCCGTCGACCTTTTGCTGGGTCGCTTCCGACACGCTCTTGGCCGACATCTTGCCCATATAGCCGTCCTGCTCGGTATCGACGTACACCATGGTACCCAGGGTGTCGCTCATACCGTAGCGCGTAACCATGTCGCGCGCCAGCTTGGTGGCCCGCTCGAAGTCGTTGGAGGCGCCGGTGGACATCTGGCCCATCACCACTTCCTCGGCGATGCGGCCGCCGAACAGGATGGAGATTTCCTCCAGCATCTTGTCGCGGTAGCCGTTCATCCGGTCGTGCTCGGGCAATTGCCAGGTCAGGCCCAAGGCCCAGCCGCGCGGCATGATGGTGACCTTGTGCACCGGGTCTGCCTTCGGCAGGAGCTTGGCCACCACCGCATGACCGGACTCGTGGAAGGCGGTATTGCGACGCTCTTCCTCGCGCATGATCATCGAGCGGCGCTCCGGACCCATGTAGATCTTGTCCTTGGCGTCCTCGAAGTCGCTCATGTCGACCAGGCGCTTGTTGCGGCGCGCGGCGAACAAGGCAGCTTCATTGACCAGGTTGGCCAGGTCGGCGCCGGACATGCCGGGGGTGCCGCGGGCGATGATGTCGGGGCGCACGTCGGGCGAGATCGGCACCTTGCGCATGTGCACGTTGAGGATCTGCTCGCGGCCACGGATGTCCGGCAGGCCCACATGCACCTGGCGGTCGAAGCGGCCCGGGCGCAGCAGCGCCTTGTCCAGCACGTCGGGACGGTTGGTGGCGGCGATCACGATGACGCCGGAGTTGGCCTCGAAGCCGTCCATCTCGACGAGCATCTGGTTCAGGGTCTGTTCACGCTCGTCGTTGCCGCCGCCCATGCCGGCGCCGCGATGGCGGCCGACAGCGTCGATTTCGTCGATGAAGACGATGCAGGGGGCGTGCTTCTTGGCGTTCTCGAACATGTCGCGCACACGGGCGGCGCCGACACCGACGAACATTTCAACGAAGTCCGAGCCGGAAATGGTGAAAAACGGCACCTTGGCTTCGCCGGCAATGGCGCGGGCGAGCAGGGTCTTGCCGGTACCCGGAGGGCCGACCATCAACACGCCGCGCGGAATGCGGCCGCCGAGCTTCTGGAAGCGGGTCGGGTCTTTCAGGAAGTCGACCAGTTCGGAGACTACTTCCTTGGCTTCGTCGCAACCGGCGACGTCGGCGAAGGTGACGTTGTTGTTGGTGTCGTCGAGCATGCGCGCCTTGCTCTTGCCGAACGAGAATGCGCCACCGCGCCCGCCGCCTTGCATCTGGCGCATGAAAAACACCCAGACGCCGATCAACAGCAGCATCGGGAACCAGTTCATCAGCAAGGTGAGCAGGAAAGGTCGCTCCTCTTCGACGCGCGCGTCGAACTTGACGTTGTACTTGATCAGGTCACCGATCAGGCCGCGGTCGAGACCCACGAACATGTTGGCGCGGACCTTCTTGTCTTCAGTGGTGGTCGCTAGCACCGAGTGATCGTCGATCACCACGCTCTTGATCTGGCCGTTTTTCAGCTGATCGAGAAAATCGGAGTAGCTCACCTGGGTGGCCGCGCCGGCGCTAGTGCCGCCGAACTGCTTGAAAACGGTGAAAAGCACCAGGGCAATCACCAGCCAAACCGCTACCTTGGAAAACGTGTTGTTCACAGCCACTCCTTAAACCACGGGGCGGTCGGGTCCCCAGGGTTCGCGCGGCGCCGGCTAAGAATTCGGCACCGCAAAAAATGATCCATTTCGACCATTGAATTGTATACGCTTTAGGCTCTGCCAGCGGATGCCGGCGCGTCAAATTACGTCAACTCTTTACATCAACTCTTGACGCCGCGCCCCACCAGGTAGATCTCCGTACTGCGGTCGCGCGAGGCCTTGGGTTTGATCGACTTTACTTCGCGGAACGTGGCTTTCATCGCTTGAAAAAACTAGGTAAAACCTACGCCCTGAAAGGTTTTGACCACAAAAGCCCCATTTGGCTGCAAAAACCTGGCGGCGAAATCGAGGGCTAATTCACATAAATACATGGACTTAGCCTGGTCCGAGATGCCGATACCGGTGATATTGGGCGCCATATCCGACATTACAAGGTCAGCTGTGTGGTTTTCCCCCAGCATCTGTTCCACTTTTGCCAGGCCCTCATCCGTGGAAAAATCGGCCTGCAGGAACTCCACCCCCGGTAATCCCGGCATTTCCAGCAGGTCGACGGCAATGACCCGGCCTTTTTGCGCTTTTTTGGTGCTTTTGGCCTGGTCCGCGGTATCCCCCATCGCGAGGTCCGCGCCGATTTTCGGTGCCGCCATCTGCGACCAGCCGCCCGGCGCCGCGCCCAAGTCCACCACCGTCATGCCGCGCTTGAACAAGCCGACTTTTTCGTCGATTTCAAGGATTTTGAAGGCCGAGCGCGAGCGATAGCCAAGCTTTTTCGCCTGCTGCACATATTGGTCGGTGACGTGCTCGTGCATCCAGCGATTGCTGGAAACACTGCGCGTGGGCTTCATATCGCCACGGGTTTTGCGTTCCATCGTTTAAACTCCGCCCTCAGAATCAAAAACCCGCTGCAAAAAGATACCCATGACCGAATTATCCCCTGTTGAACGCCAGGCCCTGAAAGCCCGCGCCCACCACCTGACGCCGCTGGTGATCATCGGCGACGCCGGCCTGACGCCGGCGGTGCTGCGCGAAATCAACCTCGCCCATTCCAGCCATGAGCTGATCAAGGTGCGGGTGGCGGGCGACGATCGCGAAGCGCGCCAGGAAATCTACCAGACCATTGGCAGTGAACTCGGTGCCGCGCCGGTGCAAAGCATCGGCAAGTTGCTGGTGCTGTTCCGTCCCAAGCCGGACGAAAAAAAAGCCGCCGCCAAACCACGCAAGCCGCGCGGACCGCGCAAAACCAAGAAACAGCTGGGCGCGCGCGTCGAGCTGGGTAAATAAGCGCGATCAGGCTGCGCTTGCGGCCCTCAGCGCCGCCACACCAGGACCACGGCGATGGCGGCCTGGATCAGGTACAGCGTCGACGAAATACCGTGCAGCATGCCGAATCGGCCGCGCAACGGGCTTTCACTGATCGATAGCGGCGCCGCCTGACGGCGCAAGTCTTCCATCAGCGCGCCCAGTCCGAAATGGCCGACGACGGTGAGCAACAGCATCAGCGCCAGCGCCCATAAAACCCGGTCGCGCCCCCGGGGCAGCTGCGCCGGCAATGCCCACACGCGCAACGCCATCAATCCAGCACCGCATACCAGACCGCCCCAGGACAACCCAGTGAAGAGCTGCGCCGCAATGTTTCCGGCGACCACCGGCTGCAGGTTGGCGAACAGCACCGGCACCACCCATCCCAAGGTCCACAGGCCGCCAGCCCATACCGCAAGCAACAGTGCGTATAGCCCGGCGGCCCAGGGTTTCATCGGGCGCGACTCAAACAAGATCAGATAAAGCGGATTTCCAGGATTTCATACTCACGGTCGCCGCCCGGGGCCT
>DATAZV010000430.1:0-8571 GCA_036271855.1 Burkholderiales bacterium
TCGACGTGGAAGCGAGCCTGAAGGAGATCGACTACGCCTTCGGTACGCTCAAGGCCAACGGCGTCGGCCTGCAGACCAACTACGGCGACAAGTGGCCGGGTGATGCGGCCTACAAGCCGATTTTCGAGGAACTGAACCGGCGCAAGGCGGTGGTCTATTTCCACCCGCTGGTGGCGAGCTGCTGTGGGCGCCTGTCGGTCGGCACCTTCCCGGCGGTGATCGAAGTGCCGCACGACACCACCCGTGCGGTGGTGAGCCTGCTTTTGTCGGGCAGCTTCGCGCGCTATCGCGACATCAAGTGGCTGTTTTCGCACGCCGGCGGCACCATCCCGATGCTCGCCGGGCGCATCAACTATTTTCACGGGCAGGCGAAAAATGTCGACCAGTTCGCGCCCGAAGGCGTCGAGGCGGAATTGAAGCGCCTGTATTACGACACCGCCAACGCCACCCACCCGGCACCGATGGCCGCGCTGCTCAAGCTGGTGCCGGAGACCCAGGTGACCTTCGGCAGCGACTATCCCTATGTGCCGATCGACACCCAGGTGGCGGCGCTGAGCAAGCTCGGCCTGGCCGACTCGACCCTGCGCGCCATCTACAGCGGCAACGCGCGCCGCTTCATTCCGGGCATTCCGGCCTAAAGCCGGTTCACGGCAAATCGCGGGTTAGTGCGCGGGCGGTGGCGGGACGACAGGGCCACCCCGGGGCCGCCCCGCGTTCGCGCTAGCGCGGCACCGAATAGTTCGCCGGCACGAAGGCATAGCCGCTGCCTTCGCTGCGCAGGTGGCCGATGCCGGGGAAAGCGAGGTGGGCAGCGGCGACCCAGTAACCCTGTTTGGCCGCCTCCGCGTAGGCCTTCTTGCGCTGCACCGCCGCAGCCTTGCTGTCGGTATCGAACTGGATGGTGACGCCGGGCTCGGCAAACTGCACCGCGGCCACGTGCATCAGGTCGCCCCACAGCACCAGCTTCTGGCCGCCGCTTTCGACCACGTAAGTGGTGTGGCCGGCGGTGTGACCATAGCTGGCGACCGCCTTGATGCCGGGGACCAGATCGGTGTTGCCGCTGAAGGACTTGAACTTGCCCGATGCGATATACGGGTTGAGCGAAGCCATCGCGCCCTGGAAAAAGCCCTGCGCCTCTTTCGGCGCCGCCTCCATGTTCTTCTGGCTGAGCCAGAAGTCGGCGTCGCGCTGGTCCGCGCGCACCACGGCATTGGGAAAGGCCGGCTTGCCGTCCGCCATCAGGCCGCCGACATGGTCCGGGTGCATGTGGGTGATGTAGATCTCATCGACCTGGTCCGGCGTATAGCCGGCGGCCTTGAGATTGCCCAGCAACTTGCCCACGGTCGGGCCAAACAGGCCGGCGGCGCCGGTGTCGACCAGCACCAGCTTGGAGCCGGTGTTGACCAGGAAGCCGTTGATCGATGTCTCGACCGGCGCTTTCAGGTAGGCGCGCGTCAGCGCCTTGCCGGTTTTGGCGGCCGGCTGGTTCAGCAGCTTGTCCATCGGCAAGGCGACAGTGCCGTCGGACAGCGCGGTAATTTCGAACTCGCCCAGCATCATCCGGTAATAGCCGGGGGCCTGGGTCTTGACCTGGGGCGCGGCCGACCACGCGGCCATGGGCGCGGCCGCACCGGCCAGGCACAGCGCCAGCGCGACGGCGCAGCGCAATTGAAGAGATTTTTTCATCACATGCTCCTTGTTATTGACTTGCCGGCCGCCGTTGGCGAACCGGGCGCCGATTCTCGCATGGCGCAGGGTTTGATACGTGCCCGGTAATCCGGCGGATTGCAGCCGTACCCCTGTGTGGCGACGCGCTTTGGGGCTATAGTGCGTCCCTTTTCAGGCGGCAATAGCCGCCGGGAGTTCGAAGATGTTGCAGCGATTGTTTACCGCCATGGCACTGGCCGCTCTGGTGCATGTGCCCGCACAGGCGCAGGCCTGGCCGGACAAGCCGATCCACTTTGTCGTCGGCTTCACCGCCGGCGGCCCCAGCGACGTGCTGGCGCGCGCTCTCGGGCAAAAGATGGCCGAGACCTTGAAGCAGGCGATCGTGGTCGACAACCGCCCGGGTGCAGGCGGCAATACCGCCGCCGAAGTGGTAGCCAAGAGCGCTGCGGACGGCTACACCTGGCTGCTGGGCAACAACAGCATCCTCGCCACCAACGCCGCGCTGTACTCGCACCTGCCGTTCGACCCGGTGAAGGACTTCGCCCCGGTCGGCCTGGTGGCCACCCAGCCGAACATCCTGGTGGTCAACAACAATGTGCCGGCGCAATCGGTGAAGGAACTGATCGAGCTGGCGCGCGCCAAGCCCGGCCAGCTCAACTTCGCCTCCTCCGGCGCCGGTGCGGCGGCGCACCTGTCGGGCCAATTGTTCAAGACCCTGGCGGGAATCGACATCGTCCACGTGCCCTACAAGGGCGCGCAGCCCGCGCTCACCGACGTGATTGCCGGCCAGGTGCAGATGATGTTCGCCACCTCCGCCTCGGTGATGCCCTTCATCAAGACCAATCGCGTGCGCGCGCTCGCCGTCACCTCGCTCAAGCGCATGGGCGAGCTGCCGGCGGTGCCGACCATGGTCGAAGCCGGCGTGCCCGGCTTCGAGGCCGTCACCTGGCACGGCATTGTCGTGCCCGCCGGCACGCCGCCGGCGGTGATCGCGCGCATCCACGACGAGTTGCAGCGCGCGCTAAATTCGGCGGACATCCGCGGCCAGTTCAAGACCCTGGGCGTGGAGCCCGCGCCCGGCACGCCGCAGGCTTTCGCCGACTACATTAAAGTGGAGATTCCGCGCTGGACCAAGGTGGTGCGCGAGTCCGGCGCACGTATAGACTGAATTGCGGACCAGGCACGCGAACGATACAAAAGACAGGAACGCAAGATGGATGACAAACTCTCCCATAATTTAAAACGCGTATCAAGAATCGAGCTGCCCGGCGCCGGCCAGGTCAGCGTCGGCGGCGACTATGCCTACGTCGGCCACATTCCCAACAAGGCGCAGCTCGGCACCTCCATCCTCGATGTGTCGAACCCGCGCGACCCCAAGGTGATCGCACAGATCACCCTGGACGATCCCGAGTCGCACAGCCACAAGGCGCGCGTGGTCGGCGACCTGCTGTACGTCAACAGCGAACGCAACATGACGCCGATCGGCCGTCGTGCCGACGAGCTGCCGCGCGTCAAGGCCAAGCTCATCGCCGAACTGGGCCGCGACCCTACCCATGCCGAACTCGCCGCGCGCCTCAATGTGAAAGAGTCCGACATCCCGCTGGTCGAAGCCGCGCAAAAGAAACCGTATCAAGGCGGCGGCTTCAAGATCTACGACATCAAGGACCGCAAGAACCCCAAGCTCATCACCTACCAGAAGACCGGCGGCATCGGCGTGCACCGCTTCGACGTCGATGAAAACTACGCCTACATCTCCACCGAGATGGCCGGCTATACCGGCAACATCCTGGTGATCTACGACGTGCGCAACCCCGCCCGCGTGGAAGAAGTGTCGCGCTGGTGGATGCCCGGCCAGCACACCGCCGCCGGCGAAAAGCCCACCTGGTCCGGCCGCCGCAACCGCCTGCACCACGCGCTGCGCTATGGCGACGAGTTGTGGGCAGGCCTGTGGCACGGCGGCGTCGGCGTGATCGACGTCAAGGACATCAAGAACCCGAAGACGCTCGGCACCTACAACTACCACCCGCCCTTCCCCGAGCCCTCGCACACCTTCATGCCGCTTAAGGACAAGATCAATGGCCGGCGCATCGCCGTGGCCATCGACGAGGAAGACCACGCCCATGACGCCGAGGAAGTGGCGCGCCGCCGTGGCCGCCCGCACGGCTGCCTGTGGGTGTTCGACGTCACCGACCCCGCCGAGATCAAGCCGCTGTCGATCTACGAAGTCAGCGAAATGGACTCGCCCTGGAGCCGCGCCACGCCCGGGCGCTTCGGCGCCCACCAGTTCCAGGAACAGCGCCACGGCACGCTCGTCTTTTGCACCTGGTTCGCCGGCGGCCTGCGGGTGGTCGATGTGGCCGACCCGATGGCGCCGCGCGAAGTCGGCTACTTCATCCCCGAGCCCGCCGCCGGCCGCGCCGCGCCGCAGACCAACGACGTATTCGTCGACGACCGCCAGCGCATCTACATGGTCGACCGCTACGCCGGCTTCGACATCCTCGAACTGACGGCCTGACATGCGAAGCAGGGCCGGCGGCGTGTGCGCTGCCGGCCCTGATTTTTTGAAATCGGTTCGCGGAGCTAGTTGGCGCGGACTTCGGCCGTCCCGGCCGCCTCGAAATAGGCGGCGAAGCTGCGCGCAAACGCGGCAGTCCCCGGCGCTGGCCGGGTCAGACATTTACTGCACGCCGGCGTCGCTGCTTTCACCCAACTGGCGGATGAAGTCGGTCTGGGCGGCGTTCTTGGCAACGGCTTGCTTCGTAACGGCTGCCGAGGCAGCCGGTGCCGGGGCTTGCACGCTGGCGCGGGTTTGCCCCGGGAAACTGTCGATCACGCCGTCGTCGGTGCCGGCGAAGGCGATGGAGGCGGCGGAGAAAATGGCGGCGGCGGCGATGAATTTGAGTGCGGTCATGATGTTTTCCTTTGAGTGAGTTTGGTTGATTCGGCGCGGCGCTTTTTCCCGGTGGGTCATGTGCGTTGCGTCGATGAATGAACTCTAGACGCCGGTGGCGGCGCCGCATGTGCATTTACGCACCGGTTTTCGCAAAAAGCCGGAACGGCCCCGGCCAGGCACCGGAGGAGCGGGCGCCGGGCGCCCTCAGGCGCTCGCGGGCAGCTCTTCGGGAGAGCCGATGGCGTAGATGCGCAACAGGCCGGTGCGCCCGCGGATCTCCATGTCCTGCGCGCTCAGGCCGGCGGTGTCCAGGCCCGCTCCCTGCGCCACCGGTGCGGAAATCACCAGGCGCACCGCGAAGGTCTTGGTCAGCTCCTGCAGGCGGCTGGCGGTGTTCACCGCATCGCCGACGGCTGTCAGGGTGCGGATGTCGTGATAGCCGACGGCGCCGACGGCGGCGCGCCCGGCATGAATGCCGATGCCGAAATCGATCGCCTGGCCGAATTCCGCCTGCAGGCGCGCGCCCAGTACCTTGAGGCGCGCCGCGATGCCGCGCGCGGCCGCCAGCGCCTGCTTGCAGGCACGGGCGTGATCGGTCTCCAGGCCGAATATCGCCATCACGCTGTCGCCGATGAACTGGTTGGGCGTGCCGCCCGCCTCCAGCACGGCGTCGCCCACCGCCTCGAAATACTGCTCCAGCACGTACACCAGGTCGAACGGCAGGTGCTGTTGCGACAGGCCGGTCCAGCGCCGCAGGTCGATGAACAGCACCACCAGGTCGCGCTCCGAACCCAGTTGCGCGCCGAACTGCGACCGGCGCCGCGACTCCGGCGCCAGCATCGGCAACATCGGGGTGACCCGCAGATTGCCGGTGGGGCGCAACTGGCAGGCCAGGCGCACCCCCGGCGGCGCGCCGATGCGCTGCAGGGTGCGTTGCTCGATGGCGTTGGGCGGCGGGCAATGGGCCAGGGCGCCGTCCACCCGCACCCGGCAGGTCGAACAACGCGCCCGTCCACCGCACAGCGACAGGTGGGGGATGCGATTGGCGCGGCTGGCCTCGAGCACCGACCAGCCGCGCGGCACCTGCACTGTCGTGGTCGGGTAGGCAAATTCGATCGAGCGCCCCGCACGGCGCTCGCTGGCGGCGCGCCAGGCGCGCGCCGCCAGAACGCCGGCAAACAACAGGGCGAAGCTGGCGGTGACGGCGCGCGGCAGCCATTCCAGCATCTGCTTTTGCGCCGGGGTCAGGATATTGATCTGCGCCATCTGCGCCGCATACCAATGCGGGTCGTCCATGCGCAGGCCGATCTCATGCGCCATGCTGAGAAAGCCGCCCAGCGCCAGCACCGGCATCACGCAGGCAAAGGCAAAATACAGGTGAAAGCGGCGCCGGTAGGCCGCGCTGCGGCGTAACACCAGGTGAATGCCCAGGCAGCCATGGGTCCAGGCGGCGGTGGTGAAGGCTATCGGCCACAAGGCCTGGTCGCGCAACCAGAGCATCCAGGCGATGCGAATATATGGGTCGTCCTGGTGGTATAGGACATGGGCGATCTGCGTGCTGGTGTAGTGGCCGGCGAGCAGGAAGGGAACCGAAAACCCCAGCACCAGGCGCGCCGCCTCCAGTGCCGGCATGCGCAGGGTACGGCGCTCGTACAGGGCGACGCAGGCAAGCGTGATATGGGTGATGAAGGCGGCGTACAGCAGGGGGCTGATCAGGGCGCTGCGCCAGAAGCCGACGAACCAAAGGCGCGCCGCCTCGGCGCTGGCCAGCGAGGCCAGGCCGAAGGCATGGCTGCCCAGGTGGGTGGCGACATAGGTGAACAGCACCAGGCCCGAGGCCAGCCTGAGATTGCGCCGGTTCAAGGCGATACGGAATTGCTGCAAGGTCACCGGGGTTCCCGCTTCATGGACACGTTACGACAATGGGAAAATGCGAAAATGGAAATTGCGGGAGCCGGCGGGTCCGGGGCAGGAGGCATGCGTTGCGGGCGGGCGCAGTTGTCTGATCCCGCCGCTGCCCGGAGGGTATACGGAGGATTTGCCGCCCTGGGTGCGCTTCCCGCCAATTTTTTTACAGGGTATGCATGAAACAGGACAGCAAGACAGGATCAACCGGCCTGGGCCTGCGCAAGATCGCGCTGCTTGCCGGGCTGGCGCCGGAGCGCCTGGACGCCATTGCGCGCCAGTGCGCCTGGCGCAGCCATGAGAAGGGCCAGTCGATCATCTCGCGCGACGCCGACGACGGCAGCGTCTACTTCCTGGTTGCCGGCCAGGTACGTGTAACTACCTATTCGAGCGGTGGGCGCGAAGTGAACTTTCGCGACGTCGACGCCGGCACCATGTTCGGCGAGCTGGCGGCGATCGACGAGGCGCCGCGCTCGGCCGACGTGATCGCGCTCGACAGCGCCCTCACCGCCTCGCTGCCGCCGGCCGGCTTTCGCCAGTTGCTGCGCGAAGAGCCCATCCTGGCCGAGCGCGTGCTCAAGCGCCTGGCCGGCCTGGTGCGCCTGCTCACCGACCGCGTGGTCGACCTCTCCACCCACGGCGTGCCCACGCGCATCCACAGCGAGCTGCTGCGCCTGGCGCGCGAAGCCGGCGTGGCGGCCAATCGCGCGCGCCTGGCGCCGCCGCCCAAGCACAGCGACATCGCCAGCCGCGTCAGCACCTACCGCGAGCAGGTCACGCGCGAGCTTTCCGCCTTGACCAAGGCCGGCATCCTGGCCAAGGAAAAAGAGGCGCTGCTGGTAAGCGACGTGGCGCGCCTGGAACAGTTGATCGCGCAAGCCGGGGACTAAAAGCCTGCGCACGGGCCGGCGCCCGAGGCGGCCCGGCGAAGCCGCTGTCCGCCCGGCTGCCGCCCCCGCGCCTGCGCTGCCAGCCCGGCCACTTGCCCTGTTCGCAGGCCGCGTGTCTGGGGTCGGCCACCTCGCCACAGGTACCTGCGTCCCTTCGCCGCTGATATTGATCGGTTGATCCAACTTGATCGAGACGGCGATGCGGGCTAGGATGCATGATCCAAGGATCTCGCCCGACCGAGGCAGACGCATGAACGCACCCGAGACAATTCCCTCCGCCGCCCTCCCCGCCATCGACCGCACCTGGCCCGCCGAAGGCGTGTCGCGCATTCCCTACTGGGCCTACACCGACCCCGCCATCTACGCCCGCGAACAGGAACTGATATTTGCCGGCCGCTCGTGGAACTACGTTTGCCTCACCGCCGAGATTGCCAATGCCGGGGACTACAAGCGCACCTTCATCGGCGAAAAGCCGGTGGTGGTGACGCGCGAGGCCGACGGCGGCATCCACTGCTTCGAAAACCGCTGCGCGCATCGCGGCGTGCAGTTCTGCCAGAAGCATCTGGGCAACGCCAAAGAATTCATGTGCCCCTACCACCAGTGGACCTACAACATGAAGGGCGACCTGATCGGCGTGCCCTTCATGCGCGGGGTGAAAAAGCAGGGCGGCATGCCGGCCGACTTCAAGCGCGAGGAGCACGGCCTGCGCAAACTCAAAGTCGCCGAACGCAACGGCGCCGTGTTCGCCTCCTTCGCCGAGGAGATCGAATCCTTCGAAGACTACATCGGCCCTTCCATGCTGCCCTTGTATGACCGCGTGTTCGACGGCCGCGAGCTCGAAGTGCTGGGGTATCAACGCCAGCTCATCCCCGCCAACTGGAAGCTGATGTTCGAAAACATCAAGGACCCGTACCACGCCACCCTGCTGCATGTGTTCCTGGTCAGCTTCGGCCTGTTCCGCGCCGACCAGCCCAGCTCCGTGCGCATGGACGCCACCGGGCGCCACGGCGCGCTCATCTCCTGGAAGGCGGCGGTGGCCACCGAAGGCGAAGTGCAGGACATGAAGTCCTTCCAGCAACTCAAGCTCATCGACCCCCTGCTGCTGCAACCCGAACGCGAGTTCCCCGAATTCACCGTGGTGATGACCACGCTCTGGCCCAACATCATCATCCAGCAGCAGAGCAACACCCTGGCCATGCGCCAGCTCATCACGCG
>DATAZV010000431.1:0-2081 GCA_036271855.1 Burkholderiales bacterium
GCCAGCCTGCTCGGCCTTTTTCGCCAGCAGCGGACCGCAGAAGGCATCGGCCTCCACCGTCACGTTGACCACGTGCTTGCCGTTCTGGAACGCCGCCAGACAATGATCGACGGCCGCGATCGGATTGCCGGTGCATTCGACGATGATCTCGATCTGCGGATGTGCCACCAGCGCCTCCCAGTTATCGGAGACAAAGGTATTGCCCTTGGCAATGGCGTCATCCAGCGAACCGGCCGCGGTCTGCTCGCTTTTCCAGCCGACACGCTCCAGGTTGGCCTTCGCGTTCGCCGGTGACAGGTCGGCGATGCCGACCAGATGAATGCCGGGGGTGCGCGGAATCTGCGCCAGGTACATGGAGCCGAATTTGCCGGCGCCGATCAGGCCGATACGCAGCGGTTTGCCTTGCGCGGCGCGTTCACGGAGTTTTGCGTGGAGGTTCATTTTATCTCTCGATGATGGGCGTGACGTCAGGCAGCTTCTTTGAGCACTTCGAGCGAAGTCTGCAAGGCAGATGCCGGCGTGCCGTTTTTCCACGGCAACGCAACGTCGTATTCCTTCAGCAGGCAATCATCCGGCAGGCATTCGATCGGCGTGAAGTCGCGGTGCGCGATGTACTCGGGGCGCTTGAAGCGGCGGATGTGGTTGTCCACCGCGCACAGCGAAAGGTACACCGCCACACGGTTCCACGGCGACAGGTTGGAAGTGGAGGCATGCACCAGGCAGCCGTGAAACAGGATCATCGAACCGGGAGGTCCCTTGGGCGCGACGATGCCGCCTTTATCCACCATCTTGCGGATCGCGTCGTTGGTGATGGTCCACAGCGGATAGCTGGTGGTGCTGGTGTCGTGCTGCGCATCGAGCACGCCGGCCTTGTGGCTGCCGGGAATGAACATCAGCGGGCCGTTGAACTCGTTGACCTCATCGAGGAAAATCGCCACGTTCATCGCGCGCGCGTCGGGCATCAGGTCATCGTTGAGCCAGGTGCCGTAGTCCTGGTGCCATTGCCAGACGTCGCCGTCGAAAGCCTGCTTGCCGTTGATCTTGAACTGGTGCATGTACAGGTCGCGGCCGAAGATCTGCTGCACCGGTTCGATCATGCGCGGATGCCGCCCCAGCTTGGCGAACGGTTTGCTGTACATGTGCGCGGCAAAATTGGTGCGCACCACCCCACCGGTCTTTTCGCGGACATTCTCCGGGCGCTGCTGGGCGTAGAGCGCGGGCACCTCGTCGGTCAGGGTCTTGATCTCGTCCGGCTTGAACAGGCCGGGGAAAAACAGGTAGCCCTGTTCGTCGAATTGCTTGAGTTGTTCGGGGGTGAGTTTCATGTTGTCTCCTTCGATGATATGAACCGGGCCAGGCTTATTTGCCGGCCTCGGCGGATGCGCGTTGTGCAAGATGGGTGCAAAGATTGATGCTGGCGGCTTCGCAATGCCCGCGTGCCAGGCGCTCGGCGCGGGCGGCGTCGCCGCGTGCAATCGCCAGCAGGATCGCTTCGTGTTCGTCCCAGATGGTGGCGCGCGCGCCGGCCGCCTGCAGCATGGCGCCGCTGGCGCGGCGGATGTGGCGCCAGTGCTGGCCCGCGCTTTCGGCGATCAGCGGATTGCGCGAGGCGGCATAGATGGCCTGGTGAAAGGCGATGTCGGCGTCCAGCATGGCGCCGACCTTCTCACTTTCCACTGCCTTGCGGCCGCGGGCGATGATGGCGCGGTCGATCTGTGCTTTGGCCAGCGCCGCCTGGCGCGCGGCCAGGCCGTCGAGCGCGGAACGCACTTCGTAGAGATGCGCGATCAGCGTGGCGTCCAGGGGCGCCACCATCAAGCCGCGCCCCGGTGCATCCACCACCAGGCCATCGCGCTTGAGCAGGCGCAGCGCCTGCAGCACCGGCTGGCGCGACACCGCCAATTGCTCGGCCAGTTCCTCCTGCGTCAGGCGGGCGCCGGGCGCCATCTCGCCGACACTGATGGCATTGATCAGCGAGGTGTAGACCTGGTCGACCAGATCGGGAGCGATCTGGAGTTGCGCAAGGGCCAAGGGCTTTGTCTCCGTAACGGCAGATCGCAATACGGTCGAAAATATTCACA
>DATAZV010000432.1:0-4747 GCA_036271855.1 Burkholderiales bacterium
CCCGGCGACCACGTCGATCTGCTGGCGCTGTTCGATTTGCTGGCGGTGCCGAACATCTGCGGCGCCGACGTGATGAAGACCAGCAACTATTCGATCAAGCCGGTGAAGGTGTCTATCTTCCAGGCCACCGCCGAAGACCTGGCGAAAGTGCCGAAGGTGCCGCTGGGCCTGGCGAGCCAGCGCACGCCCAAGGACTTCAAGGTGAAGAACATCAAGGCCGAGCGCGAACTGACGCGTGATGCGGCGTACCAGCCGGAGTTCACCAATACGCCGATCAAGTACGACGAATTTCCGATCGTCCTCTCCGCGGAGGAAGTGGCCTTGTTCGAGTCCGTGCGTTTGCCGGTGTATGGCGACGACGACGGCGCTGCCTTGCGCGATGTCGTGTTCAACTGGTGGGAAGAGCACTTCCTCGGTAAAGTCTGAGGCCGCGCTTCATCGCATCACGGAAGGGAACACCATGGAACTTGCCGCCCCGGTCGAAGCAACAACCATCGACCTGAAAATCGAACCCGTCACCACGGCGGGCTTCGCACCCTACGGCACGCTGGTGGAGCGCACCTGGGACGGCAAGCCCTTCGGCCCGGACGAGGCGCAACTGGTGGTGAACCGCGGCACGCCGCGTTTTTACATCATGGAACTGAAGCATCGCGAGATGGCGTTTCGCCACATCACGCGCCACCTCGCCGTCACGCAATGTTTGGCGGCGGTCGGCGGCCGCGAATGGGTGATCGCGGTGGCGCCGCCGGACCAGCCGGACAATCCGGCGGGCAAGCCGGACATTGCCAAGCTGCGCGCCTTTCGCATCGGCGGCGACCAGGCCATCATGCTGGGTCGCGGCACCTGGCACGCCGGGCCGTTTTTCGAGGCGCCGGAAGTGGCGTTTTTCAACCTGGAACTGGCCGATACCAATGTGGTGGATCACCACAACAGCTTGCTGGATCGCGAGTTCGGGGTGCGCTACAGGTTCGTATAACAGGCGACTACGAAGCGCTTCGTTAGTGGATTGTCAAAGAGCATTGCTGCCTGATGCAGCGTCCATCCATGCTCCAAAGATACGCGAGTCGATCAACTAAGTGTGGATGATTTTCGCCGAGGCCCCAGAGGCAAATTTCATCGGCTCCAGAGGCGCCAAAGCCCGCTGGCGGCGGGCTTTGTGATTGGCGTTTCGCGCTTGCTGGCAGACCTAACGGCGGCGCTGCCCGGCGAAGTTCGGACGCGGGCCGGGGGCGCCGCGGGTCTCGAGGTGGCGATAGGTGATGCGGCCCTTCTTCAGGTCGTAGGGCGAGAGCTCCAGCGAGACCTTGTCGCCGGCCAGGATACGGATGTGGTTCTTGCGCATTTTGCCGCCCGCATAGGCGATCAGGCCGTGGCCGTTTTCCAGCGTCACGCGAAAGCGCGAGTCGGGCAGCACTTCATCGACCACCCCGTTCATTTCAATCAGTTCTTCTTTCGCCATATCTCTTCCTGGTAATTGAACCCTGCGCGACCGACAAACCGCGCGCGAATAATTTCGCAACGGCCGCCGCATCCGGAACCCCGAAGCGCGGCACCTTCAACCCGGAAAACCGGGCGCTACACCTGCCGGGGACGAGGCCGAAAAGGGCGTTCGCGGCGCGCTCAAGGTTCGGCGCTAAAGCAGGAAAATCTCGATACCGCCGGCAATCCCAGGAACGCGTCCCGCGCCTGCGGCCGACTTGGGAAACCTGGCTTTTACCTTGGGGCAAAACGCGCAAGTCGCAAGTGTTCCTATATGGTAGCACTTTTGCGCTCCTAGCGCTTGCAAAAGCTGGTCAAAACTAATTAAGCGGCTGATTTTTATGAACAATTCGTGACGCCCCGGTGACAGCGCAAAAAATCGGGGTCAGAGTCAAACCGGCTTTTTCGTTGCGCCGGCGCAACACCGGGCCTTCTTGAAGCGGGCGCCCCGCTGCCGCGCATGCCGCATTTTTCGCGCCCCGGGGCCTGCGCCTGAACTGCGGCGCCGCGCCGTCCGCCTCGCTGCCTGCGCCCCGCGCCTTGCTGTCCGCGCATCCACTCCTGCGCGGCGCCTAGCCGTTGAGGATGATGATGCTGACCCGCCGGTTCTGCCGCCGCCCCTGCTCGCTCTCGTTGGAAGCGCGCGGCCGGGTTTGCGCCATGCCGGAGGCAGTGAGGCGCTCCGAAGAAACGCCGTGTTCCTGCAGCGCGCGCGCCACCGAGGCGGCGCGGGCCGACGACAGTTCCCAGTTCGACGGAAACTGCGCGCTGCGGATCGGCTGGTTGTCGGTATGCCCCTCGACCACCACCCGCGCGTTGCCGGTGCCGATGGCCTGCGCCAGGCGCGCGATCAGCGCCGCCGCCTGCGGTGCCGGCTGCGCGGTGCCGCTGGTGAAGAGGGAGGTGTCGGCGATTTCCAGCATCACCCCGTCCGGGCGATTCACCACCGTGACGTTGCCGCCGGCGGTCTGGTCGGCGAACACCTGGTTCAGGCGCTCGGCCAGCGGGCGCGGCACCGCACGCTCGGGCGAAGTCTGGCTGGGGGCGAACTGGTTGGGCACGATCGGGCGCGAATTCGGGTCCAGCGGCAGCGGCGCGGCCGGCGGGTAATTGGGCGTGCGCGGCGCGGCCGGCACCGGCGCCTGCGGGGCCACCTGCGGCAGCGGACTGGAGGCGGGCGTAACTGCGGACGCAACTGCGGGCGCAGCGGCAGCTTGAGCGGCGGCGGCCACTGCCGGCGTGGCCGGCGGCACCGGTGCGGCAGTGGCACCGGGCGCGGCCTGCGCGACGATCATCGCAATCGGCGCCGGGGCCGGCGTCGGCAACTGGGTTTCGGCGGGCGCGGCCGGGCGCGGTGTCGGCAGCTCGGTCTCGACGGCGGGCGTGGTGGCGACGTGGCCGTTTTGCACATGCTGCGAAGCCGGGCGGGCATCGCGCGCGGTCTGCGCCTGGCGGCCGCTAGGCGCGCTGGCGCCGTCCTCGGCCAGCTTGGGCATGCGCGCGTACAGCGCGAGGAACAGCACGAACAACAGGGTAATGAAGTCGGCGTAGGAAACCATCCAGCGATGGGTGCCGGCGCCTTCGCTGCGCTCGTCCTCGTCTTCCGCCAGCGCGATCAGCGTGCGCATCAGCCGGCCTCGCGCGGTGTCGGCGCGGCGGCGCTGCGCGGGGGATTGGGCGCGGGCGGCAGCGAGACCTGCGCGAGCGCGGCAGGCGGGCGGCCCGGCCGGCAACGGCGCGGGCGCTGCGCATCGGCAATGCGGCGCAGCTTCAGCGCGTCGCAGGCCTGTTCACCGGGCATGAGGCGGGTGAGCATTACGCGGCCCCTGATGCGTAGGCGCGCTTCACTCGCCGGCCTCGTGAGGGGGCGACGCATGCGCGGCGGGCTTGGTGTTGAGCGCACCCTCTACGTCCGCACGCTCTACGTCCGCACGCTCTACGTCCGCACGCTCGATGTCCGCACGCTCGATGTCCGCATGCTCGACGTCCACACCCACTACGTCCGCAAGCCCGGTATCAGCATGCCAGGCGTCTGTAAGCCAGGCCTCCGCAAGTGCGGCGTCCGCACGACCGGCCTTGCGCGAATGCGCCACACCCGCCAGCTCGGTGTCGAGGATCTCCCGCAGGCGCCCTTGCGCCACTTCGATTTGCCGCAGGCGCATGAAGCAGCGGCGCTCCAGGCGTTCGGCCACGGCATGGCGCATTTCGTCGAGCAGGCGCTGTTCTTCGCTGACGGCGCTGCGCTGCTCGGCGCCGTCGATGGCGGCGCGGGCGAAATGGTGAATGGCATTGTTCATCACGCCGCCGTGCGCAGGTTGACCACGTTGGAGGCGCGCTCGCCGGCGGCGATCAGGCTGCGCTCGACCATGCGCGGCTGCTTGTTTTGCGCGATCATGATGAGGCCGTCGATGCGCAACTCGTCGCGCAGCGTGAGCTCGAAAATCATTCCGCGCAATTTCGCGGCGAGAGGCAGGAACACCAGGTTGGCCAGGCCCAGGCCGTAGATGGTGGCGGTGAAACAGCCGGCGATGCCGGCGCCCAGCTTGGTCGGGTCGTTCAGGCCATTCATCACATGCAGCAGGCCGATGACGGAGCCGAGAATGCCGACGGTGGGCGCGTAGGCCCCGGCGGCTTCCCACATGCGCGCGGCGCGTTTCAGGCGCGCGTCGCGGATGCGCACGTCGAGCATCAGGGTGTCGCGGATGGTCTCGGGGTCATGCTGGTCGGCGATCATCTCCAGGCCGCTTTTCATCATCGGGTCGGCAATCGCGTGCGACAGGCGGTCCAGCTTCAACGCGCCCTGGCGATACGAAAGGGTGGACCAGGCGACGATTTCGCTGATGTAGTCCTTGCGCTCGCTCACCGGCGCGCGGCGCAGCCAGCGCAGCATCGACAGGCCGGTGCGAAAGTCGCGCGGCGAACTCTGCGCCACCACCGCGCCCAGCGTGCCGCCGAACACCAGCACGAAGGCGGCCGGATGCAGCAGCGCCAGCAGCGACGCGCCCTCCATCGCCTGGCCGGAAAATATCGAGATCAAGGCGAGCGCGAGACCCGCCAGGGTCATGTAGAACATGAAAACTCCTTCGCCATAGAGGCCGCGCCCCCGCCGACAAGGGCAAGGAGACGCACGACAATGGTCACCGAAGGGGGGGTGAAGCATAGGGAGGAGAAGGGGGGGATTTAGGGCTCAGTTTTTCGGGCGGGGTGCCGTTAACGCGGGGCGGCGGGGGCGGGAGGGGGTTGCGAGGCGCGAATGACGGGAAATGCG
>DATAZV010000433.1:0-1585 GCA_036271855.1 Burkholderiales bacterium
CGCCAGCTTGCGCTCGGCCGCGTCCAGCCCCGCGCCCACCACCTTCAGTTGAAAGCGCTGGATATCGTCGCCGACATAGCGCAGGTCGAGGTCGGCGGTGCCCGCCAGCTTCATGTCTTCGAGGTCGTGCTTTTCCAGCCAGTCCTGCGGAATCAGCTCGCGCAGCGCGGTCAGCTGCAACTGCTCGCCCTTCACGCTGGCGGCCTCGAAGTCCTTGGTCTGCAAATTGAGGGTGAAGTCGCAATCGATCTTGCCCAGGCGCGGCCAGCTCGCCACCGCGTGCCGCGTCTTGACCAGGTTGCCGGCGTACTCGCCCTCCGCCTCGATGGTGTGGCCGGCGTTGGAGAGGTACAGCGGGCTCCAGAACACCGCGCCCTTGTCCCAGCTCGCCGCCAGCTTCCACTGCCACGGCAGCCCGTCGCGCGCACGTTGCGCGTCGATCTTGATGGTGCCCGCCAGCTTCTCCCCCGCATGCAGGCCGGCGGTATCGGTGAACCCGCCGTCTTCCACCCGCACATCCGCATGCGCCTCGGTCGGCGTGATGCGCGCCGTGCCGTAAATACGCCCCGCATTCGGCTTCAGGTCCCCCGGCAGCCAGGGCGCCAGGCGCGAAAGATTGGCGCCCTGCAACTGCATGGTCGACTCCTTGTCGTCCAGCGCAATGTCCCAGCGCTCGCCGCCCTCCGCCACCACGATCAGGCTCAGGCTGCGGCGCGCGGTGTCGAAGACAAAGGAAATCGGCAGCTTCTCCGGCGTCTCCAGCAGGCCGTCCTTGCAGCGCACCGTGTTGCCGCCCATTAACAACTGCTTGCACGTCATGCTCAACTGCTTGTAGCTCTTGCCCATCGCCTCCATGCGCGCGATGGTCACCCGCGAAGTGCCACCGACGGCCAGCGCCACCTTCACCTCGCTGGCGCGCCAGTTCGGGCCTTCGACGGTGCCGAGGTCCAGGGTCATTGTTTGCGCGCCGGCCGAGCCCGTGACAAGGCCGGCCAGCAGCAGGCCTGCGCGCAGGCAGGAGCGCATGGCTTTCAGCACGGGGATGCGTGTTCCTTGGGGCGCTTGATGTTTGGTCTCATCAGAGATTGTTGGACTGGCGGCGTGCCCGCGCGTTCAGTTGCGCGAGTTTGAGATCAGATCATCGCGGATCACCTTGCCGCCCTTCATCACGAACTTGACGCGCTGCAGCTCCGTGATATCGGCCAGTGGGTCGCCGGCGACGGCAACCAGGTCGGCGTACTTTCCCTTGTCGATGGAGCCGATGCGGTCCGCCCAACCCAGCGCTTCGGCGTTGACGAGGGTACCGGCCGTAAGCGCGCGCGCCGGGCTCATGCCGGCGCGCTTGACCAGCCATTCGAATTCGATGCCTTGCGAGCCGTGCGCAAACATGTTGTGGTCCACTCCGCTGCCGACCATCATTTTCAGCCCCTTGGTCGCCACCGCCGTGCTGACGGCTTTTTCGACAACGGGGATCATGCGGTATTTGCCGCCGGTGCTCTTGCTGTCGCTCTCGTCCATCGCCGGCACGGTGTAGCGCGCGAAAGTGGGATCGTAATAGAGGCCCTTTTGCCGCATCATGTCCGCC
>DATAZV010000434.1:0-1530 GCA_036271855.1 Burkholderiales bacterium
CACCGCGTTCCAGCCCGAGGGCGCGGGCGAAGGCCGGGGTGTCTTCGCCGGCGGCGGCGGAGGCGGCGGCGCGGTCGATCAGGCCGGCGAGCTCGGCGCCCTCCTCTCCCAGCAGTTCGCGCATGCGCGCGGCATATTGCAGGGGCTCGACCCGGCCGGCGCCGCGAAACGAGGCGTGCGCCGCGTGCGCTACCACCATCGCGGCCTGTTCGGCTTTCGGGTCGGTGTGGGTGAGCCGGGTGCAGGCGGCCAGATGCAGGCTGAGCAGGCGCGGATGCTCGTCGCCCCAGAACACCCCGAGCAGGGCGCTGCGCATGGCCGCGCCGTTGCCGGCGGAATACACGCCCTGCCAGCGGCGCGGCAGGAACAGCCAGAGCTTGAGGATGCCCTTGAGCGTGGCCATGCCGATACCGGCGGGCAGGCCGAGCAGCCACAGGCGCATCGACCAGGCCAGGCACCGGCGGAACGGGTCGGCGTTGTCATAGGCCACGCAATAGCCGGCCGATGCGATCAGTGCCTGGGCCACCATCAGGGTGTGCTCGGTGTCGTCGGAGCACATGCCGCGCCCGAAGGGCAGGAAATGGTAGCGGTCGGGGCGCGGAAACAGGCGCGCGGCGCGGCGCGCGGACAGGCCCTCATAGGGCAGGCCGAGGGCATCGCCGACGGCGGTGCCGAGGATGCAGCCGGTAAAGGGCGGGATGAATTCCGGCGTAAGGGCGTCGCGCAGCAACTGCCCTTTGGCGATGCCGGATAGAAGTGCGATGCTGCTTTTTTCGTCCAGCCACATCTGCGCCTCCCGCCCGGCCGACCGCAAGCTTAGCCCGGATTGTGCATGATTCCCGCCGGGCGGCGGGAATCATGCAGGACTTTCAGTGTGCCTTCAGCGTGCCCAGGCGGGCTGTTGCAACGTCCATGCCACCATAATTCTGCGGAAAGTCGCTGGCTTGCGAATTTGCGAAGGACGCGGCGGCCGCGCCATCGGCGCCGGATTCCGGGTCGATACCGGGCGATGTTTCATCCATGCGGATCTGCAATGGCTGCCCGGCCAGGCCGCGCGCCAGGGTGATGCGCACCGCCTCGGCTTGCAGGTCCTGCAGTTTCCGGTCGCGCGCCAGGGCATAGGCACTGAGGCCTTCAGGCCGCGCCTTGAGCCCGGCTTCGAGCTTGAGCAGCCCCTGCTCCAAAGCCTGGCCGTAGCTTTCCGCCAAGTGGGTAAACGCGGCCTCGCCCTGCGCCCACTGCGGATCGATGCGGCTGACGAACTCCTGCAGGACGGGCAGCATGTCGAGATGTTTGAGGCGTGACGCATCGACGATGAGCGACATCTCCCAGGCGCCGCCCAATTCCGGCATTCGCTGTGAAACCGTCATTGCCTGGTCAAGGGCGGGCACGCAGGAGCCCGCCAGCCTGAATTCGGCGCCACAGTCGAGCAGGGCGAGCGTGACGTCGTCGCTGGCGGCGCGGCCGGCCAGATGCTCGACGATGGCGAACTTGAGCGCTTCCAGGCGTATGGCGGGCAGGGCGCCGGCC
>DATAZV010000435.1:0-20911 GCA_036271855.1 Burkholderiales bacterium
CAAGCAAAACGGCTATCGCATGCCGCGCGGCGCTGCCCGCGCGCTGGCCCCCTACATCCGCCAGAACATGAAATTCTTTGTCGCCAAGGTGAACCTGCAGGAACAGGCCGCCAGCGGCTTTTCCACCCTGCGCCCCCTGCAATTCGCCTTCGAGAGCGAGAAGTTCATGCTGCCCCTGCGCCTGGGCATGATCAACGCCCACGGCCCGCAGGATTTGATCGTCTACATGCTGACGCGCAACGGCCGGGTGGAGACCACCAACTACCGCACCGTCAAGCTGCCGGCCGACATGGACCTGCCCACTTACATCAAGGGCGACTTCGGCGGCTTTTACAAAGCCATGTTCAAGGCCCAGGCCGAGAAGGATGGCAACCGCGCCGTCTATACCGAATACTTCTGGGACATGAGCTGGTGCGACCCCTGCGCCGCCAACCCCCTGAGCCCGCAGGAGCTGCGCCAGGCCGGCGTGTTCTGGCAAGGCGGACCGCAGGGCGACAGCAACAACGGTTTTGCGCCCAGCCGCTCCGTGCAAGTACCCCAGGGTGCCGCGCAAGTAATGCTCACCCGCCTGCATGTGCGCTATACGGCCGACACCTTCCCCGAAGACCTGTCGTTCCAGGAAACCGCCGACCGTGCCAATTTCCAGGCCCGCTACGTCCTGCGCAACCCGTGGAACGGCAGCGTCAACGATTGCCCCGAAGCACGCAATTATTTCCAGCAGTTGCGCACCCGCCAGGAAAAGGAAGCCCGCCAGCTCGCCAGCCTGACCGGCTGGGAGTTGAGCAGCATCCGCAACCGCATGGATTTGCGCCCCACCGTTGACTTCGGCGGTTCCGGCGGTTCCGATGGCGGCGGCTGGTGGCCGTGGCGCAACTGATGTGAAAAGTGCCCCGGGCGGCCCAAACGCCTCCCGGGAGTTCGGCCCGTTGCCGCCCCAACCAATTTCATGAGGTTTTTCATGCACGCCCTCTTCCCACAGGCAAGCGTACCCCTGACCCAGCCGCCCGGCGCTTGGCGCCGCCTGGGCGCGCGCCTGGGCCGTTGCGACGCACGCCTGTTCCAGATCGCCTTTCTCGCCACCCTGCTGTCCATCGGCGTATTGCTGCGCGACTTCAGCCTCAAGCCCGAGCAGATGGCGCTCACCTTCGCCGCCGGCCTGGCCACGCAATGGCTGTGGGTGCGGCACCTGCACTTAAAAAACGTCGGCTTGCTGTCGGCCGCCATCACCTGCTTCGGCCTGTCTATCCTGCTGCGCGCGGACACCTTGTGGGTGCACCCGCTGATCGCCACGGCCGCGATCTCGGCCAAGTTCCTCTTGCGCATCAATGGCAAGCATGTCTACAACCCGGCCAACCTGGGGGTGATCCTCGCCACTACCCTGCTGCCCGGCGCCTGGATCTCGCCCGGCCAGTGGGGCAACGACCTGGCTTATGCCCTGTGGTTCGTCGCCTTGGGCGGGCTGGTGGTGCAGCGCGCAAGGCGCATGGACATCAGCTGGATGTTCCTCGGCTGCTTCCTGGGCCTGTGCATCGCCCGCTTCGCCTGGCTCGGCGTGCCCTTGGCACGCGGGTTTACCCTGCTATCCCACCAGACCCAGAGCGGGGCCCTGCTGCTGTTCGCCTTTTTCATGATTTCCGACCCGATGACCATTCCCAACCGCACCGGCGCGCGCCTGTTTTATGCCGCTGCGGTGGCGCTGGCCGCCTTCCTCTGGCAGTTCTACCTGTATCGGCCGAACGGCCTGATCTGGGCGCTGTTCCTGCTGACCCCGATGGTGCCGCTGCTGGACCGCCTGCTGCCCGGCGCCCGGCACCAATGGCGGCCGGCCGCCGGCCTGCCCGCTTCAAGACAGAAAGGGGACGCTGTTGCGCCAGCTTCGTAGGGTAAAATCGGCCTTCCAGTTCCAAGGAGAAGAGCCATTACGCCGGAAGCTGCGCTCCCCGCGAAGGCCGCATTTGTCTGGCCCTTGCGGGTCTACTATGAAGACACGGATTTCTCCGGCGTCGTCTATCACGCCAACTACCTGCGTTTTTTCGAGCGCGCCCGCACCGAGTGGCTGCGCGCGCTGGGCTGCGACGCCGCCGAACTCAAGCGCGATCACGGCCTGGCGATGGCCCTGCGCCACATGGAAATCGACTTCCTCAAGCCGGCGCGGATGGACGACATGATCGAAATCAGCGTAGCCCTGGTCCACGCCAAACGCGCCCACTTCGTGCTCGACCAGGAGGCCGAGATCGAAGGTGAACCGATCGCGCGTACCCGTGTCCAAGTGGCGTGCGTGGCCTGCGAAGGTTTCGCGCCCCGCCCGCTCCCCGGCTTTTTGCTTGAAAAGTTCGGCGCATCTGTTAAAAATCCGTAAAACCGATCCGTAAAAACCAGGTGAGAAAAAGCCCCGCATGAGCGTATCTCAAGACCTCTCCATCCTCACCCTCATCATCAATGCCTCGGTGCTGGCGCAGGCTGTCATGGCGCTGCTGCTGGTGGTTTCGCTGATGAGCTGGACCTACATCTTCCGCAAGTGGTTCGTGCTGAAAAAGGCGCAGCGCCAGACCGAGGAATTCGAGCGCGATTTCTGGTCCGGCAAGGACCTGAACGCCCTGTACCAGTCGGCCGCCCACGACCGCCACGGCTCCGGCAGCCTGGAGCGGATCTTCGAGGCCGGCATGCGCGAGTTCATGAAACTCAAGGCCTCGCAGCGCGCCGATGCGAGCGTGCAGCTCGAAGGCGCGCGCCGCGCCATGCGCGCCACCTACCAGCGCGAGATGGATTACCTCGAAGCCCACCTGGCCTTTCTCGCCTCGGTCGGTTCGGTCTCGCCCTACGTCGGCCTGTTCGGCACGGTGTGGGGCATCATGAATTCCTTCCGCGGCCTGGCCAACGTGCAGCAGGCGACATTGGCCAACGTCGCCCCCGGCATCGCCGAGGCGCTGGTGGCCACTGCCATCGGCCTGTTCGCCGCGATACCCGCGGTGGTGGCCTACAACCGCTACGCCCACGACATCGACCGCCTGGCGATCCGCTTCGAGAGCTTCATCGAAGAGTTCTCCAACATCCTGCAACGGCAGACCCGCTGATCATGGCAACCCGCCCGCGCTACAACGTCGTCATCCCGACCCGCTACGGCATGATGATCGTCAATCGCAACGACTCCTACGGCCACGGCGCGGAGCGTTTCGGCGTCGGCCATGAACTTCTGGAAACCGGCGAATACGTTCCCGCTGAATTGCAGGCCATGGGCCAGCTGCTGGGATTCTGTGCTGCCGACCCGGTGGTGCTCGACATCGGCGCCAACATCGGGGTGCACACGCTCTTCATGTCCGAGGCCATCGGCCCGGGCGGGCGCATCCACGCCTTCGAGGCGCAGCGCATCATGTTCCAGGTGCTGATGGGCAACCTGGCACTCAACAGCATAGAAAACGTCTACGGCTACGGCGTCGCCCTCGGCCGCGAGGCGGGCAGCCTGAAGCTGCCGCCGGTCGACTACGCCAAGCCGTGGAATTTCGGCGGTATGGGCCTGGCTACCGAAAGCCCGGACCCGCAATTCGCCCATGGCACGCTCGAACGTGCCGCCGCGGACCGCAACGAGACCGTTCCGGTGATCACCCTGGACAGCCTGAAACTCGACCGCGTCGATTTCATCAAGCTCGATGTCGAGGGCATGGAAGAGGACGTCCTGCGCGGCGCCGCCCGCACTCTCGATATCACCCGCCCGACCATGCAGATCGAGTGGCTGATGCGCGACGGCGGCGGCCTGCCGCTGTATCTGCTCGAGACTCTCGACTACCGGGTTTTCCAGGCCGGGATGAACCTGATCTGCATTCCTGCCGAACGCGCCGACACGCTGGTGATCCACGGCCTGCCCGAAATGCGCGTCGCCGATGTCAAACAGGCCTTCAAGCTGCCATGAGATCATGAACAACCCCTCACGTTCCGGCCGCAGCCGCCGCCGCATGATGAACGAGATCAACGTCGTGCCCTACATCGACGTCATGCTCGTGCTCCTGGTGATCTTCATGGTCACCGCGCCCCTGGTGACCCCGGCACAGGTCGAACTGCCTTCGGTGCAGAAATCGCAGCAGGCGCCGGTGCAGCCGCTGGAAATCGTCATCAAGGCCGACACCAACCTGCGCATCATCGACCGCGACAAGGGCTACGAGAAGGACCTCGAGCGCAAGGACATCATCGACTACGTGAAGTCGCGCCAGGCCGAGAAAAATCCCAAGGGCGACCTGCCGGTGGTGATCTCCGCCGACAAGAACGTGAAGTATGAAGCCGTGCTGAACATGATGGACGACCTGCAGAAAAACGCCGTCCGGAAAATCGGCCTGACCGTCAAACCCGTGCCGGCGAAGTAGAAAGCCCCGCTCCCGCCATGATGGTCGCCGCCGAACTCCCTTTCCGCCCGCACAACGACCGCGGCAGCGTCCGCGCCTTCGTGCTGGCGGCGGTGATCCATTGCCTGCTGTTCGCATTTTTGTATCTGGGCATCAGCTGGACCAATCAGGCACCGGCGCCGGCCCAGGCCGACCTCTGGGCCTCGTTGCCGCCGATGGCGAGTCCGCCGCCGCGCGTGGTGCCGCCGGAGCCCAAGCCCGAACCCAAACCGGTGGTCGAGGAACCCAAGCCCGTGCCCCCGCCGCCGCTGAAGGCCGACATCGAGCAAAAGGCCGAGAAGGAAAAGCCGAAGCCGAAAAAGGAGCCGCCGCCCAAACCGGAGGAGAAGAAGGAGCCGCCGAAAAAGGCGGAGGTCAAGGAGCCGCCCAAGCCGCTTCCGAAGCCGCAACCCGATCCCCTCGCCAGTGAGTTGGACCGAATGAAGCGGGAGCTCAACCAGGACACGGCGCAGAACGATTTGCAGCGCTCCCTGGCCAAGGAAGGGCAGCAGCGAAAGGCAACCAGCGGCTCCGCCGGTACCTCCGACGCCTGGGGCGCCAAGGTGGCCGCGCTGGTGCGCAGCAAGGTGCCGATCAACATCGCCAATGCGGTATCCGGCAACTCTCCGGCGGTATTCACGGTCACAGTACTGCCGGGCCGCGAAGTGGGCACGGTTACCCTGGTCAAATCCAGCGGCTCGCCGGCCTACGACGATGCGGCCAAGCAGGCGATCCAGGCCACCTCGCCCTTGCCGGCACCAACCGGGGGCATGACCGAAATGCCGCGCTCGTTCACCCTCAACGCCTACCCGAAAGACCAATAGTGGAACTGCGAGCGACTGATGTGCCACAGGAGGCCGACCTTGATTCAACCATTTCATAATTCGACCAACATGCTACGCAACCTGATCAAGCTTTGTTTTGTCCTGCTGGCGCTCTCCCATGCGGCGGCGCAGGCGCAAATGACCGTTGAAGTGCGCGGCGCCGGGCGGCAGTTGATCCCGATCGCCATCACCTCCTTCCCCGGCGAAGCCGCCCTGCCGGTCGCCCTGGCGCAGGTGGCGCGCACCGACCTGGAGCGCAGCGGCCAGTTCAAGATCGTCGATGCCTCGGCGGCGGCGCCGGTGCCGACCGAAGCCGGACAGGTGAGCTTCGGCGACTGGAGAGGCCGCGGCGCCAGCTACCTGGCCATCGGCAGCGTCATCCCCGGCGCCGACGGCAAGCTGACCGCGCGCGTCCATCTGATGAACATCGACGGCTCGAGCGAAATGGGCGCCTTCGCCTTCACCCTCACGCCGAACCTGGCACGGGTCACGGCGCACAAGATCGCCGACGAGATCTATGAGCGCATCACCCACGAAAAGGGCTTTTTCAACACCAAGATCGCCTACGTGAAAAAATCCGGCGCGCGCTTCGACCTGATCGTCGCCGATTACGACGGCCAGAACGAACAGTCGGCCCTGACCTCGCGCGAGCCGATCATCTCCCCCGAATGGTCGCCAGACGGCAGCAAGCTGGCCTACGTCTCGTTCGAGAACCGCAAGCCCCAGGTCTGGGTGCACGAAATCTACACCAGCCGCCGCACCCTGGTGTCGAATTCCAAGGGCAGCAACAGCGCGCCCGCCTGGTCGCCCGACGGCCGCACCCTGGCGGTCACCCTCACCCTTCCCGGCCTGTCTCAGCTCTACGCGATCCCGGCCAATGGCGGCGAGCCGCGGCGCCTGACCGCAAGCGGCGGCATCGACACCGAGCCGGTCTATTCGCCCGACGGTGCCTCGATCTACTTCACTTCCGACCGCGGCGGCGGCCCGCAGATCTACCGCATCCCGGCCGGCGGCGGCGACGCCAAGCGCGTCACCTTCAGCGGCAGCTACAACGTCAGCCCGAAAGTCAGCCCGGACGGCAAGACGCTGGCCTATATTTCGCGCGAAGGCGGGCAGTTCCGCGTGGCCATCCTGGATCTGGCCGGCGGCGGCCAGGAACAAAAGCTCACCGATACTGACAAAGATGAGAGTCCCAGCTTCGCGCCGAACAGCAAGATGATCCTCTACGCCACCAATGTCGGCGGCCGCGGCGTGCTGGCGATGGTCTCTTCCGACGGGCAGATCAAGCAGCGCCTGACCGTAGGCGGTGCCGACATCCGCGAGCCGGCCTGGGGCCCGCAAGGCAAATAACCTCACCAACAACATCCAATTTCACTTTGAACCGGAGGTAATAAAATGAAACGCCTGGTCCTGCTCCTGATTTGCGCGGCCGCACTCGCCGCTTGTTCTGCCACGCCGAAAACCCAGGCGCCGATCACCGACGCCAGGCCCGCCACTTCCGGCGGCGGCGGCCCCAGCACCGGCGAGATTCCGCGGGTGAACGCGCCGAATGCCGACGAAGAACTGATGCAGGGCGTGCTGGCCAAGCGCAGCATCTACTTCGACCTCGACAGCTTCGTGGTCAAGGACGAGTTCCGCCCGGTCGTCGAAGCCCATGCCGGGTTCATGAAGCGCAACCCCGGCCGCAAGGTGGTGATCGAGGGCAATACCGACGAACGCGGCAGCCGCGAATACAACCTGGCGCTGGGCCAGAAGCGCGCCGAAGCGGTGAAAAGCATGCTGCGCGTGCTCGGCGTGGGTGAAACCCAGCTGGAGGCGATCAGCTACGGCGAAGAGCGTCCGAAGGCCACCGGCCACGACGAGACCGCCTGGGCCGAAAACCGCCGCGCCGACATTTCGTACCCCAGGTAGCCGGCTTTCGCAGGCCCGCTGAAATGGGGCACAATGCGCGTGCCGGGGTGACCGGCCCGCGCGTTTGTGCGCTTGCGCGCACACCCGTGGACGATGCGTGCGGCGCCGTGCTTGGGCGCCGCCGAGCAACCCTTTTTTCAACGCCTGCCGATGTCCGCCGACGCCCTATGACCAGACTCCAGTTCGCCCGCCACGCCGCCGCCGCGGCTGCCTGCCTGTTCCTGCTGCCCGCCCATGCCGCCCTGTTCGGCGACGACGAAGCGCGCAGGGGAGTGCAGGACCTGCAAGCCCAGCGCGCCGCCGACGCCCGGCGCATCGACGACCTCACTTCGCGCCTGGAAAACCAGACCCGCATCCAGGTCGACATGAATTCGCAGATGGAGCAGATGAAGGCCGACATCGCGCGCCTGCGCGGGCAGATCGAGGTGCTGACCAACGACCTGGAAAACGCGCAAAAGCGCCAGAAGGACTTCTACGTCGACCTCGACGGCCGCCTGCGCAAGGTCGAGCCGCCGCCGCCGCCCGACCCCGGCACCAAGCCGGCGCCGCCTACCGCCGACGAGCAGAAGATGTACGACAGCGGCCTGAACCTGGTCAAGGGCAGCAATTACAAGAGCGCGGCCGAAACCTTCAGCCAGTTCCTGCGCCTCTACCCCAACAGCCAGCTGGCGCCCTCGGCCCAGTACTGGTGGGGCAACTCGCTGTTCGCCTTGCGCGACTTCAAGGGAGCCATCGCCGCGCAGCAGCGCGTGGTCGAACTCTGGCCGCAGGACATCAAGGCGCCGGACGCCATGCTCAACATCTCCTCCGCCCAGGCCGAGCTGAAAGACAACCGCGCCGCCCGCGCCACCCTGGAAGACCTGGTCAAGCGCTACCCCGCCAGCGACGCCGCCAAGCTGGCGCCGGAGCGCATCAAGCGCCTGCGCTAGGCGCGGGCTGGTCGACCCGCCGCGGCAAACGCCGAAGCGCCGGGCTGCCTGGTCCGGTGCGTTGTCGGCGGCGCGTCAGGAGAATCGCCGCGCTTGCCATGCCGCGCCGCCGGCATGCGATAAAATTAGGCTTGTCTAATGCACCGCCGGTCTTGCCGCGTGGCTCCAAGCCCACGCCGGCCTCCCGCTCCCCGCCTTGAACGAAGTCACCGCCGCCAGCCTCACCCCCACCGTCGCCTGGGGCGCATTCATCCTCGCCTTCATTTTCGGCGCGGCAGCGCAGCGCTCCAACTTTTGCACCATGGGCGCGCTCTCCGACGGCTTCAACATGGGCGACTGGACCCGCATGCGCATGTGGCTGATGGCCATGGCCGTGGCCATCCTCGGCGCCAACGCCCTGCACCTGGCCGGCCTGATCGACCTCTCCAAATCGCTGTACCAGACGCCCAACTTCACCTGGCTTTCGTACATTGTCGGCGGCCTGGCCTTCGGCTTCGGCATGCCGCTGGCCAGCGGCTGCGGCAGCAAGACCCTGATCCGCATCGGCGGCGGCAACCTGAAATCCCTGGTGGTGGCCCTGGCGCTGGGCGTGGCCGCCTACATGACCCTGAAAGGCTTGTTCGCCGTCGGCCGGGTCAATTTTCTCGACCCCGTCGCCGTGACGCTGGCCGGCACCCAGGACCTGCCTGCACTGGCCGCGCGCGCTGCCGGCGGCGCCCAAAGAACCTGGCAAATTGCCCTCAGCCTGATCGTCGCCTTCGGCCTGATCGGCTTCGCCTTCAAGTCGCGCGACTTCCGCAATGCGGACACGGTGATCATGAGCGGCCTGATCGGCCTGACCGTGGTCGGCGGCTGGTATGTCTCCGGCCACATCGGCCACCTGGCCGAAGACCCCAGCACGCTGCAAGAAGCTTTCGCCGGCACCAACAGCGGCCGGATGGAGTCCTTCAGCTTCGTCGCGCCCATCGCCTACACCCTGGAGCTGCTGATGTTCTGGAGCGACAAAAGCCGGGTCGTCACCTTCGGCGTCGCCGCCGCGCTGGGCATGGTGGCCGGCTCCTTCGTCTACTCGATTGCCACCAAAAGCTTTCGCTGGGAAGGCTTTCGCGACGCCGAAGACACCGCCAACCACCTGGTCGGCGGCGTGCTGATGGGCTTCGGCGGCGTCACCGCCCTGGGCTGCACCATCGGCCAGGGCATCAGCGGCATTTCCACCCTGGCGCTGGGCTCCTTCATCACCGTGGCCGCGATCATCGTCGGCGCAGTGGGCGCCTTCAAATACCAGTACTGGCGCGCCGGTTAGCGGCGCTTGCGGCGGTGCCGCAATTCCCCGAAACGCACACCGAAATTGACCGTCCGGACCCCGGCCAGCTATAATAGTGGGCTTTACGGGTCGTTAGCTCAGTTGGTAGAGCAGCGGACTTTTAATCCGTTGGTCGCAGGTTCGAATCCCGCACGGCCTACCAAATTCGTAGAGTGAAGCGGCGTTTTCCCACAAGGAAAGCGCCGTTTTTCATTTTCGGGGTCCCTAAGTCAGCGCGTTTCAGCAAACGCAGCACCCCGCGCATCGGCCCTCCCTAGTGCCGGACCTAATAAAACCTGATGTTTTTCGGGAAACAGCATCGCCCGCGTTCCCGCTCCCATTGCGGAACCTGAGAAAACCTGAGGTATTTCGGAAAACTGCGACGCGGGCATCGCAGCCGCCGAGCCCGAACCTGACAAAACCTGAGGTTTTTGCAAAATATCGCGAGCCGCCGCTTCCGCCTCCGCCCGCTCCGCCGCAAGCGCCTCATCCGCCCTGCGCTCGATCTCTTCCAGGCTCGGAATCTCCCCCGCCTTTTCCAGCTTCGCGTAATACTTCTCGTTGAGTTGGTCCAGCCGCTCATGCACCTTCTCCAGGGCGCGCAGCGCCTTGTGCCGGTCCGGCTGCTTAACGTGTACCACTGGGTCGCCTTTGCGCAGGACGGTCCTTACCTCCACCGCCCGCCGTGTCTCCTCATCCAGTTCTTCGAGAGCTATCGGCTCCCACCCCTGCACCAACTTCCCCGCATCAAAAAACGCCGCCCGCATGCGCTGCTTCATCAACTCCAGCGCGGAGCAGCGTATCTCCGCCAGCAGGCTCTGCATCTCAAAGCGCACACGGTCGCGCACGGCGGGGTTGCTCATCAGCTCATTGCCATGCGCGGCCATGTTCTTCGCCGTATAGCCGGCGCGTGCGGCGGCGGCGCTGGCGTTCTGGTCTTTCAGGTATTCGAAGACAAAGCGTTCCTGGCGGAAGGTGAGGGTGGTGTCCATGCTGGCTCCAGTATTGGGGACTGGTAACCAAGATACGCAAGTCGGTCAACTAAGTGTGGATGATTTTCAGAGGCAGAAAGTACTGATAAAGCCGTTGAGAAACAACAAGATATGAAGCGGTTTTGATAACAACGCCCGGCAACCTAAGAAACTGACCGGGAAGGACTCGCGACATTCGCCCAGGCTTGGTTCGCCGTATTAATATAGTGTGGGTAACAGGTTCAAATCGGCTCTGCGCAACTAAACAAACCTTGCGTTGTGAACTAAAAATGAAAAATCACATTGCCGCAGGAGCCCTAATGTTTGCGCTTGGCGTTAACGGTTATGCCGCCGACTCAGGTGTGAACTGCGCGGCAAACAACTGCAAGAAAGGCGATATCGTGTTGGTTGTCTCAACTGACACGGAGCCTGCAGCAGCTTGCCCGACGAAAGCTGTGGCTAGGTATGTCTCCTATGTGTTCGCTTTCGCAAGTGATACGGGAAAGCTAGAAGACCAGATGGACGGCATTTTTGCGATGACTAGAGATAAGCTGCGTAGTGATGCCAAGGTTTCCAGTTTCCGAGAGGCGGCATCTTCGTGTTGGAAGTTTCCGTCGGGGAGCGAAGTAACCATTCTAGAGGTCGAATCCGATCCGGATCTCATCAGGGTGGCGCCCGTTGACGGGAGCGCGCCGTATTGGACCATTGTGTACGCAGTTCACTTAATCAGAAAGCCAAGGCAATGAAGAAGGTTAGCCGTTGCTGAGACCATCAGAAGATAAAATAAAAGGGGCCGGGGTGGATTTTATTTTCAAGCGCGCATCTTCTGAAAAAATATTCCACCCCGGCCCTTTATTCGATTGTTTTGTTCGCTTTGACTAACCAGACTACTTTTTCTCCTTTGCGATCATCGCATCGACCACCGCCAGTTTTTCGCGGGCGTGCTCGAAGCCCTGATCGGCAGAGAGGGTAAACCAGGCTTTTGCCTCCCGCAAATCACGCGGTAAGCCGCGCTGACCGACCATGTAGTAGTAGCCGACATTGTTTTGCGCTTCCCGCACGCCGAGGTTGGCGGCGGCTATTTGATACTCCATGTACTTCTGCAGGTTACCCTTTTCCTGGTAGATCAGGCCGCCATCGTAATAGGCCTGCCATTCGCTCTTGCGAACGGCAAGAGCGCGGTTCGCCAGCCTGATCGCCTGATCGAGGTTCTTCGCCTGCTTCCATTCCTGAAACATGGCGCTGTACAGATGCTTCATATTCTCGCCGATCGGCGCGGCGTCAAAGGCCTGCTCGTAAAGCTGCGACGCGAGGTGCGCGTTACGCCCGGACTCGGCCACGTCCGACGCCTCGGCGGCAAGCACATAGGCCTTCATCATGCCGAGTTGCAGGGGCGCGGTGCGATGATCGGCGGCAAGCTCGTCGTAGAGCTGCTGCAGGATCGCGTAGCCGACGCCCCATCGCGGAATATTAAAGGAGACCAGATTTCGGAAGGGCAAGGTTGCATCCGGATCGGCTTTGCGGGCCAGGCACAGGTAGTAAATCTCCTCGGCCCAGGCGGTCTTGAAATCGGCGCCCGCGGAGCCGGCAGCCGGACAAAACGGCTTCTGCTTCATTTCCATGCTCACGCGCTCCATCATGGGCGCCGCGCCCGGCGCAGGCCTCTTCACGAGCGCGGCGAGCTTGATCAGCTGGCTATACGTCGGCAGCGGGTCGGGCGTAAGCGACAGGGACCTCACGAAAGCCGCGTGCGCCAGGTCGGCGTACTTGGCCATCTCAGCCCACTGTTCCGGCGTGGTTTGCGAAGCAAATTTTCGGCCGCGCTGGTCGAAAGAAATGGTGGAGTACTGGACACCCAAGGCATACCACGCCGCATACGAGCTGGGCCGGGCCTTCGTCCAGGCCAGCATGTCGTCCAGCATTCCCACCCCCGCCTGTGTCGGCGCCATCGCCGCCATGTTGTTGAGGTAGGTCTCGGCGGAAATCTTTTTCGCCTGATAAGCAGCCCGCCAATCCCGCGCCACCTTGTCCAGCGCGTCGTAATCGTGGCTGCCGATCAGCACATTCATCTGCACCTGCGTGGCCCGCCATGCCACACCATCCAGCCACTCGGGCGTGTTAAGCAGTTTGGGCGCTGCATTTTTTGCCAGAGGCAACGGCGAGATCGGCGCAAAATCGTCCGCTACCGCTGCCATTGGCAAAAGTAGCAGGAACATCAGCGCCGAAAAAAGTGCAGCGCACTTCGATTTAATGGTTTTCACGCAAAGCACCTTCTATTTTTCTGATGGCGGGCAGCCCGGATCAATCCCCTTCAGACGCTGCCCTGGGCATCAGCTTATATGACCTGAGGGGGGTTCGGCAACAAGGGGCGGGGCGACTCCTTCCCGGCAAGCGCAACTAATTGAAGAAATTCGATACATTCGGGGTCAGGCACCATTGTTCTGAAGATTGGTGGTCTGTCTCCACATAGCTATACCCAAATAGATGGGCCCTCACAAGCAGGCATTCGGCGCGAATAGAGCCAGCAAGTGCTACGATCATCGCCCGCAGATTGCAACCCGCCCAATCGCGCTCCTCGGAAGAAAATAAACATGGCACGACCTAAAAGCCCGGAAGAATTCAGGCGGCTGATCATTGCGCTCTCCAGCGAGATCGCCGATGCGCAGGTTCACTGGAAGCTGTATTGCGACCTTCTGGCGGCCTTGCAGGCGCAGACGGCCGTGGGGCAGCAATCGAATACCTTTTGGTATTTGACACTTAATGCCCATGCGGAATCAGCCGTGCTGCATTTGTGCCGGGTCTACGATAAGGACGGAAAATCACTGCACCTTCTGGGATGGCTGGAGGCAATCAAGGACAATTTGCAGGCTTTTGAGAAGACCGCACCCAAAAATCGCGGGCCGGTAAATCCTTTTGACGACAGTCCGGCAAGTACGCCTGGCATGCCCGACGCGACTGCCCTGGATAACGACATTCGTGCCTGCGAGCTTAAAGACCCGCTGGTGCGCAGGCTGGTGCAGTTTCGGGGTGGCGCGGCTGGACACCGCAGCGCGAAAACTGCGCTGGACGTTGCGTCCGGCCCGGCGCCTTTTTCAGAGTCGGAGATGGAGGCCTTGCTGGAGCGCGCTCGAAACGTTTTCAACCGCTATTGCGATTTGTTCGGCGCCGATGCGTTTTCCGTGAACACGGTTGGCCGCGACGATTACCAGTTTATTTTCAAGGGCGTTGCCGAGCAGGTGGCGCGCTCCGAAAAGGCGGTCAAGGAATTTATGGAGAAGCATAAATAGCTTCTGCAATTATTTTCCCGTCGGCCTCTGGCAATGGCTTTCGCAATAATGGGGGCCGAGGTGCCATGGCGCTACCTCAAGTAAATTCGGTCCGACACCGCTTAGTAGGTCTCTCCCTTTCAAGTGGGAGGACAGGTGGGGGATGGGGTAATTGTGGTTGCGGCAGCTAAAAGCGGCTTAACCCCATCCCCACCTTGTTCCTCCCCTTGAAAGGGAGGAAACCTGCTAAGCAGCGACATCACGTTGTTTACTAAAGTAGTGCCATGGCACCCTGGCCCCTTTTACTCAGGCCCCACTTAGTCTAAAAATGACACAGGCAAAATCATTCAAGCCTCGCCCCAGCCGCGAGGAGGTATTGCTGCTTCCGCTATTTCAGGGCCTCAAGCTGGAGCAAATCCATACGCTGGACACGGCGGCGGAATTCGAAGCGGCGCGCCGGGCAATTGAAAGCGAGAAGTTCGTCGGATTTGATACCGAATCGAAACCTACCTTTGCCAAGGACGTCGTTCGTTTGGGACCGCATGTGATCCAGTTTGCGCTGCAGGAGAGCGCTTATATCGTGCAGGTGCAGCACCCACATGCGTTGGCTTTTCTGAAGTCGGTTCTCGAATCCGAAGAGATCATCAAGGTCGGGTTTGGCCTGCGCTCCGATCGCCTTCCTCTATCCGGCAATCTTGGCATCAACCTCCGTGGCGGCGTTGACCTTTCGCATGCGCTGCGGACCCTCGGCTACAAGAACGAGTTGGGCATCAGGGCGGCCGTGGCCGTGGTGCTGCATCAGCGCCTGGGAAAATCAAAGAGGGTGACGTTGTCGAATTGGGCGGCAAAGCACCTGCGCCCGGAACAATTGCTCTATGCGGCCAACGACGCTTACGCCGCGTTGAAGGTCTTCTGCGCCATCGGCTCGCCGGACTCGCCCGCCCTGGTGCCGGACGACGACGAGGACGCGACGCCGGCGCAGGTTGGCGATCGAATCGATCCCAGCCGCGGCTGAAAAATAAATTCGCGCCCGACCTTTGATTTTGACATCGGCTCTTCCTGGGTCTGCCATACTGGCGCATTCCCACGGGTAAGCCGCGATGGAGTCAAGAATGATAAAGAACATAGCCGCAGTTGCGCTCGGCTTGGCGCTGGCGCTGCCGGCAGTTGCCCAGGTGAAGCCGTTTCCCAAGTCGTTCAAGACGCAGAAGATCGAGGCGCAGGGCGCGACCCTGCATGTGGTCAGCGGCGGCCAGGGGCCTGCGGTGTTGATGATTCATGGCTTCGGGGACAGTGGCGACATGTGGTCGCCGCTGGCGGCCGAGTTGGCCAAGACGCACACCGTGGTGGTGCCCGACCTGCGCGGGATGGGCTTGTCTTCGCATCCGGAGGGCGGCTACGACAAGTGGAACCAGGCGGCGGACATGCGTGCGGTGCTGACGGCGCTCAAGATCGACCATGCCGCGGTGGTGGGCCACGACATCGGCACCATGGTGGCCTATGCCTATGCGGCGCGCTATCCGGACAAGACGGACCGCCTGGTGGTGATGGATGCGCCGGTGCCGGGCATCCCGCCGTGGGACCAGATCCTGCGCCTGCCGGCGCTGTGGCACTTCAACTTCGGCGGCAAGGATGCGGAGCGCCTGGTGGCCGGCCGTGAGCGGATTTACCTGGACCGCTTCTGGAACGAGTTCGCGGGCGACCCGAAGAAGTTCGACGAAGGGATGCGGCGGCATTACACCAAACTCTATGCCCGCCCGGGGGCGATGCATTCGGCCTTTGCGCAGTTCCTGATCCTCAACCAGGACGCGGAGCAGAACCAGAAGATGATGGGCACCAAGCTGACCATGCCGGTGCTGGCGATCGGCGGCGCCAAGTCGTTCGGGGCGAACGAGGCGATAGTCATGCGCAATGCGGCGACCAATGTCACCGAGCTGGTGGTGCCGGACGCCGGCCACTGGCTGATGGAAGAAGCGCCGGGGCCGACGATTGCGGCGATCAGGCGCTTCCTGGAATAGGCGGGGAGTCAAAGGGTCCGAGGCGAAATTTCTTTTCAGGGCAAGGCTGAAAAATAAATCCGGGCCCGGTCCCAAAGCGGGCCACCGCGACCAATGACAACGCCGCCGCCGTAGACAAGGCCCCATCGAATGCCAAAGATTCGCCATGCATTTTTGCTTGCGCTGGCCGCGATGACGGGTGGGGTGGCCGGCTTTGTCGCCGGCATCGGGCTCGATTCGCGGCAGGAGCAAGCGGGTTCGGGAATCGGGATGGAGCGGGTCCGGCGCATGCTGGCAATCCCTGCCGCGGACAAAGCGGACGTGGAGAAATACAATGCGTTCGGCCAGTTGATCTACTGGCCGGGCAAGCGCGCCGTACCCAGGCCGGAGATCACCGCCAGCACCATCATCGCGGTGGTCTTCGGTCAAAGCAACGCGGGCAACCACGGCGGCCAGCGTACCGATGCGGCCGATGCCGCGGTACTGAATTACTCGGAAGGAAAATTCTTCGAAGCGCGCGACCCCCTGCTCGGCTCCAGCGGAATCGGCGGCAGCCCCTGGCCGCTGATGGCCAAGCATCTTCTCGCAGCGAAGGCCGCCGACCGGGTGCTTCTCCTGCCCGCCGCCATCGCCGGCAGCTCGGTGGCCGACTGGAGCCGCGGCCACCCGCTCTACCGCATGCTGGAACAACGCCTCAACGCGGCGCGCGCGGACGGCTTGCAGGTGACGCATTTTTTGTGGCACCAGGGCGAGGAAGACAACGGTGCCGGCGGCTATCGCCGCGTCACCCCGGCGCAATACGCGGCCGGCATGCGTGAGCTGATCGGACTGACCAAGTCGATTTTCCCGAAGTCCCGGTTCTTTGTCGCCATCGCCACGCGCTGCGGCGCCGCCTTTCCGGTGGACCAGAAGCTGCGGGCGGTGCAGATCGACCTGCAAAAAATCGACGGTGTTTTCGCCGGCCCCGACACCGATGCGATCTACGGCACTTTCGACCGTTTCGACGACTGCCATTTTTCCGCTACCGGGCTGGCGAACCACGGCGCGGCGTGGGCTGCGGCGCTCACTTCACCATCCGCGCCGGCAGCGCCGAAATGAGCCTGCCCGGGCCGCGGCCTGACCCCGGGCGCGCAAATCGGGCAAGCCCGGCCCGGCGTTCAGGTCTTTTCGCGCAGCACGGCCACCGCTTCTTCTTCCAGCAGCGGCCCTTCGACCTTGATCGCGTGAGAACCCGCGGCCAGCACGGCCGCGGTATTGAGGGAAAGCGTGGGCGGCCCGCCGACGGCCATGATGCTCTCGTTGCTGGCGCCGAACACCACCCGCGCCACCTTCGCCCAGAACAGCGCCCCGGCACACATGGCGCAGGGTTCGCCGCTGGCGTAGACGGTGGCGCCGGCCAGCTTGTCGGCGCCGTAGGCGGCGCAGACTTCGCGGACCAGCACCGTCTCGGCGTGGCCGGTGCAGTCGCCGCTTACGACCTGGTTGTTTTGCGAGACGTGCACCAGGTCGCCAGCGGCGCTGACCATCACCGCGCCGTAGGGCATGTTGCCGGCGCGCACGGCCTCAAGCGAGGCGTCGATGGCCATGCGCATATAGCGTGCGTCGTTTTCGGCGGTCATGCGGGCCTTTCGTTGCGGTTTGCGGCGCCTACTTGGGAACGCTGCCCTCGACGCCGTCGACATACCAGGTGAGCGACCACAGGTCTTTTTCCGGCAGCACTTGCCCGGCGGCGACCTTGATGGCGCCCGTATTGTCCTTCACCGGGCCGCCGAAGGTGTGCAGGGTGCCGTCGAGCAGGGCTTTTTTCTTGGTCTCGTAGAGCTTGGCAACGTCGGCCGGCACGGCGGGGTTCAGCGCGACCAGTTCGATCATGCCTTCCTTCATGCCCCACTTGGTGTCTTCGGACTTCCACTTGCCGGCGAGCACGTCGGCCACTTTTTTCTTGTAGTAGACGCCCCAGTTGACGGTGTTGGCGGAGAGCTGGGACTTCGGGCCGTACTTGGACATGTCGGAGTCCTGGCCGAAGGCGTACAGGCCCTTCTCTTGCGCGATCTGGATGACGGCGGGCGAGTCGGTGTTCTGGTACAGCACGTCGGCCTTTTCGCCGATCAGCGCTTCGGCGGCCTGGCGTTCCTTGGCCGGGTTGAACCAGGTGCTGACCCAGACCACCTTGGTCTTGATCGCCGGGTTGACGCTTTTCGCGCCGAGGGTGAAGGCGTCGATATTGCGCAGCACCTCGGGGATCGGGAAGGAGGCGACAAAGCCCAGCACGTTGGTCTTGGTCATCTTGCCGGCGAGCACGCCCATCATGTAGGCGCCGTCGTAGAACCGGGTTTGGTAAATCCCGACGTTAGGCGCCTGCTTGTAGCCGGTGGCGTGCTCGAAGATCACCTTGGGGAATTGCTTGGCCACCTTGATGGTGGGGTCCATGAAGCCGAAGGAGGTGGTGAAGATCAAGCCGCAGCCGTCCATCGCGAACTGGCGGATGAAGCGCTCGGCCTCGGCGCTTTCCGGCACGCTTTCGACGTAGAAAGTCTTGATCTTGCTGCCGAACTCGGCTTCGATCGCCTTGCGCGCCAGCTCGTGCTGGTAGGTCCAGCCGCCATCGGAAATCGGGCCGGAATAGATGAAGCCGATTTTCAGCGGGTCGGCGGCGTTGACTTGCGGCGCTACGGCGGCAGCGGCAGCGGCCGCAAGAAAGGTACGACGTTTCATGGCTATCCCCCAAGTAAAGCCGCGACGCGGCTGGTTACCAGGGGCTAAAGCAGGCGCTGTGCCAGGTTTGTATACACTTTGGAGCGCTTAAAACAGTGCCGCATGCACCCGGTTGGGCGCGTTTGCGCGTTTGACGCACAGGCGCTGGGCGTTTGCGCCGGCGCAAGCCGCTCAATCGATGCGTGCCCCCGAGTCCTTCACCAGCTTGGCCCACTTCGGCAATTCGGCGCGCAAAAACGCCGAGAGCTCTTCCGGGTTCATGGCGTGGAACTCCATGCCCTGGGCGCCCAGGCGGGCCAGGTATTCCGGCTGCTTGTTGATGGCGTCAAATTCGCCGCGCAGGCGCGCCAGCACCGGCGCCGGGGTGCCGGCGGGGGCGTAGAGCACCCACCAGGGGGTCATGTCGAAGCCGGGGTAGCCCTGGGCCGCAATCGGCACCGCGTTTTCCATCGCCGGGCTGCGCTTGATGCTGGCGATGGCCAGTACCTTGAGCTTGCCGGCCTTGATGTTCTGCATCACCGCGGGGATGTGATAGAACATGATGCCGACCTGGCCGCCGATCACGTCGGTGAGCGCTTGCGCGCCGCTTTTGTAGGGCACGTGCTGCATGTCGGCGCCGGCCATCACCTTGAGCAACTCGCCCGCGAGGTGGTTGGAGGTGCCGTTGCCGGCGGAGGCGAAGGTGACCTTGCCGGGGGTGCGCCTGGCCAGGGCAATCAGCTCGGCGATGTTGTTGGCCGGGAAGCCGGGGGCGGCGACCACCAGCATGGGCGTGTAGCCGACGAAGCCGATGGGGGCGAAGTCTTTCAGCGGGTCGAAGCCGGCATTGGTGTAGAGGGCGCTGTTGATGGCGTGCGTGCCCACCGTGCCCAGCACCAGGCTGTAGCCGTCCTTCGGCCCCCTGGCGACACGCTCGGTGCCGAGGTTGCCGCCGGCGCCGGCGACGTTGTCGATCACCACCGGCTGGCCGAGTTTTTGCGTCAGCGCCTGGCCGACTTCACGGCCGACGATGTCGGTGGTGGTGCCGGCGGCAAAGGGCACCACCAGGCGGATGGCGTGGTCGGGATAAGTGCCTTGCGCGGCGGCGGTGCCGGCAAGTGCGCATCCGAAGGAAAACCCAAGGGCGCCGATGCGTCGTGCGATGTTCATTGTCTCCGCTTTCTGTTCGCGCATTGCCGGCGCTGCGCAATGCCATTTTTACTGAGGCGAAGATTACTGCATCCGGCGGCGCGGCGAAATCGCCGCCGGCCGCGCCGGGCATCAGCCCTGGGAGTGGTTCATCACTTCGCCGGCGGCTTCTGGTCCGGCGGCCCGCACCTGGTCGCGGCCGCCGTTCTTCGCTTCGTACAGGGCGGCATCGGCGGCGTGCACCAGTTCGGCCGCGGTCCTGCCGTGCAGCGGATAAACCGCGACGCCGGCCGACAGGGTCAATTTCACCTGTTCGCCACCCAGTTCCAGGCGCAGGGCGTTGAACGATTTGCGCAGCGCGTCGCCGCGCGCCACCGCGCTTTCCAGCGGCATGCGCGGCAGCACCAGCACGAACTCCTCGCCGCCCCAGCGGCAGGGCAGGTCGCCGCCGCGCACGTTGTCTTTCAGCAGGCCGGCCAGCGCCTGCAGGACGATGTCGCCGGCCTGGTGGCCGTAGGTGTCGTTGACGCGCTTGAAACGGTCGATGTCGGCCAGCACCACGGCCACCGGATAATTTTCGCGCTGCGCCCGCTGCAGCTCGCGCGGCAGCGCATCGTCGAGATAGCGGCGGTTGTACAGGCCGGTGAGGCTGTCGCGCACCGCCTGTTCCTCCAGCCGGCCTTGCAGGGTGCGCACTTCGTCGAGCTGCAGGCCGAGGCGCTCGTTGGTCTCGCGCAATTGCAGTTCCATCTCTTCGCGCTTGGAGATCTCGGTGCGCAGCCGGCGGTTGTTGTGCGCCTCGCGCAGCGCCAGTACGCCCATGAAGAGGGTCAGCAGCAGCGCCGCCATCAGGCCGCGGTAGGCCCAGGAAAGGTCGGGCCGCAGGTTGGGGTCGAAAATGAAACCGTGCAGCTCGTAGTCTTCCGGCAGCAGGCCGACTTCGGCGTAGACCGCGGCGATATGCAGCCAGCGGCCCGGGTTCAGGTGGCCCAGCTCGATCAGCTGCGGCTGCATCAGGCGGCGCAGCTCGGCGGCTTCGAACAGCAGGTGCTCGCGGCTGTGGCGCGTGCCGTACTTGGTCAGGATCAGGTCGGCCATCTCTTCCGGATGGTCGAGCGCGTACTGCCAGCCGCGCAAGCTCGCGGCGCGAAACGCCGCCACCTGCTGCGGACTGCTGCGTGCGGTCTTGGCGCTGGTGAACAGGGTGTCGCCGTAGAAATCGATGCCGCTGGAACGCGGCGAGAAGATGCTATAGCGGAAGTGCGCCTGCTGCAGGGCGAAGGGCTCGTCGGTCGAATAGCCGGAAATGGCGTCGGTCTCGCCGTCGATCAGGTGCTTGATGCCGAAGCTGCTGGGCAGCTCCTTGATGCGGTCGCGCGCCACCCCTTCGCGGCGCAGGTAGGCATACAGCTCGGCTTCATGCTGGGTCAGCTCGATGCGCTTGCCCACCAGGTCCTGCACCGTCTGCACCTCGGCGCCGCGCGCCAGCAGCAC
>DATAZV010000436.1:0-8921 GCA_036271855.1 Burkholderiales bacterium
GGCTGAAGCTGGGCGCCTGGGCCAGCCGCTGCCGCTGCTGGCTGTGCATCAGGCGGTGCTCGAAGCTTGCGTCGAACACGGCGAGGGCGCACTCGATAGCTCGGTGGTGATCGAGGAAATCCGCCGGCGCGGAAACGAAAAGGGAAATCATTGATGCTCAATGCCGCCATCGTCGGCCTGGGGCGCTGGGGCCGCAACCTGGTCAATGCGGTCCAGGGCAAGAGCGCGAACCTGCGCTTTGTGCGCGGCGTCGCGATGGAGCTGGATAGCGCGCGCCCATTCGGTGCCGGCCACGGCTTCGAGGTCACGGACCGCTATGAGGATGCGCTGGCCGACCCGCGGGTGCAAGCCGTGGTCCTGGCCACGCCGCACTTGTTGCACACACAGCAGATCGTCGCCGCCGCGCGCGCCGGCAAGCATGTGTATTGCGAAAAGCCGCTGGCGCTCAAGCTGGCCGATGCCCGCACTTCGGTCGAAGCATGCCAGGCCGCGGGCGTGGTGCTGGGCCTGGGCCAGCAGCGGCGCTTCTGGCCATCGGTGGCGGCGGTGCGGGATATGGTGCAACAGGGCGCGTTGGGCGAAATCCTGCACATCGAAGGCCATTTCAGCAACGAGCACTCGAACAACGTGCTGCCCGATTCCTGGCGCGACCATCCGGAAGAGTCGCCCGGTGGCGGCATGACGGGTGCAGGGCTGCATGTGCTGGACTCGATGATCAGCATGCTGGGCCCGGTGGCAAAAGTGCATGCGCGCATGCTGGTGCGCAAGCCGCAGCCGGCGCCGCTGGATAGCGTTACGGCAATGTACGAATTCGCCAACGGCGTCAGCGGCCTGTTGGCAACCGTGCGCGCCACGCCGCTCTACTGGCGCCTGCATGCCTTCGGCAGCCTGGGTTCGGCCGAAGCGCTGGGCGAAAACGAGCTGGTGCTGCGCTTCTCCGGCAAGGCCCCCGAGCGCCGCGAACTGGCGCCGGTGGATAGTCTGCGCCTGGTGCTGGAGGCGTTTGCCGATGCGGTGGCGGGGCGGGCGCCGTATCCGATCAGCCCGGCGCAGATGCTGGCGACCATGGCCGCCTTCGAGACCACCACCCGCTCAATCGCCGAAGACCGGATGCTGTCGGTGGAGTGATGCTGTCGCGGCACTTCGGGCCTGCGTCGCCGGCCTGCTGCTGCTACACTTACATCTGCAAAGCGCGCATTCGGCTGGAGTCGTTGATTCCGGGGCGAAAAAGCGGCAAAAATCTTTACAAAGGGCGGGAAGTTGATTGTCTTCAATTTGAGTTGTGCGGCGGATCACCGCTTCGAAGGCTGGTTTGCTTCGGCTGAGGATTTCGACGCACAACGCGGTCGCGGCTTGCTCTCCTGCCCCTTGTGCGGCTCGCCCGAAGTCAGCAAACAGCTCTCCGCGCCGCGCCTGAATCTGCATGCCCATCAGGCCGAGGAAAAAAAGCGTGCGCCGGCGCGCAAGAGCGGCGGCGCCGGCCTGCCGGTACCCGCCGCGCCGGCCGAGCCGCAGCAGATGGCCGTGCTGTCGCAACAGCAGCAGGACGCCTTGCGCGTGCTGATCGCCGAGGTCGTCTCGAATACCGAAGACGTCGGCAGCCGGTTTGCCGAAGAAGCCCGGCGCATCCATTACAAGGAAGCCGAGGAACGCGCTATCCGCGGCGTTGCCAGCCGCGAGGAAGCCGAGGCCTTGCTCGAAGAGGGTATCGAGGTCGCGCAACTGCCGCTGGCAGTGGTCGACAAGTCGCGCCTGAACTAAGGCGGCGCGCCGCCGCGCGCGGGTTCCCGCGGCGCGCAAATCCGAGCAGGGGCACTGGCCAACTCGGTTATCATCCTTCGACGTTTGAGCATAGTCGCGCGCTTGTGGCAGGCGTCGCGCATTGACGTCGAAAACCAGGAGACGAACAGACCATGGACCTGAACTACAGCGCCGCAGAGCGCGCGTTCGGCGCCGAAGTGCGCGCCTGGCTTGAGGCCCATCTGCCCGGGGATTTGCAATCCAAGGTGTTGAACCACGGCCGCCTGGCGCGCGAGGACTACGTGCGCTGGCACAAGATGATGGCCGCCCAGGGCTGGTCCGCGCCGAACTGGCCGGTGGAGTGGGGCGGCACCGGCTGGACGCCGACGCAAAAACATATTTTCGACGAGGAATGCGCGCAGGCGGGCACCCCGCCCATCCTGCCCTTCGGCGTCAATATGGTGGCGCCGGTGATCATGAAATTCGGCAGCGAGGCGCAAAAGCGCCATTTCCTGCCGCGCATCTACGACTGCACCGACTGGTGGTGCCAGGGCTATTCCGAGCCCGGCGCCGGCTCCGACCTCGCCTCGCTGAAAACCCGCGCAGAGCGCAAGGGCGACAAATACATCGTCAACGGCCAGAAGACCTGGACCACCCTGGGCCAGCATGCCGACATGATTTTTTGCCTGGTGCGCACCGACCCCGAGGTGAAAAAGCAGGAGGGCATCTCCTTCCTGCTGATCGACATGCACAGCGCCGGCATCACGGTGCGGCCGATCCTGACCATGGATGAAGATTGCGAAGTCAACGAGGTGTTTTTCGACAACGTCGAAGTACCGGTTGAAAACCTGGTCGGCGAGGAGAACAAGGGCTGGACTTACGCCAAGTATCTGCTCGGGCATGAGCGTACCGGCATCGCCGCGGTGGGCCGCTCCAAGCGCGAACTGGAATTTTTGAAGCGCATCGCGGGCGAGGAGCAGGTGAACGGCGCTTCGCTGCTACAGGAGCCGCGCTACGCTGCCAAGGTGGCGGAACTGGAAATCGAACTGATGGCTTTGGAGATGACGGTGCTTCGGGTGGTCTCCGCGCAGGCGCAGGGCAAGGGGCCGGGGCCGGAAGCCTCGCTGCTCAAGGTCAAGGGCACCGAAGTGCAACAGCGCCTGACCGAACTGATGGTCGAAGCGATCGGCCCGCGGGCGCTGCCGTTTCGCCTCGAACACTTCGAGAATCCGGCGCCGGGCGAGGAGATCGAGCCGCTCGCCGCCTATTACTTCAACTATCGCAAGACCTCGATCTACGGCGGGTCCAACGAGATCCAGAAGAACATCATGTCCCAGATGATCCTGGGTCTTTAAGGAGGGGCAGCGATGGACTTTTCCTTTACCGATGAACAGCACCAGTTGCGCGATTCGCTGCGGCGCTACCTGGCGAACGAATACAGCTTCGATGCGCGCAAGAAGATCATCCACGGCGCCGGCAGCAGCGAGGCCGCCTGGGCCGGCTTTGCCGAACTGGGCCTGCTCGGCGTGCCGCTGCCGGAGGAATACGGCGGCTTCGGCGGCGGCGGCGTCGACCTGCTGGTGGTGATGGAGGAACTGGGCCGTGGCCTGGTGGTCGAGCCGTATTTCGCCACGGCCGTGCTGGGCGCGGCGTTGCTGCGCTTCGGCGGCGGCGGCGCACAGGCGCAGGCCTTGTTGCCTGGTGTGGCCGACGGTAGCCTGAAGCTTGCCGCCGCACTGACCGAGGCGCAATCGCGCCACGAACTGTTCAATGTGACGACCAGTGCCAAGGCCGGCGCCAATGGCCATGTGCTCAATGGCGCCAAGACAGTGGTGTTGCATGGCGCGCAGGCGCACAAGCTGATCGTCTCCGCGCGCAGCGGCGGCGGGCCGCGCGACACGGCGGGCCTGACCCTGTTCGTGATCGAGGCGAAAGCCCCGGGCGTGAGCGTCACCGACTATCGCACCATCGACGGCATGCGTGCCGCCGACGTGACGCTGATCAATGTGGCCGTTGGGCATGACGCGGTGCTGGGCCGTCCGGGCCAGGGCTGGGACGTGATCGAGCGTGCCGCCGAGGTCGGCATGGCCGCGCTGGTGGCGGAGGCCGTAGGCGCAATGGATGCGCTACACGAGGCGACGCTGGAATACCTGAAAACGCGCCAGCAGTTCGGCGTGCCGATCGGCCGCTTCCAGGTGCTGCAGCATCGCGCCGTCGAGATGTTCATGGAAATCGAACAGGCGCGCTCGCTGGCCTATCTGGCGGCGGTGAAGCTGGATGGTGAAGATGCAACTGAGCGCGCATGTGCTGTTCATGCCGCCAAGGCGCGCGCCGGCCGTGCGCTGAAATTCGTCGGCCAGTCGGCAATCCAGATGCATGGCGGCATGGGCATGACCGATGAGCTGCCCGCCAGTCATTACTTCAAGCGCCTGAGCATGATAGAGCTCACCCTGGGCGACACCGACCATCACCTCGCCGCTTTTGCCGCCCTGCAGGTGCCGGGGCAGGCGACGGTGAGTGAACCCGGCGAACCCGGGCGCAAGGCGGCCTGAGTGAGAGTTCGCTGGGTAGCGCAGCAGCTTGTGCTATCCAACATTCCAATTTCCGTTTAATCTTCCAACACAATCACGCCGCCTGCTGAGCGGCACTCATCACTCGAGCACTGCATGGCCATCAAATACTATTGGGAAGACCTGGTCCCCGGCGAAGCCGTCGGCATCGGCAGCTATACCGTCGGCGCGGACGAAATCATCACCTTCGCCAAACAGTTCGACCCGCAGCCGTTTCACGTCGATCCAGAAGCGGCCAAGGGCTCGATTTTCGGCGGCCTGATCGCCAGCGGCTGGCACACTTGCGGCATCGCCATGCGCCTGATGTGCGATGCGTACCTGAATGAGACCGCCAGCCTGGGCTCGCCCGGGCTGGAAGAGATCCGCTGGCTCAAGCCGGTGCGCCCGGGCGACACGTTGCGCGGCACCCGCACCATCGAGGAGTCACGCCCGACCAGCAAGCCGGACCGCGGCCTGGTACTGACGCGCTGGGACATGTACAACCAGAAGGACGAACACGTCCTGATGATGCGGGGGTATGGGTTGTTTGGGCGGCGGCCTGCTTAGACGCGGTTTAACCCCATTCCCACCCTGTCCTCCCCCTTGAAGGGGAGGAGACGTACTGAGCACCCCCCCATTTTCCGCGCAGCAGCGGAGGGTCTCTCCCCTTTCACGGGGGAGGACAGGAGGGGGATGGGGTGAAACATCAGGTCTCCCCGCAGCCCCATACAAGCTTTAAGGCTGCGCCGACCCCGTGCCCAACTGGCGCAAGAATGTCTCATCCACGCCTTCGCTGATCACCTTCAGCTCGTTCTTGTAGCGCGCCGCGCGGTTGATGTAGCCCTCGGCGATTTTGGTCAAATGTTCGTGCTCGTCCGGCCGTGTTTCGCGCGTCACCTTGCCGGGCGAGCCCAATACCATCGAGCCGTCCGGGATCACCTTGCCTTCGCCGATCAGGGCGTTGGCGCCGACGATGCAGTTCTTGCCGATTTTCGCGCCGTTGAGAATCACCGCGTTGATGCCGATCAGGGTGTTTTCTTCGATCGTGCAGCCGTGCACCATCGCCAGGTGGCCGATGGTGACGTTGCGCGCGATGTTCAGCGGAAAGCCCGGGTCGGCATGCAGCACCGCGCCGTCCTGCACGTTCACGCCTTCGGCGAGATTGATCACCTCATTGTCGGAGCGCAGCACGGCGTTGAACCAGACGCTGCACTTCGCGCCCAGGGTGACGCTGCCGATGACTTGCGCATTCGGGGCGACGTAGGCGTCGGGCGAGATCTTGGGCTGGCGGTCGCCAAGGGAATAGATGGGCATTGAGCTCGTCGTTGGTAAGGGCTGAAGCCTACGCGTGTGCGTAAGCGAAATTTTTCGGCTTGCCGGCCACCGAAAGGTGACCGTAAAACTCGGTTTGCGGCAATTGCGGGCGGATCATCTCGCGCACCGCCACGAGTTTGTCGAGATCGATGCCGGTGGACACGCCCATCGACTCGAACATGAAGGCCAGGTCTTCGGTCACCACGTTGCCGGAAGCATTCGGCGCATAGGGACAGCCACCCAGGCCGCCCAGGGTGCTGTCGAAATGTCGCACGCCCACTTCATAGGCCGCCAGGCAATTGGCCAGGCCGAGGCCGCGGGTGTTATGGAAATGCGCCTCGATCAGCAACGTGGGGCCGACCGCCTTGCGCACGGCCGTGAACACGCTCCTGATCTGCGCCGGATTGGCGTAGCCCACCGTATCGGCCAGGCTGATTTCATCCACGCCCGCCGCCTGCAGCGCCACCGCCGCGCGCACCACATCGGCTTCGGGAACATCGCCCTGGATGGTGCAGCCGAAAGCGGTGGAACAGGCGCCCATCACCTTGAAGCGTTGGCCGGCAGGCAGGCTGTCACGCAGCTCGCACATGCGCTTCACTTCTTCGATCTGCTCCATCGTCGACTTGCGCACATTGGATTGCGAATGCGCTTCCGACACCGAGACCGGCACCGTTACCACCCGCGCGCCTGCCGCCACCGCGCGCTCGCAGCCCTTGTAGTTGGGCACCAGCACCTCGACCCCCAGGCCCGGCAGTGAATTGGCGTAGGCCAGCACCTCGGCGGCATCGGAAAATTGCGGAATCAGCTTCACCGGCACGAAAGAACACACCTCGATCACCGGCACGCCGGCCTCGTATTCAGCCTTGATCCACGCCCTCTTCTGCTCGGTGGGCATGAAGTCCTTGGAAATCTGCAGGCCGTCACGCGGGCCGACTTCGGTGAGATATACGTCTCGCTGGGTCATGATTTTTCTCCTGCGGCGGGCAAGGGACTTCGCCCGCTTCGATGCCGTTATAGTAGCAGCCTCCCTTCATCTCCGAGGTTTATGGGCATGATTAAGACGGGCTTGAAGTACAGCGAAGTCGCCGTCGGCGAACGCTTTGTCGAACAGATGGCCATCACCGATGCCCACCTGACCCTGGGGGCGGCCCTGATCGGTGACTTCAATCCGCTGCACGTCGATGAGGATTTCGCCCAGCGCTCGCGCTACGGCGGGCGCATCCTTCATGGCGTGATCACCAGTGCCATCATCGGCGCGCCGGCCGGGATGATTTTCGCGGGCACCGCGATCGGTTACCTCGAACACAACTGCAAATTCCTCGGGCCGGTGCGGGCGGGCGATATCCTCACCACCACCTGGCTGGTGGAAGCGAAGGAAGACAAGCCGAAGCATGACGGCGGCGTGGTGCGCATGCGTGCCGAGTGTGTCAACCAGGCCGGGGCCACGGTGGCGCAGGCGACCGGGGCGATGCTGGTGAAAAACGGCCTGGTCGCGTAGACCGCCCCGCGCGGGAAAGGCAGCAGGGCGCTGCTACACTGGGAGCCAGCGCAAGAACAAGAAAGGGCCGCCGATGAGGACTTTCAGCAAAACGGGAATCCGCCGGTCGAACGCCAGCCATGTCCGCGACCATCGTGCGCCATGAGCGGCGCCTGTGGGCGGTTCTGCTCTTCGGCCTGTTGACGCTGCTGCCGTCGGTGGCCATGACCGTCGAAGACGAAGACATCAATGCGAACAACGCCGGCTTGCGGCGTCTGGTCGAAGCCCTGGGCGGCGATGCTTATGCGCTGGATGTCGGGCGCATCTCCTATCGTCCGCGCTGGGAGAAACTGCTGAACGAGGCCCTGTACCAGATGGCGCCACGCGGCACCTGGGACGAAAAAGGCCCGGCCTGGGCGGCGGCACGCAAGTCGCTGTCCGACACCCTGCGGCGCGAGTCGGAGCGGCTGCATCCGACGCGAGTGAAAAACGACCGGCGGCGCGTCAACCAGGACACGGTGCGGGTACTGAGCGCGGAAGAAATCAGCCAGGCGGTGGCGTTTTTCGAGTCGCCGGCCGGCCGTCCCTTTGTTGCCGCGCGTACCCATTCGGCGCACGCCGAGGCCTACGGCATGCCGCCGGGAATCGAGAACGAAACCGCGGCGCAGGTGAAGGTGGCGAGCGACAAGGCGCTGGCGACGCTCGATGCGATACCGGAGGACCACGGAGACGGCAAACTGATGGTGCAGTTCCTGGACGGCCCGGTGTGGAAAAAAATCCTGAACCTGCAACTCTACGACTGGGCTGATTCCACCTCCTACAGCATCAACTGGGACATGGAGGACCTGTTGCGCGCCCATCTGCAGGAGTACGCGACGGCGCTGCGCAAGACGGTGCCGGGGATGCCGGCGGCTTCCGACAAGACCTACCTCGGCCATGTCGAAATGGGCGCGGACCGCGGTTTCACCGTGACGGTCGAGCATTACATCGAGCGGACCCAGATGGGCAAGTACGCATTGAAATACGCGCCAGCCGATTTGCACTGGCACGACATCTCGGCGATGGTGCCCGGTATCAAGCCGGGAGAGTCGCGCTTCATCTATTTCGATCCACGCGGCATGACGGGAGACAAGCCGTGAGGCGCCCGCTCGCCCTGCTGGGCCACCTGCTGCGGCTACTGATGACCCTGGGGTTCATGGGCATCAGCTCGCTGGCCCATGCGTGGAAGGAGAATACCGACGGCGACATGCCCTGGCTGGGCAGCGGCGGCCGCGCGCATTACTACAGCGAAGAACGCTCGGCACCGTTTACCGGCACCGGCTATCGCAGGGTCAACCGCTGGGGCCGCTCGACCTGGAGCGGCGAAGACCCCTACGCCACGGCGGGGCGGGTGATGGGTTTTCTCGGCAGCATAGGCGCGCTGGCTGCGGCGCCGGCGGGGCAGGGCGCGGGCAGCGTGGCTACCGAGAGCGGCCAGGTGGTGCAGCCGCGCGCCTTTCCCTATCGATTCACCATCGTGATGATCGAGCCGACCGTGGTGGTGATGAATTTCGACCTGGTGGCACTGACCCGCGGCAATGAAGAGGCGAATGGCCAGGTGCTGGGTTCGCCGATGTTGAACGGCTGGATGCGCTACGGCACCCGCGTACCGGCCACCGGTACGCTGCTGTGGTTTTCACCTGAGGGCAAGCAGGCCCCAATGGCGGTAACAGGCCAGGCTTCCGGCAAGGGTGAAATCGTGGTCAAGGGCGCGAAACTGGTGCTGGAACGGCAGGGCGATACGTGGGTGGTGACGCGGCCGTAGGGGAACACGGGTACTATGGCGCCCTTTTCGCCGTTAC
>DATAZV010000437.1:0-2630 GCA_036271855.1 Burkholderiales bacterium
ATCCCGGTAGCGTCGGCGAATACCGTGAGCAGCGGCATGGCGATCACCAGGGCGATCAGCTTGGGCAGGGTCAGCATTTCCAGCGGCGAAATGCCCAGGGTGCGCATGGCGTCGATCTCCTCGCTGGTTTTCATCGCGCCGATCTGCGCGGCATAGGCCGCGCCGGAGCGGCCGGCGACGATGATGGCCGTCACCAGGGGCGCGAACTCGCGCACCATCGAAATTCCCACCAGGTCGACGATGAAAATGCTGGCGCCGTAGCGCCGCAACTGGTCGGCGCCCTGATAGGCCACCACCACCCCGAGCAGGAAGGCCAGCAGGCCGACGATCGGCAAGGCGCTGGTGCCGGCGCTCTGGATGTTGTAGAGGATCGGCCGCCAGCGCAGGCGCGAGGGCTGAGCCAAACAGCGGCCGAAGGTCAGCACCAGGTCGCCGATGAATCCCAGGCCTTGATAGACCTGCGCCGCTTCGGAGGCCACGCTGTGGCCGAGTGCGTCCAGGCGCGCAAAACGGTGGACGGCGACGGCCGGCGGCGGCCCTCCCTTTCCGCCCAGTTCCAGCAGCTTGAGAAATCCCGGCTGCCAGCCACGCAACTCCGGCTTGGCGCCGAGATCGCGCAGCCGGGCGAGGAATTGCTGGATCAGGCAACTGCCGGCGGTATCGAGCGCCGCCACGCCGGCGCCGTCGATGACGATCGGCTGCGTGGCGCCGGACGAGGCCAGCGCATCGACCCGCTGCTCAAGTTTGCCGATGCCGTATACAGTCCAGTTGCCGCTGAGCGCGAAAGTGCCGGGATCAGGCTGCGCTATTGTCGCGGCGGGCTGCGTTTTCCAGCCGGCCATGCGCTTACCTCAAGAAAGTTGGGCCGGAAATGCGCCGGCAGACGCCATTTCTGACAGCAGGTGTCGCCAAAACGTTCACATGCCATTTGTCGCGGCGTGTAAAAGGCACAAAAAAGCCGGACCTTGGTCCGGCGCCGGCAAATCCTGCCGGGGCTTTACTCGTCGGCGTCAAGACCGGCGGTGCCGTCATTGGCGGCACCGCCCCTGTCCTCGCCCTTCGAGTGGCTGCGGCCGATCTTCTCGGCGCGCAGCATTTCGCGGGCTTCCGCGTCCGACTTCGGTTCCGCCTTGTGCGCCGCCTTTTCAACCGCGCCCGACTTCACGAAATCGCGTTCCGCCTTGTCAAATTTTTTGGCCGATTTGTAATCACCTTCGCCTTGAACCTGGTCTTTGTTGTTGCTCATGAGCTTCTCCTTCTCTTTGGGTTAATCAACCGCGGCAGCCTCAGCCGCCTGCGGAACCGCCTGCGTCAACAAGAGCATTGCGCGTGCCTGGCGGGACGCCAGGGAAATCGCCGGCCGGCTGGTGCTTACAGGCGGCTGGCGTATTGAAAACCCGGCGTCGCCTTGACGTTTTCGCGAGTGGCGCCTTCGACATAGAACTTGCCGTCGCGCACCTCCAGGCTGCCGGTTTCGATGGCGACGTCGTGCCTGGACTTGCCGACAAAGCCGCCCGCCGCAACCACGACGTGGGAAATGGTGCTGTCCGGACCGATCAGCAGATCGGTGATGACGCCGACCTTTTCGTCCTTTTCGTTGTAGACCATCTTGCCGAGCAGGCTCTTTTTTACACTCCAGCCGACCGCCGTGTCCTGCGTCACAACGACACCCTCGGGCGCCACGCCGACGACCTGTTGCGCGAGCGCCGGTCCGCCACAAAACGCTGCTGACAACGCAATGAGCAATGAGGGAACCAGGAATGGCGTACGTTTCATGGCGAAACTCCTTCGTTGTAAAAGCGAAGCGCGCTTGTGACCTTATCTTTGCCGCGCTCCCTGTGTTTCGCAATCGGCGTGCCCGGCCGATATCGTCAAATGCCTGCAATGTCGGAAGGGAACATGTGTCCGGCAATCGGAACGGGCTTCGCTCGAGCTCTGGCCCTGATGGCATAAGGCTTGCTCGCGTTGGTTGAATGCCGCGCATATCAGCGCGCTTTGTGCAAATTTTCCCTGTCCGCCGAGGAGTAATGATGGAAAACCTGAACGACAGCGTCAATCAAGCCGCCACCCGCTATAGCGCCGCGGCCCATGAGAAGGTGGACAAGCTCGCCAGCAGCGCGCATCCGGCGGTCGATCGCCTAGCTGCGGGCGCTCACGGCGCCGTCGACCGCCTGGCCGAGGTGACCGACGCCACTACCGCCCGCCTGAGCAAGCAGGCCGAACAACTGAAGGCAACGCAACAGCGCCTAAGTGAAAATTGCGGCACTTATGTGCGCGCCAACCCGCTGACCGCGCTTGGCATCGCGGTGGCCGCCGGCTTCGTGCTGTCGCGCCTGATCAATTCGCGCTAGGTCGCGCGGGTGGGCCCGGTGCCCCTCCGCGTTTGACACCGCATGAGCGCCATTGACCCCGAAATCGCGGCCCCCTACCTGATCGGCGCGGCCGTCATCGACGGCCAGCCGTTATTGACCGCGCAGCCACCGCCGCGCACTGGCCGTGCGCTGCGCAATCCGCGCAGTGTGGCGCTGGTGATCATGGCCATCGTCGCTCTGGTGTTCTGCCTGAAATGGGCGCAGGCTTTTTTCATTCCCCTGATGCTGGGCGTGCTGCTGGCCTACATGCTCAACCCG
>DATAZV010000438.1:0-3968 GCA_036271855.1 Burkholderiales bacterium
GGCCAGCAGCAGCAGGGAAAGGGATTTGATGGCTTGCGGTGTCAGCATGATGTTCTCTCCTGGGTTCGGGTGCGCCGACCCCGGGGGAAAACGCTGCTGGATGAAGCGCGGCGCGCGCCGCCGGCTGCGTTCGCGGGCGCCGCCCTGCCGCAGCGGTCCTGGCATTGAGCATGGGGACTTGCGAGGGCGGCGCCCGCGATGTTTCACAACCGGCGCAACATGGGGGTGACTTTAGGGCGGGGGCGCCGGCGCGGCTGGCGGCGCGCGGCTGATTTGCCTGTGGGAAGGCGCCGACAGCAAGGGGCGCAGGCCGGCGGATGCACGACCGCGACCCTATTGATGCACAACCGCAAGCCTGCCGATGCACGGGGCCGCGGGCGCCCTCAAGGGGCCGGCGGCAGCGCCGTTAACCCGCATTCGGCCCGCATTTGTTGCGTATTTGTTCCACACTTTTCTTTCGGCCCTCATTTGGTACCATTCCGCAGTCGGGACAAACGACGGCGGCGCAGCACAATAACTATTAAAGAAACGTTAATGAAGGGTTGGCAGCAATGAAAGCTTATTCCTCCAGCACCGGCGCGCCGGACCTCAAGACAGGCGCAGCGGCAGGCGGCCCCTCAGGCAAACCCGGCCGCGCCGCACGCTGACCCCGACAGCACGCGCATGAACGCGAAAGACAGCCCGCCTGCGCGCGCCGCCGCCACACCGGCGGCAGGCGCGGCACCGCCTGACGCAGCAGCAGCGGGCACGGCGGCGACAGGCACGGCAGCGGCAGGCAGCGCAGCGCCGGCAGGCGCGGCGGCCGGCAACGACGAGCGCATCGCCCGCCTGACCAGCCTGTATGCCGCGCTGTCGCGCACCAACGAGGCGATTTTCCGCGAGAGCGACCCGCAGCAGTTGTGCCGCACGGTGTGCGAGATCGCCGTCACCTGCGGCGGGCTGGTGTCGGCCTCGATCCGCCTGCTCGACGAGGAGCGCCGCAAGCTGGTGTTTTTGTGCGGCTACGGCCCGCTGCAGGGCTGGGTCGGCATGCGCACGGTGGACATCGACGACCCGAAAAGCCGCGCCGCCATGGTGGTGCGCGAGCAAAAGCTCTATATCTGCAACGACATCCTGGCCGAAACCTCGGTGGCGGTGGCCCATGCCGACGCCCGCGCCACCGGCGTGCACGCCACCGGCGGCCTGCCGCTGTCGATCGGCGGGCTGCCGGCGGGGGTGTTTTCGGTCTACGCCGCGCACACCGATTATTTCGACGCCGAGCTGACCGGCCTGCTCGAAGAGATATCGCGCAACCTTTCCTTCGCCTTCGCCAAGATCCGCGCCGACGAGGCGGTGCGCAGCAACGCCGAGCATTACCGCAAGCTGTTCGATTCGATGCCGGTGGCGATCCGCGTGATCTGCGACGAACAGGTGGTGATGATCAACCCGGCGGCCCTCGAGCTGCTGGGGCTGCAGTCGCCGCAGCAGATCCTCGGGCGCCCGGTGTTCGAGTCGCTGGCGCCGCAGTTCCATGCGCTGGCGCGCGCGCGCATCCAGGAAGTCACGCGCACCGGCGTGGCGCTGCCGCCTTCCGAGCAGGCGCTGCTGCGCGCCGACGGCACCGAGGTGCCGATGGAAGTGAGCACCATCCCCTTCGAGTTCGAGGGCCGCCCGGCGCTGATCTCGATGATCCACAATCTCACGGTGCGCCGCGCCAACCAGCGGCGCATCGAGCGCCTGACGCGCCTGAACACGGCCTTATCGAGGATGAACGAGGCAATCTTCCGCATCACCAACGTGGCCGAGCTGTGCCGCAAGGCCTGCGAGATCGCGGTGGTCGACGGCGGCCTGGTGTCGGCGGTGATCCGCGCCTACAACCCGGCCAGCGACGCCCTCGAACCCTTCTGCAGCTACGGCCCGCTGCGCGGGCGCCTGGGCACCAACACCGTCCCCCTGAGCGACACGCTGAGCAACGCCTCGATGGTGGCGCGCGAGGGCAGCGGGCGCTTCGTGCGCAACAACATCGCCGGCGACGCCAACGCCGCCGACATGCTCGAAGACGCCGCCATCATCGGCGTGCGCGCCTCCGCCGGCTTCGTGCTGAACATCGACACCGAGCTGGCCGGGGTGCTCTCGGTGTATGCCGGCGAGATCGGCTTTTTCGACGACGAGCTGCTGCAGGTGTTGGAGGAGATGGCGCACAACCTCTCCTTCGCGTTTTCGAAGATCCGCGCCGAGGGCGCGCTCAAGCGCAGCCAGGAACACTACCGCATGCTGTTCGACGCCACCCCGGAAGCCTTTCGCGTGATCTGCGACGGCCGCATGGTGATGCTCAACCCGGCCGGCGCGCGCCTGCTCGGCTACGCCACGCCGGAGGAAGGCATCGGCAAGCTGGCGATCGACGCGGTGCTGCCGGAACTGCGCGACGCTTCGCACGCACGCAACGCCCGCGTGCTGCGCGAACACCTCACCCTGCCGCCGCAGGAAACCACCCTGCTGCGCACCGACGGCAGCACGGTGGATGTGGAAGTGCTGACCCTGCCCTTCGAATTCGAAGGCCGCCCGGCGGTGCTCTCCATCGCCCGCGACCTCACCGCGCGCAAGGCGATGGAGCGCGCCGCCCTGCGCTACGCCAGCGAACTCGAAGAACAGGTGCAGCGCCGCACCGCCGAACTGAAGCAGGCCAACACCGACCTCGAAACCTTTTCCTATACCGTGGCCCACGACCTGCGCGCGCCGCTGCGCCGCATGACCGGCTTCGCCGGCCTGCTGAAGGAAAGCCTTGGGCCCACGCTGGAAGGCGAAAACCTGCTGTTCCTCGACCGCATCGCCGAAGGCGGCGCCACCATGGGCCGGCTGATCGAAGGCCTGCTCGAACTCGCCCACCTGGGCCGCGCCGAATTGCGGCAAATGGAAATCGACCTCTCCGGCGAAGCCCGCGCCATCGCCCACGAGCTGCACGCGCGCGAGCCGGCGCGCCAAGTCGAATTCGCCATCGCCGAAGGCGTCACCGCCTGGGCCGACCCGCGCCTGATCCACAACGTGCTCGACAACCTGCTCGCCAACGCCTGGAAATTCACCTCCAACCACCCGCGCGCGCGCATCGAATTCGGCGAATGCGTGGGCGGGGTTGAAACCGCCGGCGGCGGCTTCGCCCCCTTCGCCCCCGACCCCGGCCCAATCACCGGCAGCAACAACAGCGGGGACAGCATCACCACCAGCGCCGGCCAGCGCGTCTACTACGTGCGCGATGACGGCGCCGGCTTCGAGCAAAACTACGCCGCCAAACTGTTCGGCACCTTCCAGCGCCTGCACGCCCACAACGAATTCCCCGGCACCGGCATCGGACTCGCCTCGGTCAAGCGCATCATCACGCATCACGGCGGACGGGTATGGGCCGAGGGCGCGGTGGAGAAGGGCGCGACGTTTTATTTCAGTTTGCCGAAGGCGGGGACGCGGGCGGCGTAGCGGAGCCGGTATTGCGCACCGCGCGATGACTACAAGTGTGTTGGCGCTTCAGCCCAAACCTGAGAAAACCTGAGATTTTTCGGACAATCGTTGGGGCGATGATATAAAAAGATGGTCTTTTTTAAACAACTTTGTTGTTAGTGGCGGCTTCGGTTCAAGCGATGGTCAGCGCATCCGTGTTACCTGCTGGTGCAGATTGACGGCCTTTGGTCTAGCGATCAAAAATCTGCGTTTGTTAAAGAGCGTACCCGCCGTGAAGCAAGTGCATGGTGACTAACATACGCGAGTCGGACAACTAAGTGTGGATGATTTTATTGCAGCGTCATAGTGGGTTGACGCTCGGGGAATGGCGGCGAGGAAAAGAATCAGATAGGATGCCGCTAACAACAGCCATCGGACCTCCACCGCATGAGCGCAGAATTAGAACAATCGCCGCCGTCATCGCAAGCTCCCGCCGCCGCCGCCGCCGCCTCCGTGCCGGCCCTGCTGCGCCGCGTTCCTTGGGGGCCGGCCATCCTGTT
>DATAZV010000439.1:0-3539 GCA_036271855.1 Burkholderiales bacterium
ACGCCGCCGGCGCCTGGGCCGGTGAAGTCGCCGCGCTGGCGGGCATGCGCCTGCCGGTCAGCCCCTTGCGGCGCTTCGAACACTACTTCACCGCCGGCAACCCGGTCGAGCGCCTGCCCTATGTGAAAGACATGGCGCGCCTGGCGTTTCGCTCCGAGGGCGTGGGCTTTTCCGGCGGCCTGGTGGATGGGGAGGAGAAGCGCGGCTTCAATTTCGAGGTCGATCACGACTATTTCGAGCGCGTGGTCTGGCCGGCCATCGCGCATCGCTTTCCGCCCTTCGAGGCGGCACGCTGCCACCGCACCTGGGCCGGCCTGTACGAGGTGTGCGAGCTGGACGGCAACCCGGTGATCGGCCACTGGGCCGGCGAGGCGGAGAATTTCTGGACCATCGCCGGCTTTTCCGGCCACGGCATGATGCACGCCCCCGCCGCCGGACGCGGGCTGGCGGAACTGATGGTGCATGGCGCTTTCCGGAGCATCGACCTGGCCCGCTTCGGCTATGAACGCATCGCGCGCAACCAGCCCTACCGCGAGGCCGGCATCCTCTAAAGCAAGGCCAGGCAGGTAACACCTGCTTACATTCAAGTAGTTAAAAAGTGTAAAAGGGCTCAAGCAAACCCGGGGTTGGTGCGTTATTCGATGCATGAAACCCCTTCTTGCCTCCTTGCTTGCCTTCTCCCTGCTCGGCAGCGCCCAAGCCGCGCCGCTTGCGGTGCTGGAGGGCGCGCACGAACTGGTGCACGCCACCGCGCCGCTGGAAGTGCACCAGCGCCTGGTGCTGCCGGAAGACGCCGGCAAGACCGTGGCCCTGACCCTGGACGCCTGCGGCGGGGGCTTTGACGCCGACCTGATCGGCTTCCTGATCGAGTCCCGCATCCCCGCCAGCATTTTCGCCACCCGCAAGTGGCTGGACCGCAACCCGCAGGCGCTGGCCCTGCTGCGCGCACATGCCGAGCTGTTCGATATCGAGGACCACGGCGCCAACCACGTGCCGGCTGTGATCGGCATCGGCCGCAAGGTCTACGGCATACCCGGCGAAGCCAGCCTGGGCGCGCTGCAAAGCGAGGTGCGCGACGGCGCCGCCGCCATCCAGGCCGCCACCGGCGTGGCGCCGCGCTGGTACCGCGCCGCCACCGCGGTCTACGACCCGGCGGCGCTGACGGCGATTTCCGCGATGGGCTACAAGGTGGCGGGCTTCTCGGTCAACGCCGACGCCGGCGCCACCCTCAAGCGCGGCGCCATCATCGCGCGCATGAAAACAGTCAAGCCCGGCGACATCATCATCGCCCACATGAACAGGCCGAATGGCGACACCGCCGAGGGCCTCTCGGTGGGCCTGGCCACGCTGCAGCAACAGGGCTTTCGCTTTGTCACCCTGGGCGCGATGCAGGTACGGCAGATCAACGGCTAGGGAACGAATAACCCAGCCGGCCGCGGACGCCCGGAACCAAAATAAAAACCGGGCGTTCGCGGCACCGTGCCAGGGCGGCTTCTTGCCGGCGGCGGAATCTCGTTATGATAGCTGCGTCCCTTCGCAGACTCCTTCGAGAACCATGGCCACCCGCCCCTCCAAACAACGCCCTTCCCTGCGCCCGCGCAAGGAACCGGTCCAGAAACGCTCCCAGGTGACGGTGGATGCGATCGTCGAGGCGGCGGCGCGGGTGTTCGTGAAAGAGGGCTATGCGAATTCGACCACCAATCGCATCGCCGAACTGGCGGGGGTTTCAGTGGGCTCGCTGTACGAGTATTTTCCCAACAAGGCTTCGCTGCTGGCGGCGCTGGTGGAGCGCCAGACCGAGATCATGGCGCGGGTGATGCGCGAGCGCCTGGCCGCCGTCGAAGGCCGGCCGCTGAAGGAAGTCGTCTCCACCATCGCGCGCGCGGTGATCGAGGCGCATTACCAGAACGTCGACCTGAACCGCCTGCTGATCGCCGGCATGCCGCGGGTGGCGCTATGGCGGCGCATCGAGCAGGTGTCGTTTTCGCTGGCCGAGCAGATTCGCGGGGCGCTGGCGCACCTGATTTCCGACCCGGTGCGCCTGGAGCATGCGGCCTTCACCGCCGAGACGGTGGTGGAGGGGCTGTTGCAGCGGACCATCCTGTTCGCCCACCGCCTGCCGGGCTACCGCCTGGAAGAAGAGATGTCCGGGGTGCTGATGGGTTACCTGACGCCGCTGACGGCGGCGCAAAAGGCGTAGGCGCTCAGAACAGCGCCATGGTCTCCGGACCGGCGGCGGTGTCGAAGCGGCTGAGGATGACGCCGGCGGCAAGGTCGACCAGCATGATCGAGCCCTGGTCGTGGTTCATCACATAGGCTTGCGAAGCACCGCAAAAGCTGATGCCCATCGGGCCTTTTTCGACTTTCAGCAGGCGCTGCGAGGATAGGTCGGCGGCATCGACAATCGCGATCTCGCCGCTGGAAAAGCTGCTGATCGCCAGCAGCTTGCCGTCGGGCGAGACCTTGACGCGCTTTTGCGGGTTCTTGCCTTCTTCCACCGGGGCGAAGACGCTGATCGGCACGGTGGCGACGACTTGATCGCTCGCCGTGTCGACGACGTGGAACTGCTGCGGCCGTTGCGCGGTGACGTAAAGGCGGCTGCCGTCGGGCGACAGCGCCAGGCCTTCGCTGCGGGGGCGAGCGGAATCTGCTTTGCCACCTCGCGCCTGGCAGTGTCGACCACCACTAGGTTGGGATAGGTCTTGTTGCTGGCGTAGAGCTTGGCATCGTCGGGCGTGATGGTGAGCCAGTGGGTGCCGTTGCTGCCGGTGGGAATCGCCTTGAGGATTTCGCGCTTTGCGGGGTCGATCACCAGGATGACGCCGGAAACGTCGCAGGAGACCCAGAGCATGCCGGCGGCGTCGAAAGCCATGCCGTGCGGCGCCTTGTAGGGCAGCGTGCTGATGCTGCCCGCGCGGGCACGGGTGTCGAGGTCGATGATCACCACCTCTTCGCCGGGATGCTCGAAGTTCTTGCCGAACACGCCCTGGCCGTAGATCGAGATGTAGGCTTGTCTGTGGTCGCGGGCGAGCAGCACTTCGTGCGGGAATTTCGGCATCTCGATAGCGGCCAGGCGCTCGCGCGTATCAACACGATAGAACTCCAGCTTGCCGGCGAGCTTGTTCACCACCAGCATTTCGCCGCGCGGGGTCAGGGCTTGGGTGACGCCGGGATCGGCGCAAGCGGCCTCCAGCGGGCGCAGGCGGGTGTAGCTGCTGTCGCGGTCTTCGCTCTCGCTCATGCGCCTAACGCCCCTTCCACTGCGGCGTGCGCTTGCCGATGAAAGCGTCGATGCCTTCGGCGGCGTCTTCCAGGCCCATATTGCAGGTCATGGTTTCGGCGGTGAGTGCGTAGGCCTGCGGCAGGTCCATGTCCATCTGGCGGTAGAACACTTCCTTGCCGAGAGCCACGGCGGCGGCGCTTTTGGACTTGATGGCGGCGGCGAATTTGGCGATCTCGGCATCCAGTTGCGCGGCGGGGACGACGCGGTTGACCAGGCCCCAGTCGAGGGCAGTGGACGCATCGACCATGTCGCCGGT
>DATAZV010000440.1:0-15939 GCA_036271855.1 Burkholderiales bacterium
CTCGGTGGAAATCGACCTGAAAAACAAGGGCATGATCATCAACACCCCGGACGGCGCCAGCTTCCGCAATGCGCTGAACAAGGCCGGCTTTTACGCCGAATGGAAGGGCAAGTTCGGCCCCACGGCCTGGGCCAAGCTGGAGAAGTATTCCGGCAAGCTGGGCTAAGCGTCACCAGCATCCCGGCCGGTGCTTGAGCGCCGGCCGGATTGGCTTGGGCCGGCGCGCAAACCCGGCCGCGGCGCCGCCGTGGCCGCCGATTCAGAATCTTTTCAGTATCTTTTCCAGGAACTCCAGATGGCTGACGGCCTAGTGGGCGAAGCAGCGCCCAGCCCCGCCGCACCGGGCAATGCCGGCGCAAGCCGGGGCGACGTGCGCGGCGCCTTGTTCCGGCGCTTCGACCGGGTGGTCGCGGTGATCACCGAAGTGCCGGCCGCGGTGCTGGTGCTGGCCGAAACCGTGATCCTGTTCACCGGGGTGGTGGCGCGCTATGTGTTCAACGCGCCGCTCACCTGGTCGGACGAGCTGGCGTCGATCCTGTTTCTCTGGCTGGCCATGCTGGGCAGCGTGATCGCGCTTAGGCGTGGCGAGCACATGCGCCTGACCACCTTCCTCAACCTGATGTCGCCGCCGCGCCGCGCCATGGTGGAGACCTTCAACACCTGCGTGGTGATCCTGTTCGTCGGCCTTTTGCTGTGGCCTGCGTACGAATACGTCGACGACCAGTGGGTGATCCTGTCGCCGGCGCTGGAGTGGCACGACAGCTTCCGCGTGGCGGCGGTGTGCCTGGGCGCGGTGCTGATGCTCGCGATCTCGCTGATGCAATTGATCGAGCGCACCAGCCTCAAGCAGGCGGCCGCGGTGGCCGCTCTGGTGGCACTGGCCGCCGTCGGGCTGTGGTTCGCCCGGCCCTGGTTCGCGCCGCTGGGCAACCTCAACCTGGTGATCTTCTTCGGCGGCTTCGTCGGCACCTTCGTGCTGCTGGGCGTGCCGATCGGCTTCGCCTTCGGCCTTTCCGCCTTTGCCTATCTCGCGCTGACGACGCAAAACCCGCTGTCGGTGGTGGTCTCGCGCATGGACGAGGGCATGTCGCACCTGCTGCTGCTGTCGGTGCCCCTGTTCGTCTTTCTCGGCGCGCTGATCGAAACCACCGGCCTGGCGCGCGCCATGGTCGACTTTCTCGCTTCCCTGATCGGCCACGTGAAGGGCGGCCTGCAATACGTGCTGCTGGGCGCGATGTACCTGGTGTCGGGCATTTCCGGCTCGAAGGCGGCGGACATGGCAGCGGTGGCGCCGGCGCTGTTTCCGGAAATGAAAAAGCGCGGCACCAAGGAAGGCGACCTGGTCGCCCTGCTCTCGGCATCGGGGGCGATGTCGGAAACCATTCCACCCTCGCTGGTGCTGATCACCATCGGCGCGGTCACCGGCGTTTCGATCGCGGCGCTGTTCACCGGCGGCCTGCTGCCGGCGGTGGTCGGCATGATCGCGCTGGGCGTGGTGGTGTATTTCCAGAGCCGTGGCGAAGACAACTCGAAGGTGCGCCGCGCCACCAAAAAGGACATCGCAAAGGCTTTCGTCATCGCGATTCCCGCGCTGGCCCTGCCGCTGGTGATCCGCACGGTGGTGGTCGAGGGCGTGGCCACGGCGACCGAGGTGTCCTCCGTCGGCGTGGTCTACACCTTCATCGTCGGCCTCTTGGTCTACCGCCAGTTCAACTGGCGGCGCTTGTACCCGATGCTGGTGGACACCGCCTGCCTGTCCGGCGCAATTCTCTTTATCATCGGCTGCGCCACGGTGATGGCCTGGGCGCTGACGCAGTCGGGCTTTTCGCGCGCGCTGGTCGAGCTGATCACCGCCATGCCGGGCGGCGCCGCCGGCTTCATGGCGATTTCCATTGTCGTCTTCGTCGTCCTGGGCTCGGTGCTGGAAGGCATCCCCGCCATCGTGCTGTTCGGGCCGCTGCTGTTTCCGGTGGCGCGCGCGGTCGGCATCCACGAGGTGCACTACGCGATGGTGGTGGTATTCGCCATGGGCTTAGGGCTGTTCGCCCCGCCCTTCGGCGTCGGCTTTTATGCCGCCTGCGCAATCGGCCGGGTGGCGCCGGACCAGGCGATCTGGCGGGTCTGGCCGCACCTGGGCGCCCTGTTTGTCGCGCTGATCATCGTCGCCCTGATTCCCTGGATTTCGACCGGCTTCCTGTAGCCGGGCCGCCGCTCAGCCGGCGGCCAGTTGCGCGGCGAACTTGGGATAGGTCTCGCCGATTTCATCACGCACCTGGCCGCGGATCAGCGCCAGCGCCGCCGCATCGGGCGCGGGCGTGGCCGGCACCTGCGGCGGCAGGTCGAAATCGAAACCGGTGTTGTCGCGCACCTCTTCCACGCTATGGCCGGGATGCACGCTCTTCAGCGTGAAGCGCTTGCGCGCACGGTCGAAGTCGAACAGGCACAGGCTGGTGATCATGGCGTGCGGACCGCCGGGCCGGTAGGCGCCGTCGTCGCGCGGCCCCGGCGCCGAGATGAAGTCCACCCTGGGCACGAACACGCGCCGCGTATGTTCCTCGCGAAACAGGATCACCCGCGGCACCAGGTAGTACAAATACGCGGAGCCGAAGCTGCCGGGCCAGCGCACGTCCATTTGCGGATAGCTGCCGACGCCCACCAGGTTGATGTTGGCGGCGCCGTCGATCTGCCCGCCGCCGAGAAAAAACGCATCGATGCGCCCCTGCGCGGCAAGGTCGAACAACTCGACGCCGCCGTTGGTGAAGGCATTGTGACGCCGCGAACCAAGCACGCTGACGCGGGTGGCGCCATCCGATACCGCGCGGGTGTAGAGCGCGGCGGCGCCGGGAATCGGCGAGGAGGCGCCGACAGCGACATGGCGGCTGCCGGCGAGCAGCCCGGCGATGCTGTGGATCAGGACTTCGGTCGGGCTGGCGGCGCGCGTGGCTTCTGTTGCTGCGCTCATGCGGCCAGCCTCGCGTCAGGACCATGCAGGGCGGCTTCGAGCATGCGTGCGAAGCCGGCCTGCGTGCGCGCCTCGTCCGCATAGCGGCTGAGCCAGGCGGCATCGGCCGGGTAGGCGTCGCCGAAGCCCAGCGGCCAGGCGCCGCGCGGGGCATGCGCCACCGCGCTGACGTAAAGCGCGGGAATCACGCTGCCGCTGCGGGCCTCATCCTCGAGCAGGTTTTCATCCGTGATGTGCTCGGCGGTGACGAGAGTGCTGCGCGCCGCGTGCGCCAGCAGCATCAGTTCACGCTGCCGGCCGATGAAGACATTGCCGTGGCGATCCGCCAGCGGGACGTGGAACAGCGCGACGTCGGGCACGATCGCCGGCAGCACCACGATGCGATCTCCCGCCTCGAACGGGTTGTCAATGACTTTCCAGTCGGGACGGTTGGCCAACACATCGGTCTCGAGGATGCCGCGCAGGGGCATGAAGGGCAGGCCCTTTTGCGCCGCCTGCAGGCCAGCGTAGATTGCCGGGCAGGTGGAATCCCTGAGCTTTATCGACCCGTTTTTGACGGCCCGCGAAAAGCACGGCGCGAGGCCGAATTCACCCAGGGTGATGGCCGAGGTTTCCAGGGTGGCGACGCAGCCGGCGCCGATCAGCATGTCGGTTTCCAGGCCGGAGACCGGCACCGTCACCAGATGCAGGTTTTTCACCCCGCGGCGGATCAGCGCCAGGGCGGCCGCCATCGCCACGCCGCTCTCGTCCTTGGCGATCACCAGTTTGGCGCCATCGGGCACCATTGCGGCCAGTTCAGCGATGCCGACTGCGCTCATGCGACCCTCTCGAAAAAATGCCGTGCAGCAAAAAACACCCTGCTACATTCGCTGGCGCAATGCAGCATATGCGACCCGGATCGGAACCGCGAAAAATCCCGTCCGGCAAGGTCAGTTTGGTGCATCGCGGCGCAATCTGGCACCAGTTTGAAAAAGAGCCTATAATCTAGGGCTTGTTTCGGCAAGGACATTCGCGAGTCTTTAAGTTTTCCGCGGAAGTTCGCGAATGTTTTTTCCGGACAAAGAAATTTATCCTAATTCAATCTTTTCGCAAAGGAAGAAAGATGAAGAAGTCCCTGATCATCGCCGCCCTGCTGGCCGCCTCGCTGGCAGCTTGCAGCAAAGAAGAACCGAAGCCCGCTGACGCACCGGCTCCCGCCGCTGCGCCCGCCCCGGCTCCGGCCCCCGCCCCGGCTCCGGCCCCGGCTGCTGACGCTTCCGGTGGCGCTGCCACCGCTGCTCCGGCTCCGGCTGCTGACGCTTCCGGTGGTGCTGCCGCCGCTGCCCCGGCTCCGGCTGCAATGGCTCCGCCTGCTGCCGATGCTCCGAAGGCCGACACCCCGATGAAGAAGTAATCAGTTTTTTGCATTAAAAAAAGCCGGGCTGTTCGCCCGGCTTTTTCTTGCCTGCCGCCGGCCGGCGGCGCGTGTTTCGCCCGGCAAACACGCCGCTTTCCTCAGCCCAGCAAACGCCAGTCGAAACCCGCCTCCTGGTGGGCTATGCCGATCCAGTCCGCCGCACAGCCGAGTGCGGCCGCCAGCGCCGCCTGCGCCAGTTCGGGCGTGTTGTTCTGCTGGCTCAGGTGCGCGGCGATCACATGCTGCAGGCCGGCATGGGCGACGCTGCCGAGAAGGGCGGCCGCCTGGGCGTTTTCCAGGTGGCCGTAGCGCCCGCCCACCCGCGCCTTCAGGCTGGCCGGATAGGCGCCGTTGCGCAGCATGTCACCGTCGTGGTTGCATTCCAGCACCAGGGCCTCGCAGCCGGCCAGCATGGCCTCGACATGGGGCGTCGAGGCGCCCAGGTCGGTGAGCACGCCGAGACGGCGCTGGCCGTCGGAGAGCACGAATTGGGCGGGCTCGCGGGCGTCGTGAGGCACCGGAAAGGGATGCACCTCGATGCCGCCGATGGCAAACGGCTCGTGGTGGTCGATCAGGTGCACCAGGATGTCGATTTCGCTCTTGTACGGGCCGACGCCGCCGAGGTTGGAGGCGACGAAGGTACCGTAGGTCATCCACACCGGCACCCCGTGCTTGCGCGCCAGGCGCTCGACCCCGCCGATGTGGTCGCCGTGCTCATGGGTCACCAGGACGCCGGCGAGGCTGTCGGGCGCGATGCCGAGGCGCTGCAGCCGGCGCTCGCACTCGCGCAGGCCGAAGCCGCAGTCGATCATCACGCGGGTCACGCTGCCGCCCTCGGCCACTTCGGCGACCAGGGCGTTGCCCTCGCTGCCCGACCCTAGCGAAGCGAAGCGAAAACCACTCAAGGCTTGCAGGTGCGGCAGCGGGTTGGCGGCAGCGACGCCGCGCCCCCGGCCGGCGCCATCACTTCAGGTCTTCCTGCAGCAGCGAAAGAATGCGCCGCGAGGTCTGGCTTTCTTCCGGCGCGCCGGCCTTCGACAGCACGGCCACCCGGGTGGCCGGGTCGGCGCTGCTGACCTTGATCTGGTATTGCTCGGTGGACACCCCTGCCTTGTCCTTGCTGAACCAGTTGGTCATCTTGCCGAAAAATCCATCCGACTCCTTTTTCGTCGCGGTGGAGTCGGGGTCGGCGTAGCGGACGAAGAACAGGCCCTTGGAACGATCGCGGTCTTCGACGGTAAAGCCGACCCGGTCCAGCGCCAGGCCGACGCGGCGCCAGGCGCGGTCGAAACTGTCGTTGACCAGCAGCATGCTGTACTGGCCTTCCTTGGTCAGGGTGGCATTTTGCGGCGCCTTGTTCTCTGCATTGATCGCGGTCAGCCTCTTGGCCTGCGCCTCGTCACTGCCCAGGCGAACCATCAGGCGGCGCAGGAATTCGGCTTCCAGTTCCGGATCGGCCGGACGCGGCTGCCACACGGTCTGGTCGCGCGCTTCGTTGGGGTAGATTTCGACCAGACCGCGGTGGCTGATATAGATCTCGGTCTCGCCCAGGGCATTGACCTCCAGGCGGGTGCGGAACTTGTCGCGTTCCGGGGTCGAGGTGAAGTTGTCGAACACGCTGCCGACCAGCTTGCCGATCATCCCGGTGCTGACCTTGCTGCGCTTTTCGGCCCAGTCGGTTTCCATCACGCCGATCTCGGGGCGCTCGACGGTGATGACAAAACCGCCCTCTTGCCAAAACTGCTTGATCGTCTCCCAGTACTGGTCCGGCTTGCCGCCGACCACCAGCCAGCGCTGCGAGCCGCCGCGCTCGATGTGCATGTTCTTGTCGCCCACCGGCGGCAGAACCGAAACGCTGGCCTCCTGCAGCTGCGGCTTGTCCTTCTGGCCCGAAGCCGATTCGATCCGCTTGCGCGTATCGTCACCCGGAATCGCATAGCGGTCGTTGGGCCTGACCACCGTCAGGTTGGGGGGGACCTCGAGGGTCGGTACGTTGGCGGTGGCTTTGGCTTCGCTCTTGTAGTCGACCTTGTCGGTCTGCATCAGGTCGCGCGTCCAGGCGCAACCGCCAAGCAAAACCACCGGCGCCAGAAGAGCGCCCAGGAACATTCGGTGCAACATATTCAAACCTCTTTGATTCAAAGCAGCCCGGCGCTGCGCATGGCATCTTCCAGCGCGGCGTGGTGCTGGTCGGACAGCGGCAGCATCGGCAGGCGCAGCGCGCCCCCCGCACGGCCCATGCGGGCCAACGCCCATTTGACCGGGATCGGATTGGCCTCGAGAAACAGCCGCTGGTGCAGCGGCAGCAATTTGTTGTTCAATTCGCGGGCGCGCGCAACATCGCCCGCAAGGCCCGCGGCGATCATCTCGTGCATCAGGCGCGGCGCGACGTTGGCGGTGACGGAAATGGTGCCGTGCCCGCCCAGCAGGGTGAATGCCAGGGCGGTGCCGTCGCAGCCGGAGAGCAGCGCGAAATCCTTTTTTCCCGCCTGCTGGAGGGCGCGCATCATCGCCGAGCCGCGCTCGATATTGTCGGTGGCGTCTTTCAGGCCGACGATGCCCGGCACTTCGGTCAGGCGCAGCACGGTCTCGTTGCTCATGTCGGCGACGGTGCGTCCCGGCACGTTGTAGAGGATCAGCGGCAGTTCGACTGCTTCGGCCTGAGCACGGAAATGGCGATACAGGCCTTCCTGGGTCGGCTTGTTGTAGTAGGGCACGACCGACAGGCAGCCGTCGACGCCCACCGACTTGGCGTAGTGCATCAGTTCGATGGCTTCGCGGGTCGAATTGGCGCCGGTGCCGGCGACCACCGGGATGCGCCCGGCGACGTGCTCGACGGTGGTCTTGATCAGCAGGCAGTGCTCTTCGTGGTCGACCGTCGGCGATTCGCCGGTGGTGCCGACGATGACGATGCCGTCGGTACCTTCCGCGACGTGCCAGTCGATCAGGCGTTTCAAGCCGGGCAGATCAAGTGCGCCATCCTGCAACATCGGGGTCACGATCGCCACGCAACTGCCTTGAAGGAATGCCATGCTTGTCCTCTAGCCCAGCCCTGGATGAATAATCATTCATTTTACCCCAGACCGCGCCTTTTCCGCTCCGGGCAACGGTTAAAAAACGTAACAGTGTCAGGCACTTTCTCCGGCAGCCAGCAACAGGGTGCCGGGTTCAACCGGCCCCCGCACGGCGGCGATGCGCTGGATGATCGCCGGCTTGGGGATTTCGGTGTAGCCGTCCTCGTAAGCCACCACCCGCAACTGCGCCGCCCGCGCCAGCGCCAGAAGCTCCCCCGGCGCCAGCAGGAAATCGGGATTCGACGGCCGCCCATAGGACTCGTTGCCCAGGCCGAAAGTTTCATAGATCAGCACCCCGCCGGGCGCCAGGCTGGCGGCGATCAGCGGCAGAATCGGGCGGAACAGGTAATTGGTGACGACCACCCCATCGAACATGCCTTCCGCGTAAGGCCAGGGGCCCCCTTCCAGATCTGCATGGCGAACCGTGACAGCCGGGGCGCCGGACAGGCCAAGCAGCGCTTCGGCGTCGCGGTCAACCGCCTCGACCAGGCAGCCGCGGGCGGCCAGGTAGCGTACATGCCGGCCGGCGCCGCAGGCGAGATCGAGCACGCGCCCGCCCTGCCTGAGCAAAGGAGCGAAACGCGCTACCCAGTCCGAGATTTCGGTCGTATGCGTGTGCATGCCTGCCCCCGGAACCGCGCTCATCGCGGTTGTCCAATTGATGATCCAGGGCGCATTCTAGCTTGCGGGACCGGCCTAGAACCGCGAGCCTGGCTGCTTGAGAAAAGCCTCCTCATCCGGCGTCGAAATGCGCCCGAGGATGCGATTGCGATGCGGGAAACGGCCGAAGCGGACTATCACCTCGTGGTGCTTGCGCGCCCATTTCAGCAGTTCGTCGCGCTCCTCTCCCGCTGGCAGCGTGCCGAACAGGCGCAGCGACTCCTCCTGGGCGGCCGCATCCTCGGCGTGTTCATAGGGCAGGTAGACGAAACCGCGCAGCACCGGCGGCAACGGCGCATCCCAGCCCCGCGCCACCATCAGGCGTGCCGCGGCCAGGGCCTGCGGGTCGCCGGCGAAAGACTCGGGCCGGCCGCGAAACATGTTGCGCGAAAATTGGTCCAGTAAAATGATCAGCGCCAGCAGACTTTGCGCGGATTCCTGCCATTGCGCCAGGCCGCCCGCCAGGCCCTGCGCATGCAGGCCAAGAAAGCGTTCGCGCACCTGGGCATCGAAGGCCGGCTTTTTGACGAACCAGGCCTTGCGCGCCTGGCCGTAGCCGGCCATGCCCGGCGCGCCGAACCAGAAGTCCAGCACCTCCTGCCACTGTTCTGCCGCACCGCTCATGGTCCACTCATTACAATGTCGCCCTCCGTCATGATAAGCGAGCGCTCCGATGCCCTCCCCCCTGTTTGACCTGACCGGCAAGACCGCGCTGATCACCGGCTCCACCAAGGGCATCGGCCGCGCCATTGCCGAGCACCTGGCCCGCGCCGGAGCGCAGGTGGTGATTTCCAGCCGCAAGGCGCAGGCCTGCGAGGAGGTCAAGGGCGAGTTCGATGCGCAGGGCCTTTCCGCCGTCGCCATCCCCTGCAACGTGGCGCAAAAGGCGGAACTGGAAAACCTGGTGGCGCGCACCATGGCGGCCTACGGACGCATCGACATCCTGGTCTGCAATGCAGCCGCCAACCCGGTGTATGGCCCCACCGCCAGCGCCTCGGACGAGGCCTTCGACAAGATCATGGCCACCAACATCAAGGGCAACTGGCAGCTGTGCAACATGGTGATTCCACAGATGGCCGAGCGTGGCGACGGCGCGGTGATCATCGTCTCCTCGATCGCGGCGCTGAAGGGCAACGGCATGATCGGCCTGTACGGCGTGTCGAAGGCGGCCGATGCGGCCCTCGCCCGCAACCTGGCGGTCGAATGGGGGCCGCACAACGTGCGGGTCAATGCCATCGCCCCCGGGCTGGTGCAGACCGACTTCGCCCGCGCCCTCTGGGAAGACGAAGAACGGCGTGGCCAGCGCGAGGCGCAGACGCCGCTGCGGCGCCTGGGCCAGCCGGAGGACATCGCCGGGCTGGCGGTGCTGCTGGCCTCGCGCGCCGGCGCTTTCATCACCGGGCAGATGATCGTCGCCGATGGGGGCGTTACCATCGCCTAGGAGCGATTCATGCCAAATCCAAGGTACCTGCCGGCGCCGTATATCCCGCAACCAAACGGGCGATTCCGCTGGCATATCCCGGATGTTTCGCGCGGGAACCCCGAATATTGATTAAACTGGCGTCCAAAGCCCAATGTGCGCAGCCGTGGCCGGCCGCTCCAGCACGCAGACACCCACGCCAGGCCCACGGATCGTGCCGCAAAGATTTAGCCTGATTACGCCGCCAGAAACCGTCAACGTGAAACTTCGCCGCCGCTCTGCCGTGAGCCTGGGCCTATGCGCCGGCATGGTCACGCTCGGCGCCCGGGCGGCGGACAATTCGCTGGCCGGCTCCTGGTGGGACGCGATGCTGGTCGGGCTGGTCGCGGTGGTCGCCATCGTTGCCCTGGCCACCCTGCTGGCGCGCAGCCGCGCCAAGGTGCGCGTGCTGGAAATCGCGCAGCGCCACGGGCCGCTCACCACCACCAGCCCGGAAATGCTCACCGGCGGCATGCCCGAGCTAAACGAGAGCTGGTCGGGCGTGCTGCGCGAAATCACCCTGTCCGGCCACGACATGTTCTGGGAAAGCGAAGAGCGCCACCGCTATACCCAGGTCTATACCCGCGACACCGCCTTCGGCCGCAACGATTTCGAGTGGATGAAGGGCAAGGCGCCCTGGGAACTGCCGTCGATCGGCGTTTCCGCGGTCGACTGGAGCCGGATGCAGGGCGAGATGGATGCGCACCGGGCCTTTCACGATTTTGTCGTCGGCCGGGTCGACCAGCGCGGCCGGCTGCGCTATGGCGCCATCAGCGGCGTGCCGGTGGCCGACCGCGACGGTGTGTTCTCCGGCTACCGCGGCGCCAGCCGCGACGTCACCCTGGTGCGCCAGGCGCAGGTGCAACTGGAGATCAAGGACGCGGTCACCCGCATTCTCGCCAGCCACGGCCGCCTGTCGGAGGCGATGCCCGGGATTCTCGAATCAATTTGCAAACCCCTAGGATGGCTGTACGGCGCGCGCTGGATGCGCGATCCTAGAGACGGCGCGCTGGTTTGCGGCGAAATCTGGGCCGCGCCGGTGGCCCAGCCGCTGGCCGACGACTCGCGGGCGCGCCGCCTGCCGTGCATCCGCGAAGACCTGCTGGGCGTGGCCTGGCACACCCAGGCGATTTCCTGGATGAGCGATGCGCCGCGCGATGCGCACTTCGTGCGTTCCACCGCCGCCGCCGAGTCCAACCTGCACGCCGCATTCGCCTTTCCGGTGCTGGTGCAGGGCGACGTGGTGTGCCTGCTCGAACTGTTCGGCCCGCACGTGCAGCAGATGGACGATTTCATCGACTCCATCGCCCAGTCCGTCGGCAGCCAGATTTCGCTGTTCTGGCTGCGCCGCGAGGCCGAGGCGCGCCTCACCTACGCCGCCACCCACGACGCCCTGACCGGCCTGCGCAACCGCCTGGCGTTCAACGCCGAGCTGGAAAAAGCGGTGGCCCGCGCGCGCCGCAACGAGTGGCGCGCGGCGCTGCTGTTCATCGACCTCGACGGCTTCAAGCTGGTCAACGACACCATGGGGCATGCCGCCGGCGACACCTTGCTGATCGGCACCGCCAAGCGATTGAAGGCGACGGTGCGCGCCAGCGACACCGTGGCGCGCCTTGGAGGCGACGAATTCGTGGTGCTGCTGGAGCAAGCCGGCAGCGACGGCGACATCGCCGACGTCGCCCACAAGCTGGCGCGGGTGCTCAACATGCCCTACACCGAGTTCAACGAGACTTCGCCGGTGGCGGCCTCTATCGGCATCGCGATTTTCCCGGTCGATGCCGGCGAGCCGCTGGAACTGCTGGCGCGTGCCGACAGCGCCATGTACAAGGCGAAGGAATCGACCGGCAGCCGCGTCGTGTTCTACCGCCCGCCGGCCAACGAGCGCGCCGCCTACAACCGCGCCGCCGAAGCGCGCGCCGCGCTCGAAGAAGGCGACGACGACGATCTCGCCGGCGAGTCCTCCGGACCCAGTACCGGGGTCTAGGCCCGCCCGCGGGCCGCGCCGCAAACGTGGTGGCGGAAAAGAAGCGTTTTTGCGTGCCTATTGGGCGCTTTGCCGCCGCGAGGCGACGCTACCATGCCGATAGCCGGTCCCTTACGGCAGTCCCTTAGGGCATTCCCACGGCAGTTCGCGCGGCTTGTGGCCATAAATTTATTTATCACTCAGATCATGACTATCGCCAGACGCCTGCAACTCCTGATCGCATTATCGATCTTCAGCATTCTTGTCCTTTGCGGCTATTCCCTCTCGCAGCTCAAGTCGGTGGGTGAACGCGGCCAGTTCGTCATCGACAACACCCTGCCGAGCTATGAAGACCTGTTCGTCGCGGCCGGCAGCGCCCGCCTGGTGGGCGTGTTGACCTACAAGCACATGCTCTATAACGACGCCGCCGGCATGGCGGCGATCGAGCAGGAAATGGCCAACGCGCGCAAGACCCTGACCGAGAGCGTCGACAAATACCAGAAAGACCTGGTCGCCAACGACGACGACAAGCGCGCCATCGCAGCCGTGCAACAGTCCGTACAGGCCTATATGACGGTGGTCGACCGTGGCCTGGCCCTCTCGCGCGCCGGCAAGAAGGACGAAGCGCGCGACTATTTCCACGAGAACCGCGCCCTCGCCGGCAAGGTGGCCGCCGCCATCGACGCCGACATCAAGATCAATCGCGACGTCGGCCTGGACTTCAGCAAAACCAGCCGCGCCTTGTACGAACGCGCGCTGTTGTTGCTGTGCATCGGCGGCGCCATCGCCGCCCTGCTCTCCGCGACCCTGGGCTACCTGACCTATCGCGCCGCCGTCGGCTCGCTCAACGGCATGCGCGACGCAGTCGACAATATTTCCAGCAGCCTTGATTTCACCCTGCGCTCGCCGGTGCTGCGCCAGGACGAGGTCGGCGAAACCGCCGTCGCCTTCAACCGCCTGATCGAGAAGATGCAGGGCAGCCTGTCTTCGATCCACGAAAAGTCCGGCCACGTCAACGGCGCCGCCACCGGGCTGGCCACCGCCGCCAACCAGGTGTCGACCAGTTCTTCCTACCAGAGCGACGCCGCCGCCAGCATGGCCGCCTCGGTCGAGGAAATGACCGTCAGCATCAACCAGGTCGCCACCCGCGCCTCCGAGACCAATGACCTGGTCGAAGTCGCCGGCCGCGCCGCCGTCGACGGCGAAAAGGTGATCGGCGATGCGGTCGAGGAAATCCACGCGATTGCCCGCACCATCGAGCAGACCTCGCGCGACATCGCCGAACTGGAACAGAACAGCAAACAGATCAACGCCGTCGTCACGGTGATCCGCGAAGTGGCGGACCAGACCAACCTGCTGGCGCTGAACGCCGCCATCGAAGCAGCGCGCGCCGGCGAACAGGGCCGCGGTTTCGCCGTGGTGGCCGACGAAGTGAGAAAGCTGGCCGAGCGCACCGCCTCCTCGACCCAGGAAATCGCGCAAAGCATCGCCGCCATGCAGGTCAGCGCACAGGCCAGCGTGAAGGCGATGGCCGAAGTTTCGCACCACGTTGAAAAGGGCGTGACCCATGCCCAGGCCGCCAGCCAGGCGATCACCCAGATCGGCCAGAGCACCCGCGACTCGGTCAAGGCGGTGGTCGAGATCAACGACACCATCCGCGAGCAGAGCACGGCCATGACCAGCATCGCCCAGCAGGTGGAAAAGATCGCGCAAATGACCGAAGAGAACAGCGCCGCCGCCAGCACCACCGCCGGCACCGCGCGCGAGCTCGATACGATCGCCAGCAACATGCAGCAGGTGGTTGCGGAATTCAAGATCGCTTAAGCGGCTCTTGTATCCGCCCGGCTGCGCTGCGGCCGGAAAAAGAAACGGCCGCTGTTGCGGCCGTTTTCTATTTCACCTGGTCTTGCGGACGGCTCCTGGCGCATCCGCGTCGCGCGCTCAGTCGGCGTGGATCCCGGCCTTCTTGATGAACGGAATCCAGCGCTCAAAGTCCTGGTTCACGCGAGCCTGGAAGGCCGCCGTATTGAGGGGCTTGCTCATGCCGGCCTCCGAAAGCTTGGAAGACACGTCGGGCGAATTGGCAACGCCGAGAATCGCGCTCTCGAGTTGCGCACGCACCGCCGGCGGCGTGCCGGCGGGGGCGAAGATGCCGTACCAGTTGGTCATCTGCAATTGCGGCACGCCGGCTTCGATATTGCTGGGTACGTTGGGCAGCTTGGGCGAACGCTTGGTGTCGAAAATCACCAGGGCCTTGAGGCGGTTGTCCTTGACGTAGGGCGCCAGCACCGGCACGTCGGCATTCAGGAAGTCGATGGTGCCGGCCATCAGGTCGGTCAGCGCCGGACCGGCGCCGCGATACGGCACGTGGGTGAAATGGGTGCCGTAGGCGCTGTTGAGCATCTCCACGCCGATGTGCATGGTCGAGCCGATGCCCGACGAGCCGTAGCTGTACTTCGCGCCGGCCTTGCCCTTGGCGATCAGGTCGGCGACGCTTGTGACTTCCAGGTTGTTGCGCGTCACCAGCAGGGTCTGCACCTCGCCCACCATGACGATGGGTTCAAGCTCCTTGCGCGGGTCGTAGGGAATGTTGGCGACGGTGCCCGCGGCCATCACAAAACTCGAGGAAGCCAGCAGCAGGGTGAGGCCGTCGGGCGCCGATTTGGCGACGAAGCCCGCGCCGATGGTGCCGCCGACGCCGCCGCGATTGTCGATGATCACCGTCTTGTTCAGCGCTGCCGCCAGGCCCGGCTGCAGCACCCGCCCGACCATGTCGACCGGACCGCCGGCGGCGAAGGGCACGACGATCTTGACCGTATCGGCGGCCAGCGCCGTTGCCGGCGCCGCGGCCAGCAACACAGAGACCAGCAGGCATTTTTTCCAGGCGTTCATCTTCCACTCCGCGTCGTCAGACCAGCACCGCGCGAAGCGCGCGGCGGCGCGAAGCGTACGTCAGGGCATGCGGTGGAGTCAATCGGCGTTGCGGAAACTCAGAGTTTCGATTTTTCGCGGCGCCAGTGCCCGCGGGCGGCGAACCAGCCCGGGCTCCCGCGCCTGCTTGAATCAGGGTCGCGGGAAACGCCGGGGAAATATGCCCGTGCTTACCTCAGGCCTGGTAGCGCGCCGCGGCATGCGCCTGCGAAAAGTTGGGCAGCATCGCCTTGCGGGCGCCATCGTAAGCGTCCCATTGCGCGGCATCCGGCAGCGACGGCAGGGTGATGGTCTCGCGGCGGTCGAAGCCGACCAGCGCGGCATCCACCATTTCGCCCACTTCCATCACGCCGGCCAGGGAATTGACGTCGCGGCCTGAGCGTTCCCAGATTTCGGTGCGGGTGGCGGCCGGCAGCACGGCTTGCGCATAAATGCCGCGCGCGCCCAGTTCCGCATTCAGGCCTTGGGTAAAGGTGACGACAAATGATTTGGTCGCGGCGTAGGGTCCCAGCGGAACCTCCGGCGCGAATGCCAGCACCGAGGCGATGTTGATGATCTCACCCCTGCCTTGCGCGAGGAAGCGCGGTACCACCGCGCCGGTCAGCCGGGTGAGTGCCGCGATGTTGAGGCTGATCAGGGCGCTCCAGCCGGCGAGATCGGGCGCGGCGTAGCTGCCATGCGCGGCCATGCCGGCGTTGTTGACCAGCAAGCCGATTTTCTCGTCGCCGGCGAGGCGCGCTTCCACCTTTGCCAGGTCCTCGGGCTTGGTCAGGTCGGCGGGCAGGATGTCGATGCTGACACCCGTTTCCTTGCGCAGGCGCGCGGCGAGTTCTTCCAGGCGTTTGGTGTCGCGTGCCACCAGCACCAGGTTGTGGCCGCGGTGCGCCAGACGATCCGCGTAAGTGGCGCCGATGCCCGTGGAAGCACCGGTGATCAGGGCGGTATGAAGGACTTTGCTCATGATGATACTCCTGACAAGTATTTGATTAAATGGCGGAAATTGCCGCTAAACTGATTATAATTTATTCATTACAAACATCATGATTGCAATCATGACAATGGTAATGTAAAATGTCAAGCACTTAATTTCGGCAGTGCAAATCGCCATGAAAATCAGCCGCGAACAGGTCGCCAAAAACCGCCTGGCCATACTTGAGGCCGCCGCCCGGCTGTTCCGTGAGCGCGGTTTCGAGAGCGTGACGGTGGCCGAGGTGATGAGCGCCGCCGGACTCACCCATGGCGCCTTCTATGGCTATTTCGGGTCGAAGGAAGAGCTGATCGCCCAGGCCTTCAACCATGCGTTGACGCCCAAGGACGGGGTGCGCGGCAGCGATCGTGTCGGCATGGCGAAGTACGCCGACCTGTATCTCAGCGCCGCCCACCGCGACGAACTGGGCGATGCCTGCCTCTACTCTTCGCTCGGCACGGAAGCCGTGCGCGGCTCAGGCGAGCTGCGCCATGTGCTGACGGAATCGCTGCGTGCGCAGATCGACA
>DATAZV010000441.1:0-14930 GCA_036271855.1 Burkholderiales bacterium
TACCGGCATGACCACGGAGGCGGCGCAGCGCTCGCCCGGCGTGCTTTTCGTCATGACCCACCTCAACGCTCCCCGCCTGCCGCAAGGCGGCAAGGCAGCGTTCGAGCCGCCGGCCGGGCGCATGCTTTCGCTATTGCAGGACGACATGATCAGCTACAACGGCCAGCCCGTCGCGGTGGTGGTGGCCGATAGTTTCCAGCACGCGCTGGCCGGTGCGGCCCAGCTTCGCGTCGCTTACGAACGGCAAGGCGCGGCGCTCGACTTCGGCGCGGCCAAGCGCGGCGCCTACACGCCGAAAAAGGCCGGCCGGGAAGAGGCGGATGTCGCCTGGGGCGATGCAGCCGCCGGCATGGGCCGCGCCGCCTTCCGCGTCGACCACGTCTACGGCACGCCGATGCAGACCCACAACGCGATGGAGCCGCATGCGACGCTGGCGGTCTGGCAGGGCGATCAGTTGACCATTCACGATTCCACCCAGGGTATTTCCGGCGCACGCAAGACGGTCGCCAAGACCCTCGGTATCGAGCCGGGCCAGGTGCGGGTGATCTCGCCGTTTGTCGGCGGCGGTTTTGGCTCCAAGGGCTCGGTGTGGTCGCATGTGCTGCTGGCGGCAATGGCCGCGCGCGCGGTGCGCCGGCCGGTGAAGCTGGCGCTGGCGCGCCCCCAGATGTTCGGCCCGGTGGGTGGGCGGCCGCGCACCGAGCAGCATGTGGCGCTGGGCGCGGCGGGCGATGGCCGCTTTACCGCCATCCGCCACGATGTCATTTCCCACACTTCGGTGATGGAGGACTTCGTCGAGCCTTCGGCGGTGCAGACGCGCATGCTTTATGCCACGGACAACGGCGCCACCACCCATCGCCTGGTAAAGCTCAATGTCGGCGTGCCGACCTTCCAGCGCGCGCCCGGCGAGGCCACCGGCACCTTCGCCCTGGAGTCGGCGCTGGACGAGCTTTCCTACGCGCTGAATATGGACCCGATCGAGTTGCGCCTGCGCAACTACGCGGAAAAGGACCCGCATGACGGCAAGCCGTTTTCCAGCAAGTCCTTGCGCGAGTGCTACCGCATCGGCGCCGAGCGCTTCGGCTGGAGCCGGCGTCCGCGCCGGGCCGGCACCTTGCGCGAAGGCAATGAACTGGTGGGCTGGGGGATGGCGACAGCCACTTATCCGGCCAACCGCATGCCCGCTTCGGCTAGCGCGAAAATCCTGGCCGACGGCACCGCGGTGGTCCGCAGCGGCACCCAGGACATCGGCACCGGCACCTACACTGTAATGGCGCAGGTGGCGGCCGAAACCCTCGGTTTGCCGGTGGAACGGGTGCGTTTCGAACTGGGTGATTCGTCGATGCCGGACGCGCCGGTCTCCGGCGGTTCGATGACCGTGGCCAGTGTGGCGCCGGCGGTACAGGCGGCTTGCCAGGACGCCCGTGCCAAGCTGGTCGAAGCTGCCATCGCGGCCGGCGGCCCGCTGGCCGGCGCGGCGTGGGAAGACGTAAGCACGGACAACGGCTGGCTGACGCTGCGCTCCGATCCCTCACGCCGGGTCTCGTTCGCCCGCGCGGTGGATGGCCGTGGCGCGATCGAAGGCAAGGGCGATACCAAGCCGGGCGACGATGCCAAGCAATACTCGATGCATTCGTTCGGCGCGGTTTTCGTCGAAGCGCGCGTGGACCGCGATCTGGGCCGGGTGCGGATACCGCGTGTGCTCGGGGTCTACGGCGTCGGCCGGCGCCTCAACGCCAAGACGGCGCGTAGCCAGTTGATCGGCGGCATCGTCTGGGGCCTGGGCATGGCGCTGATGGAAGAGACCAGCCTGGATCCGGCGAGCGGGCGCATTGTCAACGCCAGCCTGGCCGACTATCACGTGCCGGTGAATGCGGACATCGGCGACATCGAAGTGGTATTCGTCGATGAGGAAGACCCGCACGTCAATCCGCTGGGGGCCAAGGGCATCGGCGAAATCGGTATCACCGGTGTCAGCGCGGCGGTTGCCAATGCGGTGTTTCACGCCACCGGGCGGCGCGTGCGCGATTTGCCGGTCACCTTGGACAAATTGCTGATCTAGGAAGTTGACGCAAAGCCGGTAGATATGACCGTGCTTGAAAAAGCTACCGATGGGCCCAATGGCGCCGCCGGCAGATGCTGCAAATGCGCCCCGGGAGAGCACCTGCGCAGGAGACGGGCTGCGGGCATTTCCCTTGCTCATCAAGGGTAGGTAGAGGAGAACGCAATTCTCTGAAAGGAGACCATGATGCATAAATTGCAAAGAATGTTGCTTATTGGCGCCACCGCGGCCGCGGCCCTCGCGGGTTCCCAATCGTTCGCCGCGGGTGCCGCGGGTGGTGGTGCGGCGGCTGGCGGTGCTGCCGGCGCGGGCGGTGCTTCTGCGGCCGCCGGCGCAAGCACCGGCACGGGCGTTTCGGGCAGCGCGGGTTCCGGAGGTATGACGTCGAGCACCAATGGATCCACCGGCGGTACGACCTCGGGCACGGGATCGACCAGACTGGGTTCGGCCTCGACGCAAGCCAGTGGCGGCGCAAGCACGACCGGTGGGGTCACCCCTTTCGGCGGGGACACTTCCCGATCCAACGGTTCGGCGGCGGGATCGGTGGATTTGAGCAGCAACGCAGCCGGTACGGTGTCGTCGCAACCCCTTGAGCTGACCGGCAGCGGCTCGAATGCCTTGTTGCCCGCGGTTCCTACCCTTCCTGCCAGTAATGCGAATCCGACGGTGGCGCCGAACGGCACGATCACCGGTACGGCGTCGGGTGCGACCGCTGTTTCGCCCGGCACCGGCACGGTGACGGGCCCTGCGACGCGGCCCAACGGCAGCACGGTCGGGTCGGTGGACATAGACTCCAGCAGGGACGTTTCGGGCACAACGATGTCGACCACGGGCCCGCAGTAGCGGGTATTCGCCCCGTCCCTGAATGCCGCGACTTTGTCGCGGCATTTTTTTGGCCTCGGCAACAATGTATCCCGCAGGCGATTTCCGGTTGCTGAAGCAATTGGGCCAGAACCGAAACTGCCCGCAAGGTCCGGCCCGATGGGGGCAGGCTATTTGTGTATGCTTCGCTCCGGTAAAAAACATTCAGGGCTTGAAAATGCAGCAAAAGCAGGATGGCGGCGCCGCAACAGCACAGGGTAGCCGCCCATGAGCAGCGCGATGGAGCAGGCGCGGGAATTGTTCACCGCCGGACTGGCGCGGCACGTCGAAAAGGACCATGCGGGCGCCGAAGAACTGTACCGGCAGGCGCTGGCATTGATGCCGGGGCGGCCGAGCATACTCTTCAATCTGGGGCGCCTGCTGCTCGACCTGGGACGGCTGGAGGAAGCCGAAGACCTGTTTCGCCAGGTGGTTGAACAGGCGCCCGACCACGAGAGCTGCTTCAACCTGGGCTTGGTGTTGTCGGGGCAGGGGCGTTTTGCAGACTCTCTCGCGCCCTATGAGCAGGCGATCGCCCTCAAGCCGGATTTCGCGCCCGCGCAGGCGGCGCGCGCCTGGACTCTGGAGCAACTAGGGCGTTTACAGGAGGCACTGGAAGGCCATGCACGCAGCGCGGAACTGGCCCCGGACAACAGCGAATACCAACTCAGTTTCAGCCGCTGCGCCGCCCAGTCCGGCGGCGAATTCGACCCGCGTGCGGCGCCGGTGCTGGAGACGGCCGCGCTCATCTGCCTGAAGGGCGCCAACATAGACTACCAGCAACTGCAGGGCCTCTGCCTGGCGCTGCTGGAGCGCCGCTTCAAGCGCTTTCGCGAGCAGATGGAGGCGGCCGATTTCGATTGGGCGAAAGTCGCGCGGACCGCGCCGCAGGAACTGCGCGCGTTTTGTGGCGACTGGCTGTTGCTGGGCTCGCTGGAAAAAATCGCCTTGTCCGATTTCTCCAACGAAGCATTCTTCACCGGCCTGCGCCGCGGCCTGCTGGACCTGGCGCTGGCGGATGCGCGCGAGCCCGCGCTCGAGACCCTGGCTGCCGGCGTGGCCGTGCTGCTGGCCTGCCAGTGCTTTCTCAACGAATACGTGTGGGACCAGGGCGAGGAGGAGACGGCGCGGCTGTATCGGTATCTCGCTCGAGTGGAGTCCGGTACCGCCGCCGGCGGCAACGATCTGCAACTGGGCGTGCTGGGCTGCTACATGCCGCTGCATCAACATGCGGGCCTGGCCCGCTGGGGCAGGGACAATCTCGTGCAGGCCAGCCCGGCGCTACGCCGCCTGCTGCAAATGCAGGTGGCACAGCCGCTGGCAGAGGCGGAGATTGCGCAGGGTCTGTCCGAACTGGCGCCGATCAAGGACCGGACTTCGCAGGCCGTGAAGGCGCAGTACGAGGAAAATCCCTATCCGCGCTGGCTGTCGATTCCGCGCGCCACGCCGCTGCCCTATATCGAACAGATATTGCGCGATATCGCGCCGTACCGGCCGTCGCTGCGGGCGGTGACGGCGACGCCGGAGATACTGGTGGCCGGTAGCGGCACCGGCCGCCATGCATTGAGCTATGCGCGCGCATTCAGCGGCGCGCGCATCACCGCCATCGACCTCAGCAATGCCAGCCTGGCCTACGCGGTGCGCAAGGCGCAGGAACTGGAAGTGCGCAACGTGCGCTTTTTACGCGGCGACATTCTCGACCTCGACGCGCTGGACCGGCAGTTCGACGTGATTTCAAGCGTCGGCGTGCTGCATCACATGGCCGACCCGGAGGCGGGCCTGCAGGCGCTGCTGCGCCGCTTGCGCCCCGACGGCTATCTCCTGCTGGGCCTCTACAGCGAACTGGCGCGGCGCGATATCGTCAGCATGCGCCGCCAGATCGAGGCGCAGGAACTGCCGGCCACGCCTGAAGGCATACGCGCCTGCCGCGCCTGGATGCGCCGGCAGCCGGGAGGGGAATTCACCCGCCTGATGCAGGAGGCGAGCGATTTCTACTCGACCTCGATGGTGCGTGACCTGCTGTTTCATGTGCAGGAGCGCCGCTATACGGTGCCGCAATTGCATGACATGCTGGCGCGCCACCGCCTTGAGTTCATCGGCATGGCGACGCATCAGCAGCCGCAGATCAAGGCGCTTTACCGGCAGAGTTATCCGCAGGACGAAGAGATGCTCGACCTGGCGCGCTGGGACGCGCTGGAAATGGAGCACCCGCACCTGTTTCGCGGCATGTATCAGTTCTGGGTGTGTCCGATCCCGGCGTGACGCCGGCCAGGGTGGATGGGCGGCCCAGGCGCGACGGTTCAGCCCTGATGCGCCGAGATCACCGCGTGAAATTCGCCCACACCCTCGACACTGGCCTGCAGCCGGTCTCCCGGCAGCACCGGGCCGACGCCGTCGGGCGTGCCGGTGTAGATCAGGTCGCCCGGCATCAGGCGGTAGAGCCGCGAGAGATTGGTGATGATCTCCGGCACGCTCCAGATCAATTGCGATAAATCGGTCTGTTGTTTCAATTCACCGTTGACGCTGAGCCGCAAGGCGCCTGATTCCGGGTGGCCGCTGCTTGCCGCGGGAACGATGGCGCTGCACGGGGAGGAGTGGTCGAACGCCTTGCCGTTCTCCCACGGATGTCCCGCCTTGGCGGCGGCGCGCTGCAGATCGCGCCGCGTCATCTCCAGGCCGACGGCGTAGCCGAAGATGTGCTCGCGCGCCTGTTGCAGGGCAATCTCCTCGCCCGCCTTGCCGACGGCCACCACCAGTTCCGCCTCGTACTGGTAGTCGGAGGTGGCGCTGGGGTAGGGCACCGGCGCGCCTTCCTCGACGATGGAATCGGGCGGCTTCTGAAAAAAGATCGGCGGGTCGCGTTCATCGGCTTCGCCCATTTCGCGGATGTGGGCCAGGTAGTTGCGCCCGATGCAATAAATGCGGCGCACCGGATAGCGTGCCGAGGAACCGCGCACCGCCAGCGAGGGGCGCGGCTCGGGGTCGAATACCCATGGAATGCTCATGCTTGTCCTTGCGTCGGCACCGACGGCGGGCGGCGAATCGTGCATTGACGATATTTTGGGGAAGTCCGTAGAGCCGAATTTGGTGATTAGGATGTGGATTGTATCCAAAAACAATTTGGTGCGGGATGCACCAACCGGGAGCCGTTTCATTTTCAGGCACGTTTGTATACAATAACCCGATCGTGTAAACAGCATATCGCAAGGAATCGAGCCGATGAACACGGGATCACCACGCCCTTCGCCGCGACAGCCGGCCTCTTTCCCGCGTGCCGTGGCGAAAGGCCGTGCGGCAGGCAAGGCCGCCGTCGTGACCCTTGCGCAATCGGTGACCGACGCGCTGCGCAAGGCGATCATGGAGGGGCAGTTTCAGCCTGACGAACGCCTGCAGGAGGAATTGCTGGCCGAGCGCCTGAATGTTTCGCGCACGCCGATACGCGCGGCCCTGCACGGTCTCACCGCCGAGGGCCTGGTGGAATACGTGCCCAATCGCGGCTACAGCGTGCGCCGCCTGGATGCCGGCCAGTTGATCGCCGTTTTCGACGTCCGCGGCGCGCTCGAGGGCGTGGCGGCGCGCCTGGCGGCGGAGCGCGGCATGGATGAGGCCGCGCAGGCACAATGCCGCGCCGCGCTGGAAGAGGGCGACCGCATCGTCGCCAAGGGCCGGCTGTTGAGTGGCGACCGCAACCGCTTCAGCGAGGTCAACGCGCTGCTGCACGAAGCGGTATTGCGCGCGGCGGACAACAGCATGCTGGGCGACATGCTGCGGGTCTGCTACAACATCCCGATCTCCTCGGACCGCAACGTGCTGTGGCGCGATTTCGGCTGGCTGCGCCGCAGCCATGACGACCACCACCGCATCTTCGACGCCATCTGCCGGCGCGAGGGCGCGCGCGCCGAGCAACTGATGCGCGAACACGTGCATAGCGTCAAGCTGCACATGCGCGAGCAGATCGAAGGCACGGCGCCGGCGGTGCGTGCGTGAAGTGCCGGCCAGGCAGCGCCTCAGGCGCGGCGCACCAGTTCTCGGGCGATCATCGCGTGCACGCCCTTGACGTTGTTCACCGTCTGGGTGATGCGCAGGTCGACTACGAAGCTGGCGAACTGGTAGGCCTCGTCGCGGCTGATCGAAAGGCGCGCGGCGATCAGGTCGACCATCTGCGACAGGGCCTGCCGCGCGGCATTGTCGAGGTCGGCGTCCAGGCCCATGGTGATGTAGTGGGTGGGGGACTCGGCGAACGGCAGCTTGGCCTTCAGATCCTTGCGCACGATGAAATCGAAGGTGCCCGAAAGCGCGGTCTCGATCGCCGTGCCGCACACTTCGCCGTCGCCCTGGGCGGCGTGGCCGTCGCCGGTGGAAAACAGGGCGCCCGCGGTCCACACCGGCAGGTAGATGGTGCTGCCGGGAATCAATTCCTTGTTGTCCAGGTTGCCGCCAAACTCGCGCGGCTCCTTCGAATTCTGCCGGCCGTACTCGGGCCGCGGCGCCACCGCCAGCTGGCCGAAGAACGGGCGGATCGGGATCTCCTGGCCCCAGGGCATGGTCGCGGTGCGCCGCTCGGCGTTGAGTGCAACATGCATGCGGCGGAAATACGGAAACTCGTCCGGCAGGGTGCCCATCAGGGCGCGAAAAATGTTCCAGCCCCAGTTTTGCCGCAGCTGGATGTCGAGAATGCGCACCTCCAGCACGTCGCCCGGCTCCGCGCCTTCGATGTGGACCGGCCCGGTGAGGATGTGATTGCCGCTGCCTTTGGCCAGCCCCTTGTGCACGGCCAGGTGGTCGGGCAGCAGGTTGAAGCCGCTGCCTGTCGCTGGCAGGTCTTCCGGATTGCCGGAAACGCAATCGATGGTGACGCGGTCGCCGGAGGCAATGCGCAGCACCGGCTTGAGCGCAGCATCGAAGAATCCCCAGTGCGCCGTTTCGGGCGAGGTGCCGAGATGATGATGGGTGGCGCCCGCCGCCAGCGGCGGCAGGTTGGCGGCTTGCGCGATGGCGGGGGATTCGAGCGCCTGGTTCATGGCGTGTTTCCTTGCGAAAGCCGGTGCGTGCGCCGGCGGAAAAAGGACATAAGCAAGAAGTGGTGCCAGTTCCTTTTGGGTCTAAGGAATAACTCCCGGCGCCATCTTCATGCAGTAATCGGCGATGTCGCCGGCGCGGGTGAACCAGACGCGATCCGCATGCTTGTGGTTCACGCAATGCGCGATCGCCTGCTTCAGCGGCCGGAAGCGGAACGGCTGGCCGACGATGAAGCCGTGCAGCGACAGCGGGCACACCAGCGGGCGGACCACGCATTCCTCCAGCATTTCCTCGAACTGGTCGACGATCATGTCGGCGAACTCGCGGCCGGTGTGATCTCGCCCGACCTGGTGGCCGGCGTCATTCTGCTCAAAAGGGTAAGGCACGGAAAGCAGGGGCCCCGAGCGCGTCTTCATCCAGAACGGCTGATCGTCCGCGGGCCAGTCCAGGTTGTAGGTGTAGCCGGCCTCCTTCAGCAGGTCGGAGGTGACGTTCGATTCCAGCGCGGCCGGCCCCATCCACCCCTTGGGGCGATAGCCGATGTACTTTTCGATGGTCGAGCTGACATCCTCGATCAGGCGGCGCTCGTCGGTCTCCCACAAGCCCTTGAGCGCTTCGGCGTTGGTGCGGCCATGGCCGCACACATCGTCGCCGCGCTGCTTGATGCGCTCGGTGATCTCCGGGTAATGCTCGCAGACTTCGCTGTTGAGCAGGATGGTCGCCGGCAGCTTCAGCTCGTCGAGCATGCGGAACAGGCGGAAGTTGCCGACGCGGTTGCCGTAGTCGCGCCAGGCCCAGTTGCGCTGGTTTTGCGGGCCGCCGCGATTGGCCGGGTCCATGCCGATGCCGGTGCCGAAGGCGAAGTGTTCGATGTTCAGCGCGATGTAGAACGCCAGGCGCTTGCCGCCCGGCCAGGCATAGTCCTTGCGAGTTTCGATCGCCGAGTAGTCGTAACGATTGTGAAAGGGAAGTGTGAGCATGATCAGTGTCGTTGAATGAAGTGTTGGGCGCGGCCATCCGCATGCGGCGCGGCTATTTTGTGTGAGCCGTTTCTGTTTGTCGATAGCTGCGCACCCTTGTTTCGCAATATTTTTTCCGGAGTCGCGATGAAAACGTTCCGCTGGTCTAGCCGTCTCTTTTTTTCGCTGGTGCTCTGTCTTTGCGGCACACCGGCACTCGCACAGTCGGTTGAACAACCGCAGATCAAGGTGATGCTCGACTGGGCGGTGCAGGGCACGCACGCGCCCTTTTTCGTCGCCGAGAAAAAAGGCTATTTCAAACAGGAGGGCTTCACCAGTGTGCAGATCGACCGCGGCACCGGCGCCGGCTCGGTGATCAACTCGGTGGCCGCCGGCGCCTACCAGATCGGCCTGTCCGATCTCTCGGTGATGGTGAAATTCAATGCCATCAACCCGGCCAAGGCGCTCACCGCCTACTACGTCTATTTCGATGAAACGCCAATCTGCCTGGTCAGCCTGGTGGGAAAGAACCCGATCAGGACCGCCGCCGACCTCAACGGCAAGCGCGTCGCTGCGCCGGCCGGCTCGGCGATCGTCAGCACCATGCCGATCCTGCTCAAGGCCACCGGCCAGACCAATGCGAAAATCAATTTCATCAACACCTCGCCCGAGCTGATGCCCACCATGCTGCTCAAGGGCGAGGCCGATGCCATCGGCGGCTTCACCAATTCGATGATCATGGGCATCCGCGCGCTCGGCGTGAAAAGCAGCGAGCTGGCGATCCTCAAGTATTCGGACGCCGGCATCGACATGTATGGCCTGTCGCTGATGTCTTCGCAAGGCTTCGTGCGCGATAACCCGAAGACCATCGCCGCCTTCAACCGCGCCATCAATCACGCGATCAAGGACACCATCGCCGACCCCAAGGCAGCGATTGCGATCGTCCGCGAGCGCGACCCGCTGCTCGACGCCGGCGTCGAGCTGGAACGCCTGCAGATCGCGCTGGCCCAGGTCATCACCAAGCAGACCCGCGCGCACGGCCTGTCGTCGGCGACGCCGGAGCGCCTGAAGCGCACCATCGAAACCGTGGCCGAATCGGAGACCTTGCCCGCCATGCCCAAGGTCGAGGACATCTATACCGACAAATACCTGCCGCCGGCCAGTGAGCGGGTGATACCGCCGATGGGGCACTGAGCGCCGCGGCGGGGAAGAGCAGCGACGGCATCGCGGCGCCTCAGGGCCGCAATGCCGTCGCGTTCCACAAGGCGAGCACCGGCACGTTGTCGTGGCGCTGGTCGTGTGCGAGGATGCCGAGCGAAGCCGTGGCCAGGCTCAGGTGCCGGGCCTCGACCAGCGGCAGCTCGATCCAGCGTGCGCCGATGGCCGCACCGATGTGGCCGTGGGTGAACAGCGCGATGTTGCCGCTCAAAGTGCGCAGGCGCGCCAGCAGGCGGTCGACCCGTGCCGTCACCTGCGCCGGCATCTCGCCGCCTGGGCAGCCATCGCGGTAGATGCTCCAATCGGCGCGCCGGCGGCGGATTTCGTCTGTGCGCAGCCCTTCATAGTCGCCGTAGTCCCATTCAGCCAGGTCTTCGCTGATCTGCGCCATCGCACCCAGTCCCGCCAGATCGCAGGTCTGCCGCGCGCGCTGGCGCGGGCTGACGAAAACTTGGTCGAAGGTGATCGCCGCCAGCACCGGGGCCAGTTCGCGGGCCTGCTTCTCGCCGTTTTCGGTGAGTGCGATATCGGTGCGGCCGGTATGCTGGCCTGAGAGCGACCAGGCGGTTTCGCCATGGCGGACCAGATGCACGCGCGGCAATACGGGTGCCGGCGATGCGCTCATGCCGTTTCCATCGCCGCGCTGTATTCGCCGCGGCGCGCGGCGCGATTGCAGGCGGCGCGATGCACCAGCGCTTTCTGCGCCGCCGCCACGTTGGCCTCCTGGCCGCGCCAGATCTCCATCGCCGGTTGCTGGATCGCGCGGGCAAAGGAAAAAGTCAGCGCCCAAGGCAGCCTGCCGCTGAAATCCACGTGCATTGCATTCAGGTGCGCGGAGGCGAGCTGCGCCGACTGGCCACCGGAAAGAAAGGCGACGCCTGGCACCGCGGCGGGAACCGTGCGCAGCAGGCATCGCACCGTGGCGGCGGCGACTTGCGCCACCGCCGCCTGCTCCGGGCAATCCAGCGCGGAGAGCACCATGTTGGGCTTGAGCAGCATGCCTTCGAGCAGCACGCCCTGGCCGTGCAGTTGGCGAAACACCGTGTGCAAGGTCCGTTCCGTCACCTCGGCGCATTGCGCCAGCGTGTGCCTGCCGTCCATCAGCACCTCGGGTTCGACGATCGGCACCAGCCCCGCTTCCTGGCACAGGGCGGCGTAGCGGGCGAGGGCATGGGCATTGGCTTCGATACAGGCGTGGCTGGGAATGCCGTCGCCGATGGTGATCACCGCGCGCCACTTGGCGAAACGCGCTCCCATGGCACTGTATTCCTTGAGGCGCTCGCGCAAGCCGTCCAGGCCCTCGGTGACCTTTTCGCCCGGGTGATTCGCCAGTTCCCTGGCGCCGGCATCGAGCTTGATGCCGGGGATGATGCCGGCCGCAACCAGTGCGTCGGCGAAAGGCGTGCCGTCCCTTTTTTGCTGGCGGATGGTTTCGTCATACAGAATCGCGCCGCTGATGCTCATACCTAGCCCGGGCGCGGTGACGATCATTTCACGGTAGGCCTGGCGCATTTCCACGGTCTGGGGGATACCCAGTTCGGCGAAGCGCTTGTTGCAGGTTGGATTGCTCTCATCCATCGCCAGCAAACCCTTGTCGCCGGCCATCAGGGTACTGGCAGTTTGCATCAATTCTTGCGCGTTCATCAGCGGCTCCGGTCCCAAAGTGTGCATATTAGGACAGACGGGCCGCCATAATCGTTCCGTGCCTGATGGTGCCGTGCAGCGCAGGCCTGCGTGGCCAAATGAAGCGCCGGGCAATTGCATTGCGTCCAGGCGCGAAGCAGTGCATATTCTGCGCAAGCCAACCAACGTGCATAAGCCATGGGGAAACCGGACGTCGGCATCCGGCCCGCGCAAGCGGCCGCTGCGGTGCGCTGCATGCGCCTGGGCGCCTTCAGGCGCGCCGGTGCAGGCATCGGCCTGTCGCTGCTGTTCGCCTGGAGCGTTCTGCACGGCGGCGCGGCCCTGGCCCAGACCGATGCCGATGCCGCCGACCTGAGCCGACGCGGCATGGCGCTGGTGCAGCGCGGCCAGTACGCCGACGCCGTGCCCTTGCTGCAGCAGGCCTACGGCGCCCACGTGCAACAACAGGGCGAGCGCCATCCAGACACCCTGCGCAGCCAGGGTGACCTGGTCTCGGTTCTGGTGCTGGTGCGGCCGCAAGAGGCGCTGCCGCTGGCGGAGGCGCTGCTGCGCCTGCGCCGCGAAACCCTGGGCGAGAAAAATCCGCAGACGCTTGCGGCGATGGAAAGCCTGGGTTTTGTCTACTACAAGCTGTCGCGCTACGAAGACGAGCTGGCGCTGGACCGGCAACTGCTTGAGCTGCGCAACCAGACCCTGGGCGAGAAGCATCCGCAGTCCCTGCGCAGCTTGCGCGGTGTTGCCATCGACTATCAGAACCTGAATCGCCAGGCCGATTCCCTGCCGCTGCTGGAACAGGCCCTGCGCCTGACCACGGAGGCCCTGGGCGAGCGCCATGAGGACTCGCGGCGCCTGCTGGTCGACGTCGCCAATGCCAACCTGTTCCTCAGCCGTTATGCCGAGGCCCTGCGCCTGTATGCGCGCAATCTCGAACTGAGCAGCGCGCTGTTCGGCGCCGACGGCCTGCAGACCCTGCAGGCGATGAGCATGGTGGCCACCGCCTATGGCTACCTCGGCCGCGACGACCAGGCCCTGCCGATCCGCGAACGCTACTATCGCGCGCAATTGCGCCGCTCGGGCGAGAAATCGCGCGACACCATCCATACTTCAATTGCCCTGGCGCAGGCCTACATCAATGCCGGCCGCCCCGCCGAAGCAGTGCCGCTGCTGCAGCGCGCGCTGGCGCTGCGCGGCGAGGTGTTCGGGGAGGGTGATCGCGACACCATCTACTTTTTCGACGTTCTCGCCGAGGCTTATGAAACCCTGGGCAAGCCGGCTGACGCACTGCCCCTGCGGCGCCAGTCGCTGGCCCTGCAGCTGGCTGACGTCGGCGCCGACTCCTTTACCGCGGCCGAGAGCATGAGCGCCCTGGCGCAGACCCTGCTGGCCCTGCACCCGGGCCCGCCGGAACAGGAAGAGGCACTGGCGCTGCACCAGCGCGCCCTCGATGTCCGGGTCCGCAGTTTCGGCGACAACAACCGCGCTACCGTGCAAAGCCTGATCCGCCTGGGCCGCGCCTACACCGCACAGCAACAGCCGGCCGCGGCCCTGCCGCTGTACCGGCGCGTGGTGGCCGCGGCCGAAGCGATGCGCGCCGGCGGCGACCTCGGGCCGGACGACCGGCAAGCCCTGTTCGCGCAGTGGGTCGATATCTACAAGAGCGAAGCCGGCCTGCTGGTCGATGCGGGGCAGGGCGAGGAGGCCTTCCGGCTGGCGGAGTTGTCGAAGGCGCGCACCTTGCTGGAATCGGCGGCGTTGCGCCGTGCCAATAACGCCGGTGTGCTCGACGCTGCCGAAGCCGGCCAGGTGCAGGACTTCGAACGGCGTATCGCCGCGCTCGCCAGCCAGATCGCCCTGAGCCGCGAGGCATCCCGGCGCCTGGTGCTGGAGACCGAAAAGAACAAGCTGACCAGCGAGTTCGCTGCCTTGCGCCGCGAACTGGCGCTGCGGCATCCGAAATATGGCCAGTTGTCCGAGGTACGCATTCTCGGCAGCGACGCCGCGGCGCGGATACTGCCTGCCGGCGCCGCGCTGCTAAGTTATTTATGGGATGGCGAGGACGTGATTGCCTTTGTCGCCACCCCGTCGCACCTGGTGGCGCAACGCCTGCCACGTACGCCCGGGCTGGCCGGCTCGATCGAAGCCTACCGCGCCCTGGTGGCCGAGCCGCAAGGCGCCACCAGCCTGTTTACCGAGCGCGGCCGGCGGGTCTGGCGCCGGTCCGACGGCACCTATCTGCTGGCGCCGGCGGAGGCGCCGCCGCCTGCCGGTGCCGTGCGCGTCGCCAATGCGCAGGAGATCGGCCGCGTCCTGGGTGAGCGCCTGTTGCAGCCTCTGGCAAAGCATCTCGAAGGCATCAGCCGCCTGGTGATTTCCCCGGATGCCGCGCTGGCCCTGGTGCCGTTCGAGGCGCTGGATTTCGGCGGCAAGCCCTTGATTGCGGACATCGACATCAGCTATACGCAATCGCTATCCATGCTCGCCTTGCTGCATGATCGCGACAGCGCCGCCGGCGCGCCGCGCAAATCGCTGTTCGCCATGGGGGGCGCCGAATACGCCGCGGCCGGGCCCGCCAGGCCGGCTTCGGCGCCGGCGCGCGGCGGCGTTAACCTGCAGCGCATGGTGGCGCGCGGCGATGGCCAGGCGATGGGTGCCGCCTTCGGCCTGCTGGGCGTGGTCTGGAACAACTTGCCGGGCTCGGAGATCGAAGTCACCGAAGTGGCGCACCTGTTCGGCGAGCAGGATGCCGACGTCAGCAAGAACAAGAACGCCACCGAGGCGCAATTGCAGCGCCTGAACGGCGAACATGCGCTGGCCCGCTACAAATACCTGCTGTTCTCCACCCACGGCTATCTGAGCACAGAAGAGCCTGCCTTGAGCGCCATCGTGCTGGGCCAACTCGACAAGGCGCCCGGCACCGACGGTTTCGTCACCGCCGGTGAATGGCCCGCCTACGACCTGCGCAGCGACCTGATGGTGCTCTCCGCCTGCGACACCGGGGTCGGCGCGGTGGTGCGCGGCGAGGGTGTGATGGGCCTGCCGTATTCGCTGTATGTCGCCGGCAACCGCAACACGCTGCTGACCCTGTGGCCAGTGGTCGACGCCAGCACCACGCGCTTCATGGTGGCGTTTTTTCGCCGCCTCAAGGAAGGGGTGCCGCAGGTGCGCGC
>DATAZV010000442.1:0-5415 GCA_036271855.1 Burkholderiales bacterium
CCCATCACATATTGCGCCGACACCACGCCGTTGCCGCCGGGCTTGTTGTCGATGAACACCTGCTCGCCCCAGCGGTCGCCGAGCTTCTGGCCGACGATGCGCGCCACCGTGTCCGGGAAGCCGCCGGCGGCGTAGGGCACCACCACGCGCACCGGCTTGTTGGGATATTTTCCTTGCGCGAACGCCGGCTGCGCATACAGCCACAACCCGCATAAAACGAAGATGGCGCCGATCAGCGCGGCCAGGCGATAAACCGATTTCATGCGTACGTCTCCTCTTGATCTTATGCTCCGCATTTTGTCACTCTTCGACTGCACAAGCCAGTACGAGTTCGCGAAAGCAACACCGGGGGAAACCCGGGTTAAAACCTTTGCCAGCCGCCGGCGCCTGATCGACTCCACAATCGAGGGACGATTGCACATTCAAGGCTTCACGCGCGCCCGCGCGCACACGTACAATGCTCCTCCCCAGAAGAGCAAAAGAGCGCCTGGCAACTCTCGCGGCCAACCCCGCGCGGCGCCCCGGAAGGAGTGGCATGTTCCGCCGTTTTCGTCTCATGCAGGCCCTGCTGTACACCGCGCTGGTTTGCATGGCGAACACCGTGCAGGCGCAATCGAATTACCCGAGCCACCCGGTGCGGGTGATCGCCCCTTTCTCCGCCGGCGGCAGCGCCGACACCCTGGGGCGCATCATCGCGCAAAAGCTTACCGAAAGCCTGAAGCAGCCTTTCGTGGTGGAAAACCGCGGCGGCGCCGGCGGCCTGGTCGGCTCCGAGCTGGTCGCCAAGGCCGCCCCTGACGGCTACACCCTGGTGATCTCCGGCGTTGCTTCGCACATCGTCGCCCTGGCCCTGGCCAAGCCGCCGCCCTTCGACGCCATGCGCGACTTCACCCATATCGCCCTGATCGGCGGCCCGCCGATCGCCGTCATCGTCCACCCTTCGGTACCGGCACACGACGTCAAGAGCCTGGCCATCTGGCTGAAAGCACAGGGCGCCCCGGTCGCCTTCGGCTCGCCCGGCGTCGGCACCCACGGCCACCTGATCGGTGAAATGCTCGGCCAGGCCCTCGGGGTCGAGTTGCTGCACGCGCCCTACAAGGGCGCCGCGCCTGCGGTGGGCGACCTGATCGCCGGGCAGATCAAGCTGGCTTCGATCACGCTGAACACCGCCGGCCCGCAACTGCGCGCCGGCAAGGCGCGGGCGATTGCCTTCACCTCGCGTGCGCGCATCACCGACTATCCGAACGTCGCCACCTTCGCCGAGCAGGGCTACCCGCAACTGGTCGCTTCCACCTGGTTTTCGCTCTCCGGCCCGGCCAAAATGCCCGAGGAAATCGCCTTTCGCCTGAACGCCGAAGTGCGCAAGGCGTTGCAGGCGCCGGACGTCAAGGAACGCTTTCGCGCCGAAGGCATCGAGACGGCGGATTACGACGTGCCCGCCTTCAACAAATTCGTCGCCGAGGAATCGCACCGCTGGACCGACGTGGTGCGCAAGTCCGGCACCAAGGCAGAGTAGCTTGTAACAGACGTAACCGCAGGAGAAACAGATCATGATGACTCTCGAACAAAGCGAACAGATCACCCGCACCGGCCCCGGCACCCTGATGGGCGATTATTTCCGCCGCTACTGGATCCCGGCCCTGCACGACTGGGAATTGCCCGAACCCGACTGTCCCCCGGTGCGCGTGCAATTGCTGGGCGAAAAGATGGTGGCCTTTCGCGACACCGAAGGCCGCATCGGCCTGATCGAGGAATTCTGCGCCCATCGCGGCGTCTCGCTATGGTTCGGGCGCAATGAAGAATGCGGCCTGCGCTGCCCGTACCACGGCTGGAAATACGACGTGAACGGCAATTGCACCGAACTGCCCAGCGAACCGGAAGAAACCGGCATGCGCGGCCGCATCAAGCTGAAAGCGTACCCGGCAATCGAAGCCGGCGGCGTGATCTGGACCTACATGGGCCCGCCTGAATTGCAGCCCGAGCCGCCCGGCCTGGAGTGGGTCAACGTCGCCCCCGAGCGCCGCTACGTCACCAAGCGCCTGCAGGAGAGCAACTACCTGCAGGCGATCGAGGGCGGCATCGACTCTTCCCACGTTTCCTTCCTGCACGGCAGCTCGCTCAAGCGCGACCCGCTGTTCACCGGCAGCCGCGGCAACGTCTACAACGAACACGACAAGATGCCGATTTTCGACGTCGCCGAGTTCGAGGGCGGGCTATTGATCGGCGCGCGCCGCAATGCCGACGAAGGCCGCTACTACTGGCGCATCACCCCCTTCATCTACCCCTGGCACACCATCATTCCGCCGCGCGCCGGCCACCCGCTCGGCTGCCACGTGTGGGTGCCGATCGACGACGAAAACTGCTGGGCCTGGTCGATCAACTACCACCCCGGCCGCGCCCTGAGCGAAAAGGAAGTGGGCGCGATGAAGGGCGGCGCCGGCATTCACGTCAAGTACGTGCCCGGCACCTTCATCCCCCTGGCCAACAAGACCAACGACTACCTGATGGACCGCGCCGGCCAGAAGGCAGGCGTCACCTTCAGCGGCATCGAAGGCATCGCCATGCAGGACGCCAGCCTGCAGGAAAGCATGGGTGCGGTCCAGGACCGCACCAAGGAACACCTGTGCTCCACCGACAACGGCATCATCATGATGCGGCGCGGCTTGCTCAAGGCGGCGAAGGCGGCGCGCGAAGGCAAGCCGGTTCCCGGCATCAGCGCCATCTCGCAGCGCGTGCGCTCCTGCTCGATCGAATTGCCCTATGCCGTGCACTACACCGAAGGCGCCAAGCACGGCCTGTTCGCCCCGCCGGATACCGATCCGGTCACGGTCTGATCACTCAAAGAGATTTCACATGGCAAACAAGCTTCCCCTCACGCTGGCCTGCTGGAACTACGACCGCACCCGTGGCCTGGCCGACGGCAGCGTGCAGCCCGACGGCATTGCGCTGAACTACCTTGACCTGCCGGTGGAAGAAACCTTCTTTCGCATGCTGCGCTACAAGGAGTTCGACCTGGCCGAACTCTCCTTCTCCTCCTACTGCGTGTCATTGATGAAGGACCCGCAGCCTTTCATCGCCATCCCGATCTTCCCCTCGCGTTTCTTCCGCCACTCCAGCATCTTCGTGTCGAACAAAAGCGGCATCAAGGAACCGAAAGACCTGATCGGCAAAAAGATCGCCACCCCCGAATACCAGATGACCGCCCCGGTGTGGATACGCGGCATTTTGCAGGACGAATACGGCGTGCCGGTGGATAGCGTCGAGTACCACACCGGCGGCGAGGAAGAGCCGAACCGCGACGAGAAGATCAAGCTCGACCTGCCGCCCAACATCAAGATCAAGCCGATTGCCCCCGGCAAAATCTTGTCGCACATGCTGGCCGACGGCGAACTCGACGCCATGCACACCGCGCGCAGCCCCTCCACTTATCTCTCGCGCCCCGGCACCGTCAGCCGCCTGTTCGAGAACTACCAGGAAGTCGAGCTGGCCTACTACCGCAAGACCAAGATCTTCCCGATCATGCACACCATCGCCATCCGCCGCGAGGTGTATGAGAAGAATCCGTGGATCGCCCGTTCGCTCTACAAGGCCTTCGCCGAATCACAGCGCCGCACCTATGAAGACATGGGCATCACCGCCGCCTTCAAGACCATGCTGCCCTGGCTCAACGCGCATGTGGAAGCCGCGCGCCGCGACCTCGGCCACGATTGGTGGCCCTACGGCTTCGGCCCGAATCGCCACGTCATCGACACCTTCCTGCGCTATCACCACGAGCAGGGGCTGTCGAAGCGCCGGCTGACGCCGGAAGAATGCTTCGCGCCGGAGACGATGGAGGCGTTCAAGATTTAGCCGGGATGATTCGCCGAAGGCGGCCGCGTCACTTCTCCGGCGGCCATTGCTGGGCGCCGTGAAGCAAATGCAGCACCTCGATATCGCGCCCACGTATGCGGTAGACGACGATGAAAGGCGTCTTGCTGATTACCAGTTCGCGCGTACCTTTAACGCGCCCTGGCCTTCCCAGCCTCGGCTGTTGAAGCAATTGCTCGACCTGCGGATCGATCAGGTCGTCCCGGCGAGCGGCAGCGACGGGATTGTCGGCGGAGATGTAGTTGATTTGCTCTTCACGCTGGGCGATGGCAACAGGCCACCAGCGGATCAAACCGGTTTTCCTTTGCCGACGCGCTTGAGCAATTCAGCGCGACGCTTGGCGAAGCGGGCTTTGACCTCGTCGTGCGAAACCCAGACCGCGGTCGGGTCATCGGCCTCGGCGATGGCGCGCTCGACTTCGGCGCGAAACCACCGATCGTAGCTCGCAGCCTCATGCGCTTGCTTCATGCGCTTCGAAACATCGGTCCGCCCGGGACCAGACTTTGCCTCGCCGCCATAATTCGCGGCATCCACCTCAAAACGGTCGATACCGATATTTTTCAAATAGGCCACCAGGGTTTCGAGCCGGCGAAAGGTGCGGGCGCCGTGGCTGCGCTGCGAGGCCAGCATGCGCCGCGCGCGGCCATGGCGAACCACCACGCACCAGCCGCCGGCGCGGCCGACCACTTCCGCGGCCGTGACGGACCCCGATTGCACCAGGTCCGAAAGGGTGGCGTGATCGATGGTATTGGTGCTGAGGCTGGCCGGCATGGCGGACAATTCGCTTCTGATTAGAGGATGGATGATACGCAGTTATTAAATAAATGCAATCCGCCCACGACTGGCGCCGGCGCTTGACACATCAATAACCATTTGGTTATGATTTGTTCATGCCTGCCGCTTCCCCCAGCAAACCCGCCAACCGCGACGCCCTATTCCGCGCGCTTTCCGATCCCACCCGGCGCGCCATGTTCGAGCGTCTGATGCGCGACGGCGAGCTGACGGTGCGCGCCCTTACGGACGAGGCTGGCGTGTCGCAGCCGATGGTCTCCAAGCACCTGGCCGTGCTGAAGGAGGCCGGCCTGGTGCGTGACCGGCCGCAGGGGCGGGTGGTGCATTACCGGGCCGACGCAAAGAGCCTGAAACCCCTGGTCGACTGGATGACCCGGTACCGCGCCTTCTGGCACGACCGCTTCGAGCGCCTCGACGATCTCTTGAACAGGATGGACTAATGAGCACGACCACCGCAACCCAAAGCGTCATCATCGAACGCGACTTCGCGCATGCGCCGCAGAAGGTCTGGCGCGCGTTGACCCAAGGCCACCTGATCGAGGAGTGGCTGATGAAAAACGATTTCCAGCCGGTGGTGGGCCACCGTTTCAGCCTGCGCGGCGAATGGGGCGGCGTGCTGGACTGCGAAGTTCTCACCGTCGAGCCAACTAAAAAGCTCGCCTACACCTGGAACTTCGACGACCCGGCCAATGGCCTGAAGAGCGTGGTCACCTATACCCTCACGCCGACCGGCGCCGGTACCCATCTGCGCATGGA
>DATAZV010000443.1:0-3143 GCA_036271855.1 Burkholderiales bacterium
CCCTCACCGCCTGCACCACCCCACCCCCAAGACTATCCCTCACCCTAGCCACTGCCGCCGCCGGCGGCGCCTTCCAGGACTACGGTCCCGCCGTCGGCCGGGTGATCGCCGCCCACGCGCCCATCGACCTCACCTTCAAGGTCACCGATGGCAGCAACGAGAATGTGAAGTTGTTGAACGATGCGGCGGTGCCGCTGGCGCTGGTGAACATGGGGCCGGCTTACCAGGCATGGACGGGCACGGCGCAGTTCAGCGGCACGCCGATGACGAACATGCGGGCGGTGGTGCCTATGTATGAGACGCCGTTTCACGGCATTGCGTTGCGGGCTTCGGGGCTGGATGCGGTGGCGAAGCTGGATGGGCGGCGCGTGGGGGTGGGGCCGGCGGGTGGGCCGGGGGAGGTGTTTTTTCGCGGGCTGGCGGAGATTGCGGGCATCAAGCCCATCGTGGTGACGGGGTCGCCGGCCGAGAATGTGCGGCAGATGCTGGCGCGGGAGATTGATGCGGTGTGGTTCGGCGCCGGCATTCCCATCGCCGCGTTCAAGGTGGCGGCGGAGTCGGCGAACGCGGTGGTGTTCGGGCCCACGCCGGCGCAGTCGCAGGCGTTTCGCGAGCGCTATCGCTACTTCGCGCCCTACACCGTGCCCGCCAACACCTATCGCGGCCAGGGCGCGGACATCGCCACCTTCGCCGTGTGGAATTTCGTGCTGGTGCATAAGGACGTCAGCGCGGAGTCGGTCTACGCCATCACCAAGGCGCTGCTCGACCATCCGGACGAAGTCGCGCGCGCCTACGGGCCGGCGGCGGCCACGGTGTCGAAGAACGCGGCGGCCAATACCTTCATGCCGTTTCACCCGGGCGCGGCGCGGTATTACCGGGAGCATGGGGTGGAGTTGAAGGCGGAGTTGCTGGCGCCGTAATGCGCTCTCGCTGACGAACCGAATTGAAATAGAAGGTTCCAGGCCCGAATAGATTTTGCGGTTGGCCAAGGATGAGGCTCACGTCACCCGGCCGCCCCATCCGCATCACCCGTGCCCGTCCCGCCGCGTGAAATTCACCGGGGTGGGATTGTCTTTCGTCATGTCCATGTGGGTGTACTGGTCCAGATATTGGGCGGCGTTGAAGCCGCTTCTACCGCCGGCGGCCGACGGCCTGAGGTTGACTGAGGTGCAGCAGTTCCACACCAGCCTGATGCCGCCGTATTTGTCCGCGTCGACGCGGAATTCGTTGTCCATGTGGGCGAGGTAGGCGCTTAGCTTGATGCTCAGCGTGCGCATGTCGACCAGGGTTCGATAGCTGTTCGCGAAGCGGATGGCGCCCGGCTGATCCTTCTGGTTTTGCTGAAAACGCCGCGTCGACTCGCTTTTCTCGGCCATGTCGTAGCATGTCCAGGTCATGTTCGGGCAGGCCTGGAAGGGTTCGACTGTCCAGGAAGGCGGCCTCGGATAGCTGCCGTCGCAAACGTCCATGGTGTCGTCGGTCGGCATCAGTTTGGCGTGGTGCACCATGAAGTCCATCGAGACACCCTTGGGCAGCCTGACGAAATCGTCTGAAGGTGACCAGCTGCCGTGGCCGCACATGAGGATCGTGAATGGCATTTCGCTTGCCCTTTCAGGGGGGTGGAAGCTTTTTCCGAGATCAGTGCGGCGGACCAATACCCAGACTAACATTCAACCCTCAGCCTGAGCCGGTTACAGGAGAAATAAATGGGGTGAGGTCGCGGTCCATCGAAGCGGGTGGAGGGCGTTACCGACCCCCACTACACACCAGTGCAAAAGCGGCGTATCTTTGGGTCAGGTAGATTCGCAGTGCTGTCATCCTGAGCAAAAGGCGACGACCGGAGGAAGCCCCTGCAAGGGGAGGATCTGCTTTTGGACTTGGGTAGAGCACGGTAAAGCAGATTCTTTGGCCCAAGGCCACTTCCTTCGGGGCGCGCGTTGCTCAGAATGACATCGAAGGTAGGCGTCTATTCGACCCGAAACGAACATTCGTGAGGAAATTTTGCGGGCCAGGTGCGGCGGTTGAAGTCGCGCAGGGGTACTACAGTTGTGTTGGCGGGTTTGCGAAATCCGCAGGCGCATGTTGATTCGGGTTACAACATCCGCGAACCCGTAGCCGGCCAATTTTTCAAAAAAATCTCAGGTTTTCTCAGGGTGGCCGAAAACCAGGTCGCTGTTTTTACAAAAAACCTAGGGTTTTCTCGGGTCTCAGGTTATGGCGCCTATAGCGCCTGACGTCACAACAGTTGTAGTCGTCCGCAGTATGATGTTGGCGCCTCCCCCTGGGAGGCCGGCAAGTATTTCCTGAACCGAGGTCTTCGTGGCGCCCGCGCCAACGGGGCACCCGAAAACAATACGGGACAAACAAAATGACGCTAGCTCACCTTCTCCCTTCGACAGCGCGGCGCATGCTGCTTGGCCTGCTGCTGGCGCCCGCCCTGGCGTTCGCCGCCGAGCCGGCCGCCTTGCAGGGCGACATCAGTTCGGACGCGGAAGGCAAGATGGAAGGCGTGGTGGTGAGCGCCAAGCGCGCCGATTCGACCATCAGCGTTTCCGTGGTCACCGACGCCAAGGGCCATTACCAGTTTCCGCGCGGCCGGCTGGCGGCGGGGGATTATGCGATTGCGATCCGCGCCGTCGGCTACGACCTGGAAAAGCCGACCACGGTGGCGGTGGGCAAGACTGCCTCGCTGAACCTGCACCTGAAAAAAGCCGACGACGTGGTCTCGCAGATGACCAACGCGGAAATCATCGCCGCCGTGCCGGGCACGGCGGCGAACAAGCGCAGCCTGCTGGTGTGCGTCACCTGCCACACCCTGCAGCGGGTGATCCACTCCAAATACAGCGCGGAGCAGTTCATCTCCATCGTGCTGCCGCGCATGCAGGGCTACGTCAACCAGAGCATGCCGGGCGCCCCGCAGGTGCGCAAGGGCGAGCGCGTGATGGAAGAGCGCGGCGAAGAGCGCATCGAGATCTACAAGGAGATGGGCACCTTCCTCGCCAACATCAATCTGCACGACCGCGACAACTGGACTTACGAGGTCAAGCCCTTCGCCCGCCCCAGCGGCGCGGCAACCAAGGTGATCTATACGGAGTACGACCTGCCGCGCCCGCTGATCCAGCCGCACGACGTGGTGCTGGATA
>DATAZV010000444.1:0-14575 GCA_036271855.1 Burkholderiales bacterium
TGCTGTTCGGCGTGGTCAGCCGCCTCACTTACCAGAAGGGCCTGGACCTGCTGATGCAGTCGGAGGCCGAACTTCTCGACATGCCCGTGCAACTGGCCATGCTGGGCAGCGGCGAAAAGGCCCTGGAGGCCGCCTTCGCCGACCTGGCCCGCCGGCATCCGCGGCGGGTCGCCGTGACCATCGGCTTCGACGAGGGCCTGGCCCACCTGGTCGAAGCCGGCGCGGATTGCTTCCTGATGCCTTCGCGCTTCGAGCCCTGCGGCCTGAACCAGATGTACAGCCTGGCCTACGGCACCCCGCCGGTGGTGCGCGCCACCGGCGGCCTGGCCGACACGGTGATTGACCTGCCCCCAGGCAGCGCGCAAGCGGGCAAGGCGAACGGCTTTGTCTTCAGCGCCGCCACCGCGCTGGCGCTGGCCGAGGCGATGAGCCGCGCGCTGGCCGCCTGGCGCCAGCCCCTCCTGTGGCGCCAGTTGCAAGCCAATGGCATGCGTGCCCGGTTCGATTGGCAGGCCCCCGCCGGGCAGTACGTGGAGATCTACCGCCGCCTCGGGCACCCGGTCGCCGGATAGAGGCCGGCAACCCGGCGATTGGCGGGTTTCCCGTAAGGAAAGGCGTGTTTTCGTCTTTCCTTTATCATTGGTGCGCCAGAAATCAAAAGCCGCCCCTCCACCGGGCGCCAGAACGTGCCGCCGATGAGCCCCCTTCGACTGAAGACCGTGACCACCAGCCGCATGCCGCTGGTGTTCGGCGGCGCCTTGCTGGTGGCCATTGCGATCGCCTGCCTCACCTCGGTGCTGGTGCTGCGTCGCCAGGCGATCGAGGAGTGGAGCCAGCATGTGGAGAACCTGTCGCTGATCCTGGCCCAGCATGCCGAGCAGACCATCACCTCGGCCGACCTGATCCTTACCGGCCTGGTCGAGCATGTCAATTCGGCCGGGATTGCCGACGACGCCACCCTGCGCGCGGTGATGTCGACGCCCGAGGTGCACAAGATGCTGCGCGACAAGGCCAGCGGCTCGCCGCAGGTGGAGTCGGCCTCGATCGTCGCCGCCAACGGCGACCTGATCAACTTCGCCCGCGCCTACCCGCCGCCGCCGCTCAATTTCGCCGACCGCGACTTCTTCCAGGTGCATGCCAAGGGCAACGGCCCCGAGCTGTACATCAGCGCGCCGGTGAAAAGCCGCGGCAGCGGCACCTGGACCTTCTACTTAAGCCGCAAGCTCAACGGCGCCAACGGCCAGTTCATCGGCATCGCCGTGGTCGGCATTCCCTGCAGCTTCCTCGGCTCCTTCTACGACCGCATCAACCTGGGCAGCACCGCCACCATCAACCTGACGCGCAGCGACCTGATCCGCCTGGCGCGCTCGCCGCAGCGCGACGATCTGCTCGGCAAGGCATCCAATACCGGCGGCATGCGCTACGTGCTGGGCAGCGGCGTGACGCATGGCGTCGCCCTGCTGGCGACGCCGCGCGATTCGCAGGAAGGCAGCACCACCCCGCGCCTGACCGCGGCGCGCCGGGTCGAGAAATATCCCCTGGCCGTCGGCCTGACGGTGCCGGAGGACATTTTCCTCGCGCAGTGGCGGCGCACCGCGCTGTTCATCGCCACCTTGAGCCTGATCACCGCCGTGGTGGTGGTGATCGCCGCCTGGCTGTCGCGGCGCCTGCTCAAGCGCCACGAGGAAGACCTGCAGTTCACCCGTGCACTGATGCAGCGCGCCGAGGCCGCCAACCTGGCGAAGTCGGAGTTCCTGGCGATCATGAGCCACGAGATCCGCACGCCGATGAATGGCGTCATGGGCATGTCCGAACTGCTGCTGTCGACCGAGCTCGACCCGCAGCAGCGCGAGTATGCGCAGACGGTGCAGCAGTCCGGCGAGATGCTGCTGGCGACCATCAACGACGTGCTCGACTTCTCCAAGATCGAGGCCGGCCGGATGGAGCTGGAAGCCGCGCCCTTCGATCCGCGTGCCCTGGCCCGCGAAGTTGCCGCCCTTTACGCGGAGAACGCGCAGAAGAACAAGGTGCGCATCGAGGTGGCCGTGGCCGACACCGTGCCCGCCATGCTGGTCGGCGACGCCATCCGCCTGCGCCAGGTGCTCTCCAACCTGGTCTCCAACGGCATCAAGTTCACCCGCGACGGCACCGTCTCCCTGCGTATCGCGCCGACCGGCGCGGCCGCCGGTGAAGAGCACGCGCGCCTGCGTTTCGCGGTCAAGGACACCGGCATCGGCATCGAACCCGAAACCGTGGAGCGCCTGTTCCGCCCCTTCACCCAGGGCGACGGCTCGATCACCCGCAAATACGGCGGCACCGGCCTGGGGCTGGCGATCTGCAAGCGCCTGATCGAGCTGATGGGCGGCGCCATCGGCGTCGATACCCAGCCCGGCCGCGGCGCGGAATTCTGGTTCGAGGTCGAACTGGGCGTGGCCCTTGCCGCGCCCGTCGCGCCCGCCCCGCCCGCCGCGGCAACCGCACCCGCCGTGCGCCTCGTGCCGCCCGGCGAAAGCGCCTCCGGCATCCTGGTACTGGTGGTCGAAGACAACGACATCAACCGCAAATTCGCCGAGGCCCTGCTGCGCAAGCTGGGCTATGCCTTCCGCTCCGTGGCCAACGGCCGCGAAGCCCTGGACGCCCTGGAACGCGACGCCTACGACCTGGTGCTGATGGATTGCATGATGCCGGAGATGGACGGCTACGAGGCCACCCTGCGCCTGCGCGCCCGCGAGCAGGCCAGCGGCGCGCCGCCGCTGCCGGTGATCGCCCTGACCGCCAGCGCCTCTTCCGGCGACCTGGAAAAATGCATGGCCGCCGGCATGGACGACTATCTCTCCAAACCTTACACCGTCGAAGCCCTGCGCCTGAAGATCAAACGCTGGGTCAGGCGCGAGCCGGCCGCCGCCGACACGGCCGCCACCTGAGTCGGGCCGCTCCACCGGCACCGGACCTGGAACGCTTCTTGCGCCATGTTTCTGGCAGCGCCGCCCTAGAGCGCCCGCGACCAAGGAGGCAACATGGAGTCCCGCCCGGCCGTTCCCACCGTTCCCGACCTGCCGGGGGCGCTCTCCGCGGCCGATGTCGCCATCCAGGACCTCGGGCCCTGCCTGCTGCCTTCGCCGGTGGCCACCCACCTGGGTGAAACCGCGCTGCATTTTGTCGGCACCGCCGACAAGGTGCTGATCAGCGACAACCTGTCGTCGCTTAAAGGCTACAACGGCAACCTGGCCGAGGTGCCGGCGCTGGAACTGGCCGGCCCGCGCAACAAGATATTCTTCGACCCGCGCACCGTGCGCTGCGGCATCGTCACCTCCGGCGGCCTGTGCCCGGGCCTGAACAACGTGGTGCGCGGCATCGTGATGGAACTGTCGCAGGCCTACGGCGTGAAGCACATCGTCGGCTTCCGCTACGGCTACCAGGGCCTGATCTCGCGCTACGGCCACGCGCCGATCCCGCTTACCCCGGAGTCGGTCGCCTTCATCAACAACGACGGCGGCACCATTCTCGGTTCCTCGCGCGGCGCCCAGGACCCGTCCGAGGTAGTGGACAACCTGCAGGCGATGGGCATCGACATCCTGTTCGTCATCGGCGGCGACGGCAGCACGCTCGGGGCGATGACCCTGACCAAGGAAATCGCCAAACGCGGCGAGCGCATTGCCGTCATCGGCATCCCGAAGACCATCGACAACGATCTGCACTTCATCGACCGCAGCTTCGGCTTCGAGTCGGCCTACTCTGCCGCCGTCGAAGTACTGCGCGGGGCGCATGTGGAAGCGCGCGGCGCGCACAACGGCATCGGCCTGGTGAAGGTGATGGGCCGCCACTCCGGCGTGCTCGCCTGCCACGCCGCGCTGGCCTCCGCCGACGTCGACCTGGTGCTGGTGCCGGAAGTACCGATGGTGCTGGAAGGCAAGCAGGGCATCTTTCGCTATCTCGAAAAAGTGCTGGACCGCGCCGGCAGCGCGCTGATCGTGGTGGCCGAAGGCGCCGGCCAGGAACTGATCGTCGACCCCGCCAGTGCCGGCGCGAAAGACAAAAGCGGTAACGTCAAGCTGAAGGACATCGGCACCTTCACCCGCGATACCATCAACCGCTACTTTGCGGAAGCGGGCCGCGAAATCACGCTTAAATACATCGACCCCAGTTACGCCATCCGCAGCGTGCCGGCCACCCCGGCCGATGCCGTGTTCTGCTGGCACCTGGCGCGCAACGCGGTGCACGCGGCGATGGCCGGCAACACCGAAATGCTGATCGGCTGCTGGCACGGCCGTTTTGTCCACGTGCCGATGCCCCTGGCGACGCGCGGCGGCAAGCAGGTCGACACTTCCGGCGACCTCTGGATGTCGGTGATCGAATCCACCGGGCAGCCGCGCATGTTTTCCTGAACGCCCGCGTAAACACAAGCGTGTTAACTACGGTAATTAACGGTGTTTTCGCGGATTTCTTCCGCCGTGGTCGAAGCCGAACCTGAGAAAACGCCCTGAAAGAAGCCCCCTTGGGGGACCTGAGTTTTTTTCAGAAAATTGCGTGCCGCCATCACCACAGTTGTGGTGCAGCCTCGCAGCGCTCGGCCACACCTGTATTTGACGGGGTTGCGGCGGCGTCACCCAATATCTGCCGGCGGAAATAAAGAGCACCAGCCAGGTCTCGATGCGCGAGCCCGCGGCGCAAGTCATGTTCCAAAGATACCCGGTTCCATCAACCAAGTGTGGTTGAATTACACCTTGGTACCGGAGGCCATATGTGCAGAAATATCAAGACCTTGTTCAACTTCGAGCCGCCCGCCACGGAAAACGAGATCCGCGACGCGTCGCTGCAATTCGTACGCAAACTTTCCGGCTTCACTCACCCTTCACAGGCGAACGAAGCTGCGTTCAACCAGGCGATTGAAGAGGTCGCGGCGGCAGCGAGCACCCTGATTGCTTCGCTGATCACCAACGCCGCGCCGAAAAACCGGGTGGCGGAAGCCGCCAAGGCGCGCGCGAAGTCACAGGCCCGCTTCGCCCCGCGGGCCTAGCCCCCAACCGGGCACACGCCAGAAATGGGCGTGATATCCTTTCTGTACTGTCGGCAGGACCGGCCGCCGCGCAGGTATGACGCCTCGAAACAGAAGGCAAACACGGCGCAGAACAATCACAAGAAAGGAGTGCCCCGATGGCCATCATCGCCCTGCAGCAGGTCAACCTTTTCGCGGTCCCCGCCAACGTCGAGGCGGAGATAGGCCGGAATTTGTGCATGGCTTCGTTTATGCATTTCACCCAGTATCTCGGTCAAGTGGGCATCGGCCTGGGCTACCATGCATGCAACGCAGCGGTAGCCGTCGCTGCCAACGCACAGTACGACCCGGTCAACCTGGCGAACGGCCAGCAATTTTCCGCCCTCTATGGCACGTCCCGATTATTTCAGGGGCTGGATCCGGACTTCAACCTGATTCACAACAACGTCGCGCCGGGACGTCCTTTTTCCAGTTCGGCGCAGGGAGAACACGCGGAGCAAAGCGCGATCCGCGTTGCTACCGCACAGGGCCTGCCATTCTGGAACCACGGAGGTCATTTCCACATCTACATCGACCTGACGCCCTGCCCCAATTGCACGGCCTGGCTCACCAACGACCCCGGGAACTGGTATGTCCACTATTTCGCCAATTTGGGCAATCAGGCACCGGTGGTCAATGAAAAAAAGCGCAAGCGCGCCCATGAATTTGGCCGGCAAATGGAGCCTGCGATGAAGGTCTCCAAGAGCAACTAGGGGTGCGGCCGCGTACGCAGCCTGCCAGGCGCTTCTGCGCGCGCGGCCCTAGGCGCCCTTGGGCGCTTTGGCAGCCTTGGGCGCTTTCGCCGGAGCTGCGGCGGGCGCCGGCTTCGATGCCGCGGCGCCGGCTTCAAGGCCCGCAGCGATCACTTCACCCACCAGATCATTCAGCGGCAAGGCGCGCTCTTCGGCGGCGGCGTGCAGGCGCTTGATCAAGTCGCCGTTGAGCTTGCAGGCAAAAGCCACCAGGCCTTTTTCCTGATCCAGCTTGCGCTGTTCGCGGCGGTCCAGGGGCGCGGGCTCGGCGCCGGGCTTGCCGAGGGCGCCGTGAGGCTTGATGTTGCCGTTGATTTTCGAGCCCTTGCTCTTGTACATGTCAGCGAGTTTCATGAGATGGGCTTATGTTGAGTCAAAGACGTATTTTACTCTGCGGGCGAGCCGGCCCAGCCGCCGCTTCGCTTGCGGCTCATTTCCCTCTGATTTCCCCGAGGGGTGGTTTCAGGCCGGCCGGGATTGCCTGATCCCGCGACTGATAAACCCTGTCGCAGGCGCGGGATTCGGGGGTGAATTGCCGCATAAGCACCCAAACAAAGTTTAATGTCGATTTTCACAGACGCCGTGCTGCCGGCCCGGTAGACTGCGGGCCGGCGCCGCCACAGGCGCGCCCGAGCCCCGCGCAACACCGCAATCGAAGCAGCCTGCCATGCCCGCGAACGACAAATCCAACCGCCCCCTGGTGATCGCCTCGGTGATGGCCTCGATGGCGATGACCGCGTTCGAGGCGACCATCGTCGCCACCGCCATGCCGCAGATCGTCGCCCACCTGGGCGGCCTGAATCTCTACAGCTGGGTGTTCTCCTCCTACCTGCTGGCGCAGACGGCGATGACGGTGATCTTCGGCAAGCTGGCGGACCTCTACGGCCGCAAGCCGATCGCCCTGGCCGGCATCGCCGTATTCCTGCTCGGCTCCATCCTCGCCGGCTTCGCCTGGTCGATGCCGGCGATGATCGTGTTCCGCCTGATGCAGGGCGTGGGCGCGGGGGCGATCCAGCCGGCCAACCTGACCATCGTCGCCGACCTCTACCCGGTGCACGAGCGCGGCAAGGTGCAGGGCTATCTCGCCAGCGTGTGGGCGATTTCGGCGGTGATCGGGCCGATGCTGGGCGGACTGATCATTCGCGAGCTTTCGTGGTCGTGGATTTTCTGGATCAACATTCCGGTCGGCCTGGCCGCCGCCGCGGGCTTTTATTTCCACCTGCAGGAAGACGCCTCGGCCCGGCGCCCGAAAATCGATATCGCCGGGGCAGCGCTGTTCACCGTCTCGGTGTCCGCCTTGATGATCGCGCTGACCGACATCAGCGGCATGCCGGCGGCGCTGGTGGCGGCTGCGCTGCTGGTGGCCGGCGTATTCGCGCTGCTGTTCGTTTTGCAGGAGCGGCGCGCGCCGGAGCCGATGATTTCCTTCGCGCTGTGGGGCCGGCGGCCGATCGCCGTGGCCAACAGCGCGGCGGTGCTCTCCGGCATGGCGCTGATGGGCATCACTTCGTTCTTGCCGATGTATGTGCAGGGCGTGCTGCACCGCTCACCGATCGCCGCCGGCCTGGCGCTGACCATGGTGATGTTCGGCTGGCCGGTGGGCGCCACCGTGGCGGTGCGCCTGCTGCGCAAGGTCGGGCCGCGTCCGATCCTGATTGCCGGCGGGCTGGGGCATGTGCTGGGCGCCGGCGTTTTCGTGTTTTTGCAGCCGGACAGCTCGCCGGCGTTCGCCGCCGCCGGCTCGCTGGTCATGGGCCTGGGCATGGGCCTGTTCGCCAACAGCGCGCTGCTGATGATCCAGGCCATCGTCGAGCCTGCCGAGCGCGGCAGCGCGACAGCCTCGAACCTGTTTTCACGCAACCTCGGCAGCACACTGGGCGCGGCGCTGTTCGGCGCGGTGCTGAACTACGGCCTGGCCCATGCCGAAGGCGCGCAACGCGTCAGCGCCGACGAACTGAAGGCGCTGTTGACGGCGCCGGAGGGAGCGGCCGGTGCCATGAGCGCCGCCGGCCAGGCTTTGCAGCACTCGCTGCACCTGACCTTTCTGGCGCTGCTGGCAATCTCGGCCTGCCTGGTGGCACTGACCACGCTGGTGCCGAAGATCGCCATCGGCGGGGCGCGCAAGGCAGCGGCCGAGGCGCATGGCGGCGCCGGCATGGATGTGGGTCATTGATCGCGCCGAGGGTAGTGCAACCGGCTCCGGTATAATTTTCCCTCTTGGTATTTGGGCTTAGGCCCGGCAATGAGTGCATGAAAGCCACGCTACGCAATATCGTTTCCTGGACCGCCTGGCCCGGCCTGCTGCTGTTGTGCCTGATCGCCACCGCGATCGGCTTTGCGCTCGGCGCGCCGGTGATCGGCTTCAACATCACCTACTTCTCCCTGGCGGTGATCCTGCTGCTGCTGGAGCGCTGGATGCCGCATGAAGTGGCGTGGACCCGCGCGGACGGGCAACTGGGTGCCGACATTTTGCACACCCTGGTGAGCAAGGGCGCGGTGCAGACGCTGATCGTCTTCAGTTCGGCGGTGGGCCTGGCCGCGCTGATCACCCCGCTGGCGGCGCCGGGCAACGGCATCTGGCCGCGCCACTGGCCGCTGTGGGCGCAGGTGATGCTGGCGCTGACGGCGGCGGAATTCGGCCTTTACTGGGGCCACCACATCGCGCACAAGTGGAAGCCGCTGTGGCGCTTTCACGCGGTGCATCACAGCGTGAAAAAACTCTGGGTGGTGAACACCGGGCGCTTTCACTTTGTCGATTCGATCAAGAGCATCGTGCCGGCCATCGCCATCCTGGTCTTGCTCGGCGCGCCGCTGGAAGTGGTGACCTGGCTCTCGGCGATTACCGCCTACATCGGCATGCTGACCCATTGCAATGTGGAAATGCGGTTCGGCTATTTGTCGTGGGTGTTCAACACGCCGGAGCTGCACCGCTGGCACCACAGCAAGGATTTGCGCGAAGGCGACAAGAACTTCGGCGAGAACCTGATGGTGTGGGACTGGATCTTCGGCACCTATTTCAACGAAAACCGTCGCCCGCCGGTGGACATCGGCATCAAGGACGAGATGCCGGCGCGCTTTCGCGACCAGCTGGTGTGGCCGTTTCGCCGGCCACCCGCGATCGCGGGGGCGGCCGGCGCGGGCGCGCGCGACTAGCCGCACCGCATGGCCCTGCCCCCACGTCCCTTTTTCATACCCGATCACGAAATCGAGCTCACCGCGGTGCGCTCGCAGGGGGCGGGCGGGCAGAACGTCAACAAGGTGGCGAGCGCGATTCACCTGCGCTACGACATTCTCGCCTCTTCGCTTGCGCCTGCGCACAAGCAGCGCCTGCTGGCGCTGAACGATTCGCGCATCACCAGCGACGGCGTGCTGGTGATCAAGTCGCAGGAGCACCGCAGCCAGGAGATGAATCGCGCCGAGGCGCTGTCGCGCCTGCAGGAGTTGTTGCAAGGCACGGCGAAGGCGCCGCGCAAGCGCTATGCGACCAAGCCCTCCAAAAGCGCTAAAAGAAAACGCGTGGACAGCAAGGTGTTGCGGGGGAAGACCAAGGCGTTGCGCGGCAAGGTCAACGACTAGCCGAACCGAGTTCGGCGCTTGGGCATGGCACGCACCCTTCGACAGGCTCAGGGCGAACGGGGGTGGGATGCGGGGCCGACCATGGCCCGCCACTCGTGGCCCGGCCCCACCCCCCAGCCCAAATTCAGTGCACGTTGTCGAGTTCCGGGATCACCGGGATTTCGACGCCGTACTGGCCGACGTCTTCGCGGATCTTGTTCACGCCCTTGCGGATGATGTCCATTTCTTCGTCCGGATGGGTGGCGCCCAGGCCGTGGCTGGAAGCCAGCTCACGGTTTTTCGCCGAGCGGGCGCGCTCGTCGGGCGGCAGATTCACCACGGCGTAGACGCCGTTGAGCAGGCTGCCGCGCAGTTTTTTCGCCACCTTGATGCCGATGTTTTTCTTTTCTTCCGCCGGCAGTTCATTGAAAAAGCGCCGCATGATGATGCGGCCGAACTGGATATGGCGCGCTTCGTCGCGCAGCACCAGGCGGCAGGCTTCCTTGATCGAGGCATAGCGCGCGTTTTCGTAGCGCGCCTGCAGCAGTTCGCCGGAGAGCTGCTCGAACAGGGTGTTGACGGAGAGGCCGGCGAAAAAGCTCATCGACTTTTCATCCGCCTCGTTGTGGAACTTGGGGATGATGTCCTTGAAGTAGTCGGCGCGCGGCGTCGGCTGGTAGCCGCCGAGACCATCGGCGATACGAAAGCTGACTTCGTGGTGGCGCAGCTCTTCGGCGATGAAGTTGGTGATGTGCTGCTTGATCTCGAAGGGCTGGTGCTGGTAGATGGCGTCGCGCAGGCGCTCGGCACCGTAGGGGGTGGCGCCGTGTTCCATCCAGGCGCGCAGGCTCCACCATTCGGCGCCGGCGGCGCGCACTTCGGGGGAGAGCTCGGCGCGGGCCAGGTCGGAGTAATCGATGGCGGTGACCGGGTCCCAGGCCAGCTCGCGCGCCTGGGTGCACAGGCGCCAGACTTCCGGGTATTCGACCGTGCTCACCACCGGATAGGGGTTGGGAACCGCGGCGACTTCTTCGAGCAGGGAGGGTTGCATGATGCGGGCCTTGAATGGATGGAGTAGACGCCGCGAGAATGCCCACGCGCTGCTCCTGACATCAGGATTCTATGATAGAACTGTCTCCGACGCCCCCTTGTTTTGTCATTGTGCCGATTAGTCCTGAAGGAGTTACCAGCATGCACTCGATCTCGTTGCGCCATGCGGCGCTGGGCCTGTTTCTGGCATTGGTCGCGAACGCGGGTCTGGCGCAGACCTACCCGGCGCGCCCGGTGACCCTGGTGGTGCCCTACCCCGCCGGCGGCTCGGCCGACATCCTGGCGCGCCTGGCGGGGCAAAAGCTGTCGGTGAAACTCGGCCAGACGGTGGTGGTGGAAAACAAGGGTGGCGCCGGCACGGCAATCGGCGCGCGCGCGGTGGCTGACTCCACGGCGGACGGCTATACGCTGCTGATGGGCACGGTGAGCTCGCAGGCGATCAACCCGGCGATGGCCAAGGTAGGCTATGACCCGGTGAAGGATTTCACGCCAGTGGCGCCGCTGGCTTCGATTCCGTTTGTGCTGGTGGCCAACCCCGCTTCCCCTTATCGCTCGGTGGCCGATGTGATCGCGGCGGCGAAGGCGAACCCTGGCGGCATCGGCTATGCCTCGGCCGGGCCGGGCACCTCGAACCACCTGGCGGGCGAGATGCTGGCGATGGCGGCGCATGTGAAACTGCTGCACGTACCCTACCGCGGCAGCGCGCCGGCGCTGGCCGATGTGCTGGCCAACCAGGTGCCGCTGATGTTCGACCTGCTGACCACTTCGCTGCCGCACATCCGCAGCGGCAAGCTGCGGCCGCTGGGCATGACCAGCGCGAAGCGCAGTGGACTGCTGCCGGAGGTGCCGACGCTGGCGGAGAGCGGCCTGCCGGGCTTCGAAGTGAGTGCCTGGTTCGGGCTGTTCGCGCCGGCAGCGGTGCCGCCGGCGATCATCACCCAGCTCAATGCGGCCGCGAACGCCGTACAGCGCACGCCAGAGATGGAAAAGGCCCTGCGCGAGCTAGGAATGGACCCGGACCAGCGCGGCCGCGACGAGTACATCGCCTATGTGAAGGAAGAAAGCATCAAATACGGCGGCGTGGTGAAGGCCGCCGGGCTGACGCCGTAGGCGGACCGCCGCGCTTTCAGCGCGCGGCAAAAGCGGTGGCGCAGAAGTCGAGTATTTCCTCGCCGACGAATTCCTCGCCGGTATTGAAATGCGCCACCAGCGACATGTGGTTGTGGTCGGCCACGCTCAAGAAACGCGGCGCCACGCGGCGCGCCATGGCGACGCGATGGGCCAGCTCCATGCTGTAGAGATCGAGCAGCGGATTTTCGTATTGCGCGCAGATGATGAACATCGGCAACTTCGAATCCGCGGCGTGGCTTACCGGCGAGCGCGCTTCGTATTGCGATTCGTCGGTGCCGAAATAGGCCTGCACGCCGGCGGCGTTGGGATTCTCCGGGCCGGCGTCGACGCGCAGGCGCGCCGACATCAGCACCAGGGCAGCGATGTCGCGGCCGAAATCGCCGAGTCGCGGGTCGAAGGCATAGGTGGCGGCGTGGGTGCCGCCGGCGGAATGGCCGATCAGGCAGACGCGCCGCGGGTCACCGCCGAAGCCGGCGATCGATTGTTTCACCCAGGCACAGGCGGCTGCAATGTCGCGCCCGCCTTCGGGGTAGACCGCCTCGGGCGGCTGGCGATATTCGACGTTGATGCCGACGCAGCCGCGCCGGGCGAACCAGGTGAGCACGTTGCCGTACATCTCGGCGTTGATGTTCTTGTCGCCGCGCACGAAGGCGCCGCCGTGGACGAACATCATCACCGGGGCGTTTTGCGCACCTGTCGAACGGTAGACGTCGAGCGTGCAGCGGGGATGCGGGGCGTAGGCGATGTCGCGCGTCACCTCCACGCCCTCCTTCGGCGCGGCGGCAAGATGCGGCAGGTAGGCCGCCTTGGTGGCATCGCTGGCGTCGCGGATGTTGGATTGCCAGCGCGGACCGAGGTCGCGCAAAAAGCGGGTTAGCGCTTCGGGGCGGACACCGGCGGCGCGGCGCGAGTTGAACGAATTTTCCATGGGGCCGATACTAAGTGCGGCGGCGCGGCGGTTCCAATATTATTTGCCACACCGCTTATTCTCTTTTGGAATCAACGCGGCCTCAGCCGCCGAAGCGCGGTTCAGGAACCCCTTTGATGCCCAGCCCGGTGATGCGGAACAAGGCACCGGCGAGGAACTGCGGCTTGACTTCCTTGGCGAACAATTCGTGCACCGCCGGGTGCTTGACCCGTGCCATCGAGGTGACGTAGATCTCGTCGAGCTTGTCGCCACCGAACATCACGCTGGTGATGTTGCGCACCGGCATGCCGATGCGCCGCTCGACGCTGCCGTCTGGGGCGTAGCGCACCAGGTCGCCGCTGATCAGCGAGGCATTCCACAGGCAGCCTTCGGCGTCCACGGTGGAGCCGTCGGCGACGCCGGGGTCGTTTTTCATGTCGACGAAAATGCGCTTGTTGGAGAGCAGACCCGTCTCAATGTCGTAATCGTAGGACCAGTATTCCTTCTGGAAGGTGTCGGTGAAATAGAAGGTCTTGTCGTCCGGGCTCCAGCAGGGACCGTTGGAGCAGATGATGCCTTCGTCGACCTTGGTGACCGTGAGGTCAGGGTCGAGGCGCCAGATGGCGCAATTTTTCAGCTCTTCCTTGTCGTCCATGCCGCCGGCGAAAAAGCGGCCGCGGCGATCCACCTTGCCGTCGTTCAGGCGAGTGCGCGGGTTTTCGGCGTCGATCAGGGTGATCAGGTCGAGCTTCTGTTTATCGTAGTCGTAGAAGTAGAAGCCGTCGTCCAGCGCCATGACTGCGCCGCCGTTTTTGCGCAGTGCCAGCGCACCGATGTCGCGGTCCAGGCTCCAGTGCTCGACCTTGCCGCTTTTCGGCTCCAGGCGCCACAGCGAGGGCTTGCCGACGCGGCGACCGGTGCCGTCGACCCAGTAGAGCCGGCCTTCCTCGACGTCCCATACCGGGCCTTCGCCGAGATGGTTATTGGCCTCGACCACGCATTCGATCTTGATGCTCATGGATCTTGTCTCCTGGCGCTGTTGTTGGTGTGCGGCGATGGTCCGCGCTTCGCAGCATGGCATTAGAGCACCATGCGAGCGCCGCTCCAATAGGGTGTGGCGCCATACAGCGGATTATCCAGCCGCAAGGTGACGAAGTGACCCCGAGGGTGCGTCGCGGCGGCGCCTGGCAGGTGCCTCGCGGCGGCGCCTGGCAGGTGCCTCGCGGCGGCGGCCTAGCCCGCCTTGATGCGCATCAGCGTGCGCTGCAGGATCTTGGCGTCGCTGCTGGCGCGGTGGCGCGTGAGCTTGAGTTCGGCGATCACCTCGGTCTTGACCGTGGCCCAGCGCCCGGCTTCGTTGTCGTCCAGCAGCTTGCGCAGGCTGTCGAGCTGGAAGCGCATCGGCAGGTCGGCGGCGTCGAACAGGCGCGCCAGCCAGGGGTAGTCGTTGCCCCAGGCGTCGGAAAACAGGGTGAGGCCGGCGGCGATGCGGTTGAGCTCGCGCGCCACGTCTTCGAGCGGCTTGCCGTGGGTGGCGAGAATCGGCCGGGTGATGCCGTGGACCCGTTCAGCACCATCATCCCAGGCGACGGCATCGTTTTTGGTCCAGTCGGCCGGCGGGCTGATCAGCGAGCAGTACATGCTGCCTTCGCTGGTGATCAGGCCGACCTCGATCGGATAGCCGCGCGTGCCCAGGCTGGAGGCCTCGACGTCGATGAAGGCCGGCACCTGGATTTGCGCTAGGGGCTGGAGGATGGTCATCGCGCTTTTAGTAGGGCGGCAGCAGGCGGCGCAGGCCGTGCAGCAGCACCACCACCAGGAATTTGAGATTGCGGTAGACCACTGGCGGCTCGGGCACGCCGGCCTGGCTGATGTAGCTGGCGCGCACGTCGGCCAGGCGCAGCGCGACGGTTTTCATCCAGGCGACGTCGCGCGGGGCCTCCGCCAGGCGCGCCAGCCACTGCGGCGGAATGCCATCCACACCGCAGCCGGCGCCGGCAATCGCGCCGGTGATGGCGGCCACGGTGTCGGTATCGCCGCCGCAGGCGATCGCGGCCAGCACCGCGCCGCGATAGTCCCCGGGGTGCGCCAGCCAGGCATGCAGGGCCACCGGCACGGTATGCAGGGCGTAGCCGGTGACACCGC
>DATAZV010000445.1:0-6030 GCA_036271855.1 Burkholderiales bacterium
ATCGAGACGCTCGGCCGGCGGGTGGTGCGCATGCCGCGCCAGTCGGGCTTGCGCCAGCAATTGCGCGACCTGCGCGACCGGCTGATCGGCAAGGCCTACTGGGGGCAGGTATGAGCGCGGCCGACCAGCCTCGCATCACCGTCATCACGGTGGTCTATAACGGCGAGCGTTTCATCGAATCGACCATCAAGAGCGTACTCTCGCAGGACTACCCGGATCTCCAATACATCGTCATCGACGGCGGCTCCAGCGACGGCACCGTCGAAATCATCCGCCGTCATGCGGCGCGGCTAAGCAACTGGGTCAGCGAGTCCGACCAGGGCATCTCCGATGCCTTCAACAAGGGCATCGACCGCGCCAGCGGCGACTACCTGATGTTCCTCAATGCCGACGACGAGCTGGCCGACGCGCAGGCGCTCACCCGCCTGGTTGATTGCGCGCGAGCGCGGAACTGGCCGGACGTGATCTATGGCGACTGTGATCTTTACGATGCGGATGGTGCTGTTCTCCTGCACCGCGTGGCCATCGATTACAATCGCGCGCGCTTCTTGCGCAGCGAAGTATTGCCCCATCCGAGCATGCTGACGCATCGCCGCTATTTCGAGAAATATGGCCGCTTTGACACCTCCTTCAAGGTGGCGATGGACTACGACCTGTTCCTGCGCGGCATCCCCGAGCTGGGCGCCATACGCGCGCCGGTCCTGGTGAGCAAGGTGCGCTTTGGCGGCATCAGCACACGCAACCGCCGCCTGGTGGTTGACGAAGTGATTCGCGCCCTCATGCGCAACGGCCGCCTGGATTTGTTGGGCGCCGCGCGCTTGCGTTTGGTGTACGCAGTGCGTGGCGCAGCGCGCCGCATGCTCGAAATTATTGGCTTGTATCGCTTTTTCAACGCCTTGCGCAGCCGCTCGGCGCGGCGTGCGCACGGCGGAAAGCCGGGGTCGGCAACGTGATGTCGCTGTATTGCTTGATCTCGGCCTTCCGGCCCCAGCGGAGGAGAGCTTGAAGCAGCTCATCAAGCGATGGGTGCTCGCCTTCCTGGTGCCGCGCCCCTTGATCGGCATCCTTTATTTGCCGCGCTATTTCAGTCACTGGCGACGTTTTTCCGTCGCTGCACCACCGGTTTACCAACCCAGACTTTCGGAAAGCTATCCCTGCCTCACCGATTGGGTGCCATCCACGCCTTTCGACCCTCATTACCTTTACCAGGGGGCCTGGCTGGCGCGGCAGTTGAAACAGACCGGAGCCGCACTGCACGTCGACGTCGGCTCCAGTGTGATGATGATCAGCGTGTTGAGCGCCCAGGTGCCGACGGTTTTTGTCGACTATCGTCCGCTGCGCGCCCGCTTGCCCAACCTGATTTCGGTCGCCGGCGACATCCAGCGCCTGCCCTTCGCCGACAACTCGGTGGCTTCGCTATCGAGCTTGCATGTGATCGAACATATCGGCTTGGGACGATACGGCGATCCGCTGGATCCGGAGGGCAGCGCCAAGGCCGCGCGCGAACTGACTCGCGTGCTGGCGCCCGGCGGCAAGCTCTACGTTTCCGTGCCCACGGGACGCGATCGGGTTTGTTTCAACGCGCACCGGGTGTTTTCTCCTGACCTTCTCCAGGCGTTGTTTGCCGGTCTTGAAGGTGGTGAATTCGCGCTGGTCGATGACGGCGGACGCTTTCACCCCCAGGGAGATAAGGCGCAGGCCGCGCAGCTTGAATATGGCTGTGGAATGTATGTGTTCACCAAACCCTAGGCCGGCAACGCGGGCGCGGGAATGAAAATACTCTGCGTCTTCGGCCGTCACAACTATGGTGACCCAGCTCGTGGCGAGGGGGTGGAATACACTCACTTCCTGCCTGCGTTGCGCGCGCTCGGCCACGAGGTTCACTTTTTCGACTCGCTGGCGCGCGATGCCCATGCCGATTTTGCCGCGCTCAATCGCGCCCTGCTCAAAAGCACCGAGGAACTGCAGCCCGACGTCGTATTCACCGTGCTTCTGCTGGCCGAAGTCTGGCTGGAGACCGTGGCCCTGTTGCGGCGTGCCGGCTGCAAGGTGGTCAACTGGTCGACCGACGATTCCTGGAAATACCGAGAATTCGCGCGCCTGATCGCCGCTGATTTCGACTTGTTCGCCACCACCTTTCCGGACGCCTTGCCCTGGTATGCGGCGGACGGTATTGGCAACGTGTTTCTCACGCAGTGGGCCGCCAGCGCGGACTGGCTGGCTGAACCCAGGCCGGCGCGGGATTGCCGCTACCCGGTCAGTTTCATCGGTTCGGCCTATGGCAGCCGGGCCGAACGCATCGCACGCCTTGGCGCCGCCGGCGTGGTAGTCGAATGTTTCGGCCACGGCTGGCCGAACGGCGCGGTGGCGGCCGAGCGCATTGCGCAGATCATGCGCGACTCGATGGTCAGCCTGAATTTCAGCGAAGGCAGCGCCGGCGGCCCGGCGCAAATCAAGGCGCGCGTGTTCGAAGTGCCGGCGGCAGGCGGCATGTTGCTCACCGAAGCGGCGCCGCACCTGCAGGACTACCTGGTGCCGGGGAATGAGGCAGTCCTGTTTCAGGACGATGCCGATCTGGCTGCGCAAGCGCGCCAGCTGCTCGAAGACCCGGACAGGCGCGATGCGATCGCCTGCGCCGGCCACGCGCGGGTCGCGCGGCAGCATACTTACGAGCAGCGCTTGCGCGCGCTCCTGCAACGCGTGGGTGCGGTCGCCAGCGGACCCCGTGACATAGACTGGCCCGAATTCGAGCGCCACTCGCGTGCCCATATTCCGGGTCCCGGCCTGCGCCTGTTGCGCTGGCTGCTGGTAACGCCCTGCGTGCTGGTATGGGGCAGGACGCGCGGGCGCCGCGCTGCGCGACGTATCCTGTTCGAACTCAGTTGGCGTCTGGTCGGCCGCCGCACCTATACGGCTGCCGGCTGGTCCGGCCGTTTGTTCTACCGCGAGAGCTAGCAGCCGCATGACCGAGCCGACTCAGGATGGCGCCCCGCCCACCGCTGCCGCCCAGCCCCAGGTGAGCATCGCCATGCCGGTGTACAACGCGGCGCGTACGCTGGAACTCACCCTGCGCTCGGTCCTGGCGCAGACCTACCGCAATTGGGAACTGCTGCTGATCGACGACGGTTCGCGCGATGCTACCCTCGCCATCGCCAATGCCTGTACGGACCCACGCGTGCGCGTGATCAGCGGGGGACCCAACGCGGGCCTGGCTGCCCGCCTCAACCAGGCCATCGGCCTGGCGCGCGGCGAATTCATCGCCCGCATGGACGGCGACGACATCGCCTATCCGGAACGCCTTACCGCGCAAGTAAAATTCCTGCTGGACCATCCGGAGTGTGACCTGGTCGGCGCTGCGGCACTGATTTTCGATGACGGCGGGACAGTGCGCGGGCGTTTTCCCCTGCACAGCACCCATGAACAGATCTGCGCCACGCCCTGGCGCGGGTTTGGGCTGCCGCATCCGACCTGGATGGGGCGGCGCGACTGGTTTGCACGGTTTGGCTATCGGCCGGACTACAAAAAGGCCGAGGACTTCGACTTGTTGCTGCGCGCCTATCAACACAGCCGCTTTGCCTGCCTGGAAGACATTCTGCTCGGATACCGGCAGGATCGCCGCACCCTGAAGAAGCTGCTTGGCGGAAGGCTCTATACTTCACGTTCCATCGCGCGTGAATCCTGGCGGCAGGGTGCCCTGGGCGCCGGGCTGGCCGGGCTGGCCGGGCAGGGCATCAAAGCCCTGGTGGACCTGGCCGCGGTGCCGATGGGGTGGGACGAGCAGTTGCGCGGCGAATCGGCGGACGCGGTAACCCCCGCGGAGCAACAAGCCTGGCGCGCGGTATGGACGGCGCTGATGCCGGAAAACGGAAGCAAATGAAAATATTGGTCACCGGCTGTGCCGGCTTTATTGGAATGAATACCGCGGCCCGCCTGCTCAAGGCAGGGCATGAGGTCGTCGGCATCGATTGCGTCAACGACTATTACGACGTCAATCTGAAGGAGCGGCGCCTGAAAAATCTCGGCACGCTGCCCGGTTTTGAATTCCACCGGTTCGACCTCGCCGAGCTGGGCGTTCTGCAGGCGGTGTTCGCGAAGCACCGCTTCGAGCGCGTGCTGCACCTGGCGGCCCAGGCTGGAGTGCGCTATTCGCTGGTCAATCCGCACGCCTACGTCAAGGCCAATCTCGAAGCCTTCATCAACATGCTCGAATGCTGCCGCGCGCAACAGACGCCGCATTTTGTCTACGCCAGCAGTTCCAGCGTCTACGGCGCCAATGCCAAGCAGCCGTTCTCGACCCACGATGCGATCGACCACCCGGTCAGCTTGTATGCCGCCACCAAGCGCGCCAACGAGTTGATGGCGCACAGCTATAGCCACCTGTTCAGCCTGCCGACCACCGGCCTGCGCTTTTTTACCGTCTATGGCCCCTGGGGCCGGCCCGACATGTCGATGGCCCTGTTCACCGACGCGATTCTCGCCGGCCGCCCGATCAACGTCTTCAACAATGGCCAGATGCGCCGCGATTTCACCTACATCGACGATATCGTCGAAGGCGTGGTGCGCGTGCTCGATCATCTGCCGCAGGCCGCGCCTGTCGGCCCGCACAGCTATGATGATCCGGCGAAAAGCGCAGCCCCGTTCCGCGTCTTCAACATCGGCAACAACACCCCGGTGCCCCTGATGGACATGATCGGCCTGATCGAAGCCGCTGTCGGAAAAAAGGCGCTGTTCAACTTCATGCCGATGCAGCCGGGCGACGTTGCCGAAACCAGCGCCGATACCGACGATCTCGAAAATGCTGTCGGCTTTCGCCCGGCGACCCCGCTGCCCGAAGGCATCAAGCGCTATGTCGCCTGGCACCGTGAATACCACCAGGTCTGAAGGCGCGGCCCGATCATGACCACCAAGGAATTCAAAACGGTATGCGTCATCGGCCTGGGCTACGTGGGCCTGCCGCTTGCCGTCGCTTTTGGCCAGCGCTACCGCGTGATCGGCTACGACCTGTCGGCTGAAAAAATCGCCGCTTACAAGAGCGGCATCGATCCCACCGGCGAAGTCGGCAAGCCGGAAATGCTGGCGGCTTCTGGCCTGGAATTCACCAGCGACCCCGCGGCGCTGAAGGAAGCGGACGTCATCATCGTCGCCGTCCCCACTCCGGTGGACGACGCCCACAACCCGGACTTCGGCCCCTTGATCGGCGCCAGCGAATGCGCCGGTCGCCACATGCGCCGCGGCGCCACCGTGGTGTTCGAATCCACCGTCTATCCCGGCGCCACCGAGGAAGTCTGCGTGCCGGTGATCGAGCAGCATTCCCGCATGAAGTGGAAGACCGACTTCAACGTCGCTTACTCTCCCGAGCGCATCAATCCGGGCGACCGCGAACATACATTCACCAAAATCCTGAAAATCGTCTCCGGTGACACCCCCGAGACGCTGGAAGCCGTGGCGCAACTCTATGCCAGCGTGGTCACCGCAGGCGTTTATCGCGCATCCTCGATCCGCGTTGCGGAAGCCGCCAAGGTGATCGAAAACAGCCAGCGCGATATCAACATCGCCTTCATGAACGAGCTGGCGATCATTTTCGACCGTCTTGGGCTGGATACGTCGGAAGTGCTGGCCGCCGCCGGCACCAAATGGAATTTCCTGCCCTTCAAGCCGGGCCTGGTCGGCGGCCATTGCATTGGCGTCGACCCCTACTATCTGACCCACAAGGCGCAGATGACCGGCTACCACCCGGAGGTCATCCTGGCGGGGCGGCGCATCAACGACGGTGTCGGCAAGTTCGTCGCCGAGAAGACCGTCAAGCTGATGATCGCCTCCGGCTGCGCCATCGCCGGCGCCAGCGTCAACATGCTGGGTCTGACTTTCAAGGAAGATTGCCCCGACCTGCGCAACTCCCGGGTGATCGACATCATCCGCGAACTGCAAAGCTACGGCATCAAGGTCAATGTGCACGACCCCCATGCCGAGGCGGCGGCGGCGCTGCACGAATACGGCATCACACTGACCGGCTTCGACGCTTTACCGCCG
>DATAZV010000446.1:0-9974 GCA_036271855.1 Burkholderiales bacterium
CCCCCCCCCCCCCCCGCGCCGGCTGGTGCAGACAGCGGCGCGCCGGTTTTTACGCCGGCTTGCTCAGCGGTTTGTGCGGCGGGCTGCGCGCGCACGCAGGCGTAGAGGTGGCAGGTGCGCCCCTCTGCGGTGAAGCCGCGCATGCCTTGCGGGGTTTCGCAGGTGAAGCCGAGCAGGCGCAGCCAGCGCGCGCCGGCAGTGAAGCCGGCATCGACATGCGCTTCGAGGCGCGCATAGGGGGTGACGCGCAGGTAGCGCCGCGCGGCACGGTGGATGGCCTGGAAGTGGCGGCCGATGTCGCCGGCGATCAATGACCAGGCCAGCGCGCGGCCGGGGTGGATGGCGTGCACGCCCATGCAGGCGAGGACTTTTTCGGTTTGGTCTTTCCCGGCACCGTCTTGCGCGCGCAGGACGAAGGTCCAGGCTTCGCAGGCTTCCAGCGTTTGCGCGTAGCCGTGGCCGAGCAGCAGGTGTTGCAGGTGGGACTGCGCGGGTTGCAGGATCAGGGATTCGAGGTCGGCGGCGCGGTAGGGGCGGATGAGGATGGGGGAAGTCAGTACGGGGCGCAGGAGAGCGCTGTCAATTTCCTCGATCGACGGTGATACGCCTCCCTCCTCCGTTCGTGGTGAGCCGCTTTTTTGTGACCCTGAACCACTCGGTGCGCTGCGGTGGTGGAGCACACACCCTTCGACAGGCTCAGGGCGAACGGTGGTGGGACGCGTGCTTCCTGTGGCACGTCCTTCGACAGGCTCAGGGCGAACGGTGGTGGGACGCGTGTTTCCTGCGGCACGTGCTTCGACTGGCTCAGGGCGAACGGAGGCGGGATGCGTGTTCGTTGCGGTGTGACCCATGTTCGCGTCAGGGCGAACGGAGGAGGAACGCGCGGTGGCCCGCTCACGCATCATCGGCTCAGCGGTCGTAGACATGCGTCTGCGGCATCACCGCGACGATCATCGCGGGGAAGGGCTGGTTGTTCTGGATGTAGACGCGCGGGTCGTTGCCGTAGTCGCCGTCGAACTCGACGAGTTTGTCGCCGGTGAACAGCGGCGGGGGCTGGTCCATCGGGTCGCCGGTGGAGCGGAAGGGCAGCTCGTCGAGGTGCTCGGCGTCCGGGCCGTATTGCGCGCCGATGGTCTCCTGAAAGCGGATGGCGAGTTTGTTGATGCGCGCGGTCTTGCCCTGGCTGGTGCCGTCGGCGCCGCCGGCGTTCAGGCGCATGGTCCAGAGCTTGGCCGGGCACGGCAGGCCGGCGTGGGCGACCGAGGCGGGGAATTGCAGGGCGATGGCACCGCCTGCGACCACGCGCTGCGGGTGGCTGGCGCCGTTGGCGAGCACATCCACGGTCATGCCTTCGAGGTGGTCCAGGCCGCTCAAGGTGGTGACGGTGAGGCGCCAGGCGCGGGCGGCGAGCGGCGCGGTGGAGGGAAAGGGCGCGTCGATGGTGCAGACGACGTGCTGCGCGTCGACGTAGGCGGTGATGCTGGCCTTGGCGCTGGTCCAGGTCTGGGTGACGGTGTCGTTGGCGTCTTGCTCGCTTTTCAGATACCTGTAGTGGATGCTGCGGCCGACGTCGCCCGGCGCGAACACGGCGCTGCCGGCGGCGAAGGCGACGCCGGTGGCGTGCGCGGTGGTGGCGCCGCTGCCGGGGGCGAGGGTGGCGCCCACGGCGCCGTCGAAGGAGAGGCCGGCGTCGACGTAAAACGCTTGCTCGATATCGGCGCCGTCCTGGTGCTCGACTTCGAGGAATTCGACATAGCGTTTGGTGACGCCGCCCACCACGCGGCGCACGATCAGCCATAGCTCGTTGCGCCCGCCGTCGGGCGTGGGGATGCAGGTGACGGCCTCCACCGCGCCGTTGCCGCCGAGCGGGTGGCGATGCCAGCCGACCACGTCCTGCTCGCGGTTGAAGGTGAGGCCGGCGAGCATGCCGTCGGCGCGCGCGTACCAGACGATGGAGTAAGGCTCCTGCTGGAAATCGGCGGCGATCAGGCCACTCTGCGTGACGTGCTCGGCGAGCACGGTGACATCCGTCGATTTGTAGGTGTCGGAGCCGAAGTCGTAGGCCATTTCGCGCACGGTGCGCCCGCTGCGCTGCACGTAGACGATGGAAGAGCCGATCCGTACGGGCGCCAATGCCCGGCTGCCGTATTCGCTTTGCGGCTGCACGGTGATGTTGTCCGGGCCGAAGACCTGGTTCTTGGTCATTTCGCTACAGCGGAATTCGCCGCCGGCGGTGCCTATCATCAGGTCCACACCCGGGTCCAGCCACTGCACCTGGTTGACCTTGCGCGCGACGATGGTGATGGAGATGGCACCATCCGCCGCGATGTTGCCCAGCGGGTCTTTGGGGTTGAAGTTTTCGTAGTCACCGGTGACGCTCATCCACACGCTTTGCACGGCGGCGAATACCAGGCGCTCGCGAAAGAAGGTGACCTGCGAGGGGTAGCCGTCGCTGTCGTTCCACGCGCCCAGGGCCCAGCGGCTGGTGGCGTTGCCGCTGCCCACGGCGTTGTCGGGGATGCGCGAGAGCACGCTGGCGGTGACGTGTTTGGTGTCGGTGAAGGCGGTGATCTTGGCCCAGCCGTAGCCGGGGTCGAGGTATTGCCATTGCACGCCCGAGCTGCCATCGTAGACCGCGCCGTAGGTGTGGGTGGGCTTCACGCCCCCTGAGGTGGCGCTGTTCAGCGCCTGGTAGTTGACGCCGTTGGAGCGCACGATCTGGCTGACGCTGTAGCTTTTTCCCGGCTCCCACTGGATGACGCTGCGCACGTCTTTCTCGCCCATGTAGAACAGGGCGCCGACCTGCGTGGCGGTGAAGGTGTCGACGCTGGCCGTGAGGGTGACGCTGCCGGTGTTGGCGCTGGCGTAGACGGTGCGCGCGTCGTCCGGCGGGTTGGTCTTGAAGGGGCCGCCGGAGTTGGCGACCTCCGTCAGGGTCCACCGTGTGCCGCCGAAGCGCGTCAGCTTGCGCGGCTGGTGCGCGGGGTGGGCGATGAAAATGATGTCGCCGCTTTGCGCGAAGCGCAGCTTCAGCGTGCCGTCGGTGTCGGTGAGGTCGGCGGCGCTGTAAGGCGAGGGGATTTCGTAGACGTTGCCGGCAAGCGGGTACCAGAAGGCGGCGTTGGGCGGCGCGTTGCCGGTGGTGCCGGCGATGCAGCCGTAGTTGACGCCGCCTTGCGTCACCAGGTCGCCCGCCGTATAGGCGGTGGCGCCGCTGTATGCCGCGACACCGCTTGCCACCACCTGGCCGTGGTTGGCGTAAAAGCGGATGTACTGGTGGCCGAACTCCAGCACGTAGGCTTGCGTGGTGTTGAACTCGAAGCGCAGCAGCCAGCTGCGGTCCGCGCTGTTCTTCACCTCGCCGACGAAACGCGTGCCGGCGCGGCGGATCGCCGGCCCCTGCACCGAAAGCAAAAAGTTTTCGACGCGCTTGGCGCCGTTGGCGTATTTGCCGAGATCGACGCGGCCTTCGAGGCGCGGACTTAATTCACCGGCGTTGAAGGCGGTCTGGATGGGGGAGGCTTTGGCCATGGGGGCTTCCTGGGTTGGTTCTGCTTCAGTGCCGGATTCCGGCTTGATGATTTCGCTGGCGACTTGCTGACGCTCAATTACGTCTCGCGGCCTCGCACCCCACCGCTGTCATTCTGAGGACGCAGTCCGAAGAATCTGCTTTTGCGTGCGCTGCATGTACCGCAACAGCGTGCGGACAAAAGCAGATTCTTCGCTGCGCTCAGAATGACAACAGTGGCTGGCGACTCGCGTGTCCTTCGTCGGTATTTCGCTTTCGCTCCGACCTACAGCCGCGTCGTCATCCACGAGTCATCGGCAATCCCCTGCGGCGGCTTCTCGATGGCGGTGACCATCGCCGCCGCCTTGATCGCGGCCTGGTAGTCCTGCGAGGCCGCGCTCTTTTTCTCGTTCGCCTGGGTCAGCCCCTCGCAGGCCTCATAGGCGAGCTTGGCGGCCAGCGCCTCGACGAACAGCGCGTCGAAGGCGCCGGGGTCGGTGATGTCGGCGACGTAGCGCAGCTTCAGCGGCGCGGGAAAGTCGGTGAGCAAGGTGTTGCCTTCAATGGCGTAGGGGCTGTCGTCGAAGGTGCGGTAGTCGGTCTCGGAGGGCGAGAGCATCAGGTCGTTCACCTGCGCCACGCGCAACAGGTCCGCCGGCAGCGCGTAGGCGTTGCGGTAGCCCCAGGCGGGCGACGGGTTGAGCGCCGGCAGCGCGGTGCGGCGCAGCGCGAAGGACCAGAGGTGGCGCCGCAGCTCCGACTTGCGCACCGTGTCCCACAGGCCGCTCATGATGCGCGCCTGCTTGTTGTTGTCGCCCATGCTCGCAAGCGGCAGGGCGCCGAGCTTGAACAGGGCTCTGTTTACGATTTCGATCTGGCCGGCCACAGGGACTCCTTCGTAATTCGGTACGCAGCCACCTGGTAGGTCTCCTCCCCTTCAAGGGGAGGTGGTGACGAAAACCCGGGTGGGGATGGGGTTAAGCAACGATCAGCGATGCAACCGCCAATCGCTCAAGCAGCAACGCTGAACTTGCCGCTGCTCTCGATGTAGGCATGCAGGCGCTGCAGGGCGGCGAGCACCTGCAGGCGCGCCTGCTGGCCGGAGAGTCCCAGCGCGGTGAGGTTGTCCCAGTCGACGGTGAGCTCGATGTTCTTGGTGGCGGTGGCCGAACCGGCGACGTCGGTGACGCCGTGGTCGGAGTCTTCGGGGTTGATGCTGTAGCGGCGGGTGGCCATGGGGGGAGTCCTTGAAATTAAATTCGGGAAAGTGGAGGAATGGGGGTCGGATCACTTTTGCTTTTTAAAGTGCTCCGACCCCGAATTCTGGGTTGGGGACTGCAATGGATGGGATCGGAACTGGTGGCGATGCGAAACAGCAGCTTGCGAAGTGCGGAACTTCGTGGCCCGTAATTGGCGGTCAGAGCACTTTTTCGATGAAACTGAAAAAGTGATCCGACCCCAATTACTGCGGTGCTCCGCGCGCTACATCAGGAGCCGTTGTCGACGTAAACCACTTTCAGCCCCACCAGGCCGCCCGCCGTGGTGGCGGCCGAGAGGGTGACAACGATGTCCAGCGGGCTCGCCGGGTCGCTGGCCAGACCGGCGGCCTGCCACAGCGGCTGTTCCTGCAGCGCGACGGTGTTGGTGCCGGACTGGTTGGTGACATCCACGTTGGACTGCGCGCTGGCCAGCGAGACGGCGGCGGCGAACAGCGAGGCGGAAACCGCCGCGCCGCCGTCGCGCGTGTTGCGGTACACGCCGATGTTGGCCGCGCCGCTGGTGATGGCCGCCGAGGAGAGCTGCACCTGGCGCACCATCGCGGTGGAGGGGAGCGAGGCCAGCACGTACTTGCTGGCGATCGAGTCGCCGTTGACGGCCGTGACGGAACCGACCGCCGACTTCAGCGTGCCGCGCTCCAGGCGCCCGTCGTTGATCACCTGCGGCACGGTGTCGCGGTTGGTGATGGTGGTGCTTTTGGTAGTGACTACTGCCATGATGAAAATTCCTTTCAAATTAGAGGGTGCGCCGCAGATCCAATCGCCTCCGCTGTGGGCCCGCCCCAACGAGGGCGGCCCGCACTTCGCGGTACAACTTCAACCTGCGACGCTTTTTCGTAGCTCTTCTTCAGAAAAATCGTCTGGCTCATTTGCAAAAGCGGCCAGCGATTTCTTCTGCAATCACCACGCAAAAGTAGGTTTGTACTTTTGCGTGCGCTACGCGCAGGGGAGCTGAACGACCATCTTTTCCTGGATGCGCGTGCCGCCGAAGGTGCCGTACAGATAGACTTGCCACGGCAGGCCGGCGAGGTCCTTGCGCTGGCTGACGTCAGCGGAGAGGTCCTGCCACATGCCCAGGTGCATGCCTTCCTTGACCCACAGCGGGCATTGCGTTTGCGCGCTGCCGTTGGCCGGCAGGCGCTCGCTGTGGATGAAGTCGACCTTGCCCCAGCTCATGACGAAGCCGTCGTTGATCACCGGCTTTTCCGGGTTGTAGTCGGCGTTGATCACCTGCACTTCGTCCATCAGGTTGCGGTTCTGCTTGGCGGTGATGGCGCAGTGCAGGCGTTCGCCGGAAGACGGGTCCCAGGCTTCGTTGGCCAGCAGCAGCTGGATGCCGGCCTTGATCTTTTCCACGTTCATGCCGGTGGCCGCCGAGGCGCCTTCGGAAGCGGAGACGATCTGCGTCGAGGGAAAGGTGGTCGCGGTGCCGCCGTTGGCGCCGGTTTGCGCGGTGCCGAAAAAGGCGGCGACGATTTCATCGTCCATCGCGCGCGCCATCGCGTTCATGCCGTTCATCACGTAGGCCGATTGCGGGTCGATCAGCATGCGCAGCTTGTCGATGTTGTCGATCAGGTCGTTCCAGTCGTAGTCGGACGGGTAGACCCAGCGGCGGTCGGTCTGCGTATCGGCCGGGGTGAGCGTGGGGTAGCGCGTGCCGCGCTTGGTGGCGACGGTGGGCAGGAACTGGTCCACCGGCACGCCCTGCTTGCCGACATAGCTGCCGGTGGTGACGGAGGAACGGAAGCGCGAGCCCTTTTGCTGCGCCAGGATCTGCACGTTGGTGGTGTACTGCTGTACGAAGTGGGTGGTAACGAATTGGCTCATGGCCGGTTTCCTTGAAAAGTTGGACGATCAGTTTTCGAAGGGCTTTCCCGCGCGGAGGGCGGCGTTGCGTTGCATGCAACGTGCGCCTTTCCTTGCGGGGCCACGACATGCCCGGTTACGCCGGGCAGCGGCATCGGGGAGATGCGCCAGATCGGGGCTTGCGCCTTGTCGATCGTTCAGGGGGAAGCAAGATGCGCTTTCGCCTGGTGTTGAACGAGTGAGAAATGGGACGACGCAGCAATGGGGGTCGGATCGCTTTTTGCAGCTTCACCGCAAAAAGTGCTCTGACCCCGATTGCGATTTTTGGAACTGAATGACATCGCACGGCTCATCGTGAAAATGCAAACCAGCAGCATGCGAAGTCCGCCACTCCGCAATCCCGCAATTGGGGTCAGAGCACTTTTTGCGATGCGGCCGCAAAAAGATGATCCGACCCCAAATGCTGCACCGGCTCCGATTGCCGCAACGGCCGCGATTGCTGCCGTGACGCCGATGGCGGTCACCGCCTTCACTACCTCGAGGCATCGCACGCTCACTCCTCCTCCTTGCCGAACGCCACGCGATGCAAGCGGTTCATCTCCGCCGCCTTGCCCGCGTCGCCGGCGATATAGCTCGCCGTCCACCCCTTGTCCGCGCGCAACTCGGCGATCCGCGCGCGCGCGCTCGCCGGCGTGTGGCCGGCCATGCCGCCGCTGTCGCCGCTACTGAAGAGCGCATGCTCCGACAGCCCGCGCCCGACATTGGCCATGAAGCGCATGAAGGGCGCGGTGCCCAGGGTGCGTTCCAGCTTGCCCATCTGCGCCTGGCGCGCATCGGCATCCGCCCCGGGGAGAAAGTGCAGCGCGGCGCGGCGCGCGTGTTCGGCGTTGACCTCGAAGCCGCTGCCCCATTCGCTTTTCAGCGCCGCCAGATGGGTGGCGCTTTCCACCTGGTAGGCGCGCTCGGCGGCCTGCCGGGTGTGCTCGGTGTAGGCGTTCCAGCGCTGCGCCAACGTGGAGGCGGCCTTGGCCGGCACACCGGCCTCGTGCATCCACTGCGCCGCCTCGCGCGCGAACTCCGGCGGCGCGCCCTCGGGCAGCGGCAGCGCGTAACCCGCCGCGTTCTCGGGCACACCCAGGCGCTGGCGGAAAGCGGAGAGCTCTTCCGGCGTGGCGTCTTCGCGCGGCAGCACCACGGTGCGTCCGGCGCGGTCCAGCCCGATCAGGCGCTCCAGGTTGTAGTTCGACTCCACCGCCGCCAGCGGGTCCTTCCAGCCCTTGGCCTGCGCCCAGCGGCGCAGGTTTTCGTCGGCGATGCCAGCGTGCCAGCCGGCATCTGATGCGCTGTCGCCGGCCGGCGCGGGGGCGGCGCCGGCGGATTGGCTCGCCTGCGCGACTGGCGCGGCGCGTGCGGCCTCGGCCGCTTCATGTTGAATCGTGGTGTCAATCATCCTGGGTTTCCTCCTTGATGCGCAGCAAATCGGCATCGTTCAAGTGCAGATGGGAAGCGATGCGCAAAAACACCTCGCGCCGCCCCTCGTTCACGGCCATCGCATGTGTGTCGATCATTCCGCTTTGCGGCGAGACGATCACCGAACTCGCATGCGCGCGGCAAAAGCGTTTCAGGTCGGCCAGCACCTGCGCACCGGATGGCGTGCCGAACACCGCGCGGTAGTGCGAGCGGCGGCGCAGGATGCGTTCGATCTGGCGGTGGATTTGTTCGAGCATGGCTTCCTTACATAGCGTGCGCAGCACGCTCGGTTCTCTCCCTCCCTTGCAAGGGGAGGGCCGGGGTGGGGATGGGGTTAAGCAGCATTGCGGCGACGCTATCCAAGCGCAGGCACAACCCCATCCTCACCCTCATTTTCGTGAATCCCCTCCCCCTGAAAGGGAGGGAACCTACTGCGAAGCTGCGGTGCCGATTCATCACGCCCCCTGCGGCAGAATCGCCGGCGCCTGCTGGTTAGGTGATGCCGCGGCCAGCGCCCCCGCCTGCGCGAAGTTCTTGGCGGCGGAAGCGGCCACCGGCGCGGCGGCGAGCAGCGCCTGCATTTGCGACTGCTGCTGTTGCGCGCCCTGCAGTTGCGCGATCTCTTCGTCGGTATGCATGGTGTGCTCGGGCACGCCGTTGATGTCGGCGAGTTCGCGCGCCATCGCGACGGCATCGAACAGCAGCGTCACGCGCTTGTCGAACTGCGCCAGGGGCGCGACCGCCTGCAGCGTGTTCATCATCGCCACGCCGGCGGCGGCGCGCTGCGCGAGATTGAGCGGCGACTGGTATTCCACCTTCACCAGGCCGCCGGCCTCGATCAGCTCCGGCGGCATTTGCGGCAGCAAGCCGGAGTGCGCCAGGATGTCCAGCTCGCGGGTGATCTGCGGGCCGAGCAATTCGCTCTGGATGCGCCCCATGGTGGGTGCCAGCAGCTGGCCCTTCTCCTGCGCGCGCAGCATCGCTTCTGTTGCGGTGATCTGCGGCTCCTGCACCAGGATGCGAAACAGCGTGACAAAAAACGCGTCGTTGATGACTTCGCGCTCGGCGTTCATCAGGTCCAGGCCGATCTGCACCTGGCCTCGGGTTTCGAACGGCAGGGCGAGCGGGCGGCCGTTGGCGTCCACATAGCCGAAGTTGAGCGCGTTCGGGCGCAGGCTGAAGGCTTGCAGGCTGCCGTCGTCGGTCAGCATCACCGGCGGGTCGACCACTTTCTGCCCGGCGCGGATCAGCGTCTTTTTCATTTCGTTGAGCGTCTTGATGGTCGGCAGCACCTTCATCGCCGGGCTGCGGCCATAGGTTTCATTCGGCCCGGTCTCGAAGCGCGGCGTCGAGAAAGGAAAGACGCGGTAGCCGCCTTCGCTCACCATGGCGCGGTCTTCCAGCGAGATGTAGGCGGAGGAATACGCCATGCCGCGATGGTCGCGGCGCTCGCATTCGTAGTCGCGGTTCGGCCGGACACAATGCAGGAAGGGAAATTGCGTGTTGCGGTCGCGCTCCAGCGCCTGGCAAACGCGCTCGGGCAAATTCTCATAGCCGAACAGCGTCGCCGCCTGATGCGCGGAAAGCTCGAACTTGCGGTGCAGGGTGTCGACCACGCCATGCCCGTCTTCGGCCAGATAAGTCTCGGCCAGCGGCAGGCTCTTGTAGCGGATGCCGTGGCCCACCACGTCGTCGATGAACAAAATGCCGGTGCCAAAGGCGCCGATGTCCATCACGCACTCGCCGGACTGCGCCTGGTAATTCGCCTGCGGCTCGTAGCGCACGCGAAACAGGATGTCGGTGACTTGCTCGAGGTAGCGCTTGACGTTGGTGTTCTTCGCCAGCACCGGGTCGTGGGTGGTGAGCGCGTGATAACGCTGGGTCGCCGGGAACGACATGCTGATGACGGCGGC
>DATAZV010000447.1:0-6046 GCA_036271855.1 Burkholderiales bacterium
TGTTGCCGCTGTACGCCAAGGACATCCTGCATGTCGGCCCCACGGGCCTCGGCTGGCTATCCGCCGGGCCGGCGCTGGGCGCGGTGCTGATGGCGTTTTATGTCGGCCACCGCAGGAAGGAGGCGCACGCCGGGCGCAGCTTCCTGCTGGCGGTGGGCATCTACGGATTTGCCACGGTGGTGTTCGGCATTTCCACCAGCTTCTGGATTTCGCTGGCCGCGCTGGTGGTGATCGGCGCGGCCGACAACTTCGGCGCGGTGATCCGCCAGACCTCGGTGCAGCTCTACACGCCGGACGCCCTGCGCGGCCGCGTCTCGGCGGTCAACCGCGTATTCATCAGCTCATCCAACGAGCTGGGGGCGGTCGAGTCCGGCCTGGCGGCGGCGCTGATCGGCGCGGTGCCGGCGGTGGTCGGCGGTGGCGTCATCACGGTGCTGGTCGCCGCCTTCGGCCTGAAGATATTTCCGGCGCTGGGCGAGATGGAAAGCGTGGCGCCGAAACACAAGGTGTGACGGCGGCGCGGCGCTTATTTCAGCGCCGCCCACAGCATGGTCAGGCCGGAGACCAGCAGCAGCGCGTCCATCAGGCGGCGGAATTTGGCGGCGTCCAGGCGCAGCACGTAGCCTTTGGCGATGTAGGCGCCGGCCATCAGCGAGGCACCGATGATCAGGCCCTGGCCGATGGCCGACAGCGGCAGGAAGCCGAAACTGCGGAACACGATGGCCTTGGTGACGAACACCGTCAGGGAACTCATCGCCTCGGTGCCGATGAAGGCGCCTTTCACCAGGCCGTAGGCGAGGAAGAACGGCACGTTGATCGGCCCGGTGGAAACCACGATGCCGGTGATGAAGCCGATGAAGGCGGCAATCACGGAGAGTTGCCACAGCTTGAGCTTGATCTTTTTTTCCATCAGCCACTGGCGCAGCGGAATCATGGCGATGAAAAACACCGCCAGCGAGGCTTCCACCACGCGCGGCGGCAGGATCAGCAGGGTGCGTGCACCCAGGGCGGAGCAGGGCGCGCCGGTAATCACATAGGCGCCGACCACGCGCCAGTCGATCTCGCGCCACCAGACGGCCACGCGCGACAGATTGCCCATCACCGCGGCCACCGCCATGATCGGCACCGCCTCGCGCGGCCCGAAGGCGATCACCAGTACCGGCATCAGCATGATGCTGCTGCCGAAGCCGACGATGCCGGAAAGCACGCCGGCCGCCAGGCCGACGAACAGGACGATAAGGTAGGTGGTCAAAGGTTCTTGTGATCGGAGGTGAGGCTTGGAGCGGACTTTAGCAGCAAGGCGGGACCGGGCACGGGAGCGTGCGGCCTATTGCTCCGGGCCCGATTTCCGCAGCCCCCTTGCTAATAGCCGATGGCGGCGCCGTCGCTCCTGGGGTCGGAGCCGCCGGAATAAACACCGCTGACCGGGTCGACGGTGATGCCGTGGGCGTGGCCGGCGAGTTCGTTGAAGGCGCCCCAGCGGTCGATCAGGTGGCCGCGTTTTTCCAGATCGGAAATCATGTGCGCGCCGAAGCGGCTTTCGATGTGCAGGGTGTCGCGCGACTCGCCCAGGCCGAAGCGCCCGGAAAGCCAGCGCGGCGCTTCCACCGCCTGCTGGATGTCGTAGCCGTGGTCCAGCATCGCGGTGTAGGCCTGCAGGTGGATCTGCGGCTGGCCGTCGGCGCCCATGCAGCCGACCGCCGCGGCCAGCTTGTCGTCGCGAAAGCCGAGGGAGGCGATCAGGGTGTGCAGCGGCACCTTGCCCGGCTCCAGCCGGTTCGGGTGGCGCGCATCCAGCGAGAAGTAGGCGCTGCGGTTTTGCAGCACCACGCCGGTGTTGCCGGCGACCACGCCGGAGCCGAACACGCCGTACAGGCTGTGGATCAGCGAGGCGGCGTTGCCTTCGGCGTCGATGGCCGAGATGTAGACCGTGTCGCCTTTCAGGCTGCCATAGGAAGGCACGCGGTCCCAGGGCAGGGCGCGCGCCGGGTCCATCAGGGCGCGGCGCTCGTCGAGGTATTTGTCCGACAGCAGCAGGTCCATCGGCACGTCGGTGAAGGCGGGGTCGCCGATCCAGCGGTCGCGGTCGTGATAGGCGATCTGCTTGGCCTGCACCATCAGGTGGGCGCGCTGCGGGTCGTAGAAATCTTTTTTGTGCAGCTCGTACGGTTCCAGGAGTTTGAGCATTTGCAGCACGGTAAAGCCCTGCGTCGGCGCCGGCGTCTCGTAGATGGTCATGCCGCGATAGGCGCCTTTGAGCGGCGTGCCCCATTGCGCCGGCTGCGCGGCGAGGTCGGCTTCGCTGAAAAAGCCGCCTTGTTCCTTGGCGAAGCGTGCCATCTCGCAGGCCACCTCGCCTTCGTAAAAGCCGGCGCGGCCGCCCGCGGCCACTGCCTGCAGGGTGCGTGCGAGGTTCGGGTTGGCGAGTTTGCTGCCTGCTACCGGCGGGTTGCCGCCGGGAAGAAAAATTTCCGCCCACTCCTTGTATTGCTTGAGTTCCGGCGCGACAGTATTGATCCAGTTCGCCAGCCGCGCAGTCACCGGAAAGCCGTCGCGCGCATAGCCGATCGCCGCTTCCAGGTCGCGCGCGAACGGCAGCCGGCCGTAGGCCTGGTGCGCCGCGGCCCAGCTCGCCACCGCGCCCGGCGTGGTCAGGGTGGCGGGGGCGATGCCGCGAAACGGAATCTCGTCCATGCCGCGGCTGGTGAACCAGGCGATGTCGGCATTGGCGGCGGCGCGTCCGCCGCCGTCGAGGTAGCGCACCTGTTTTGTCTTGGCGTCGTAGATCAGCCAGAAGGCGTCGCCGCCGGCGCTGGTCATGTGTGGGTAGAGCACCGCCAGCGCGGCGGCGGCGGCCAGGGCCGCATCCACCGCCGAGCCGCCGGCGCGCAAGGCGTCCACGCCCGCCGACGAGGCCAGGCTGTGCGGGCAGGCCACCATGCCGCGACTGGCCAGGGTGACGGGACGGCCGGTATTGATTTCCAAGAAAACTCCTGTGGGGACGATGAGCAGAACGGTTGCAGGCCGGGCTTGTGCGCCATGCGAACAGAAGCGCCTCGGCAGACCGCGGCGCATCTTAACCTCTGTGCCCCGCGTGCCGCAATGATGTGCGTGCCATGCGCGCATGCGGGGCGCGGCTTCGCGGCCGACACGCTGCGAAGGCGGCCCCGCGCTACTCCAGGCGCGCGCCCTGCGTTCTGCCGTGACCGGTCTCGCGGTCGTACTGCACGTCCATCGCGGCATAGCGCGCGACGCTGCGGTGCGCGCCCTGGTTGGCCTGCGCCTCCAGCGCCGCGCAACTGGCGGCCGGCGGCAGCGCCAGCAGGTCGCGCTCGATTTCCGCCGCCGCCTGGCGGCCATGCTCATAGTGGCCCATCTCGTGACGGCGCAGGGCCGTGATGAAACGCTCGAAGGCCGCCGCCTGCCGGCCATCGGCGCCGCGCAGTTGCGGCAGCAGTATTTCGGCGCGCAGGCTGACCTGCACGCTGGTCAGGCGGCAGCGGCCCGAGGCGTCGCTGTTCCAGCGAAAATTCCAGTGCGCGTTCCAGTGGGTGTCGCCGTAGTAAACCGCGCCGTCGTCGCGGATCGGTGAGGCCGCGCGCACCTGCTGGTTGAGCGATTCGCCCGGCCGCACCGGCACTTCGTAGTAGCGCGTGACCAGGTCGTCACGCACCTGCGCCGCGCTGGTCAAGGGCAGCCAGCAGGCGAGCAGCAGGGCATGAGAGGCACGCATGGTTGAAGGCAAAAGCAGGCGAAGCGCCGAGCTTAGCCGCCACCCGCCGTCGCGGCAAGCGCGGCGCCTGTGCTTTAATTGGCACACAACAACCGAGGAGACAAGATGAACGCCCGACTCGCAGAGGCTGCGTGCCTGCTGCTCGCGCTTTGCAGTGTCGCCATGGCCCCGGCCCGCGCGCAGCAGGACTATCCCAATCATCCGATCCGCCTGGTGGTGCCCTTCGCCCCTGCCGGGGTCACCGACACCAGCGCCCGCGTGCTGGCCGACAAGCTGGCGCGCGTGATGGGCCAGCAGGTGCTGGTGGACAATCGCCCCGGCGCCTCCGGCAACATCGGCACCCAGCAGGTGGCCCTGGGCCCGGCGGACGGCTACACCCTGCTGCTGGCCTTCGACGGCACCATGGTGATCAACCCCTTCGTGTTCCCGAAGATTCCCTTCGACACCCTGCGCGACTTCGCGCCCGTCACCAAGATGGGCGATGCCGCCCTGCTGGTGGCGGTGCACCCTTCGGTGCCGGCGAAAAACCTGGCCGAACTGGTGGCCTACTCCAAGGCCAACCCGGGCAAGCTCTCCTTCGGGCACTCCGGCACCGGCGGCACCACCCACGTCGCCGGCGAGCTGCTGAAGCAGCGCACCGGGCTGGACATGACCAGCATCCCCTACAAGAGCGGCGGCCAGGCGGTGGCCGACTGCATCGGCGGCCAGGTGCCGGTGGTCTACTCGGCGGTGGCGGGGGCGCAGGCCTACATCAAGTCGGGGCGCCTGAACGCCATCGGCATTTCCACGCCCAAGCGCCTGCCCTCGCTGCCGAACGTGCCCACCTTCATCGAGCAGGGCGTGGCGGGCTTCGAAGTCGCTTCCTGGGTCGGCATCATGGTGCCGGTGAAGACCCCGCGCGCGATCATCGACAAGCTCAACCATGACCTGGGCATCACGCTGCACGATCCCGAATTGGTGGCGCGCTACGAGACCCTGGGCATCGATGTCGTCGCCAACAGCCCGGAGCAATTCGGCGAGCAGATCAAGGCCGACCTGGCGCGCTGGAGCCGCGTGGTCGAAGCCGCTAAAATCCGGGTGGACTAGCCCGATCGATCCCCTGATCGTCAACCTCCGAAAGCCGAGATGCGTCTTCCTCTTGCCCCCTTCGTCCTCACGCGCGTCGCGCGCGCCCTGTGCCTGGCCGTTCCGCTGCTGGCGGCGTTGCCGGCAGCAGCACAGGACTTTCCCACCCATCCGATCAAGGTAGTGGTGCCGCAGCCGCCGGGCGGCGGCTTCGATTTCGTCGGCCGGGTGATGGCCGACAAGCTGACCAGCCTGATCGGCGTGCCGGTGACGGTGGAAAACCGCCCCGGCTCCGGCACCCTGGTGGGCAGCGACGCGGTGGCCAAGGCTACGCCCGACGGCTACACCCTGCTGGTCGGCGGCCTGCCCAACATCGGCTTCAATCCCGGCCTGTATACGAAGCTGCCGTATGACTCGCTGCGCGACTTCGTGCCGGTGGGCCTGGCGGTGAGCTACGGCTACACCATCGTCTCGCGCAAGAGCCTGCAGCAAAAGACCCTGGCCGAAGTTCTGGCCTACGCACGCAACAACCCGGGAAAGATCACCTACGGCTCGGGCGGCAACGGCACCGGCCAGCACGTCGGCATGGCGATTCTCGCCAACCTGGCGCATGTCGACATGGTGCACGTGCCATACAAGGGCGCGCAGGCGGCCTACCAGGACATGATCGGCGACCGCATCGACCTGATGCTCGACAACACCTCCACCGCGCGCGGATTCGTCGCCAACGGCCAGGTGCGCGCCATCGCCGTCACCAACCACGACCCCGACCCCACCATGCCCGGCCTGCCGACGGTGCGCGGCGCCAAGGGGCCGAACTTCGAACTGGAAAGCTGGTTCGGCTATTTCGCTCCCGCCAAAACGCCGCCCCAGGTGCTGACCCGCCTGCGCGCCATGTTCGCCCGCGCGCTCACCTACCCGGACCTGATCGACCGCTTCGAGAAATCCGGCGGCCGCGTGCTCACCCTCTCGCCCGCCGAGACCGAAGCGCTGGTGAAAAACGACACCGTGCGCTGGACCAAACTGATCCACGACGCCAAGCTGCGCGTCGAGTAGCAGGCACCCGCAACGCTTCAATCACAGAAAGCAGAATCATGAACGCATTGGAAACCCGCCTGGCCATCGCCGAGGTGGTGCAGAACTGGGCGCTGTGGCGCGACGCCGGCCACTGGGAACGCTTTCGCGGCGTGTGGGCGCCGAACGGCTGGATGAGCGCCACCTGGTTCCAGGGGCCGGCGGACGACTTCA
>DATAZV010000448.1:0-3284 GCA_036271855.1 Burkholderiales bacterium
AGGCGGTCTCGATGGTGTTCTTGGCGAAACGCTCCTTCATCGGCGTGAGCACGTCGCTGATGTCTTCGAGCTTGCCGTCGAAGGCCCACTTGCCGGCGACCTGGAAGTCGTAGACGTCGGCATAGGCCACGTCCGGCGGGCTGCCCGAGTCCAGCGCGGACACGGTCTTGGGGATCATGTCCTGGATCGGGTATTGCGAAAGCTCGACCTTGACCCCGGTCTTGGCCTCGTACTTCTTGATCGCGTCGTAAAGCGCGTCGTCTTCGGATTTATAGAAGCCCTTGACCCACCAGACGGTGAGCTTTTGCTGGGCTTGCGCGCTGCTGGCCCCGAACAGCATGGCCGCACCCGTGACCATTGCCACGGCGATTTTCTTCAACTGCATTTGTCTCCTCCTTTTTCAGGATGGTTTTAGAGGCGCCCCCTCTGAGATGCGACGGCGCTTGGAAAAAACGTGACTACCGATGCATTGCGATCCGGCCAATTAACGAAATGGATAATAATTCGCTACATTAGCAGCTTTAAGACGAATTGCAATAGCGCATCGCAGCACGGGTTTTCCCGCATGCAAAGCCCGAAATGGGTGCGCCGGATTTCCCGTTGGTGGTTTCGCGCGCAGCGACCGCGGCGTTACACCTTGTTGCAATTCGCGATGCGCCCTTAACCATCCGTCCTGCGCGTTGCGGGACGGATGGCGCTAAGATGCGTGAAATCGACTTTGGTGCGTGCCGACAGACCCGCCCTCCCCCATGACGGCCCAAAAACGAAAAATCCTGATTGTCGACGACGACAAAGGTCTGCGCGACCTGCTGCTGCGCTATCTCACCGAGCAGGACTTCGCCGTGCAGGCCGCGCCCGGCGGCCAGTTCATGGACAAATTGCTCAACCGCGAGCTGTTTGACCTGATCGTGCTCGATCTGATGATGCCGCAGGAAGACGGCCTGGCGATCTGCCGGCGCCTGCGTGCCGCCGGCAACAACACCCCGATCATCATGCTCACCGCCAAGGGCGAGGAAGTGGACCGCATCGTCGGGCTGGAGATGGGCGCCGACGATTACCTGGCCAAACCCTTCAACCCGCGCGAGCTGGTGGCGCGCATCAACGCCGTACTGCGCCGGGTCGCCGAAACCGGCCCGCCCGCCGGCCCGGCGCAGGAAGTCGAGTCGGTGAGTTTCGGCCCCTATGTGCTGAACCTCGCCACCCGCAGCATGACCAAGGATGGCGAGGCCGTCACCCTCACCTCCGGTGAATTCTCCGTGCTCAAGGTGCTGGCGCGCAACCCGCGCAAGCCGCTGTCGCGCGACAAACTGATGGAGCTGGCGCGCGGCCGCGAGTACGACGTGTTCGACCGCGCCATCGACGTGCAGATTTCGCGCCTGCGCAAGCTGATCGAGACCGACCCCGCCAACCCGCGGTATATCCAGACGGTGTGGGGCTTCGGCTATGTGTTCGTTCCGGATTGATCCGGCGCAGCGCGCCTCCCGCCCCGCCCTGACCTGACCCCGCATGCGCCTGCTCCCGCAGAGCCTGCTCTGGCGCACCTTTTTGCTGATGGCCCTGCTGCTCGGGCTGTCGGTGGTTTCATGGGTGCAGATTTTCCGGCTCTACGAGCGCGAGCCGCGCAGCGTCCAGGTGGCGACGCAAATCGCCGCCATCGTCAACCTCACCCGCGCCGCACTGATCAGTTCGCGCCCGGAAAACCGCGCTTACCTGCTGGGCGAGCTGTCGCAGTCCGAGCAGATCGAGATCTACCCGGTCGAGCCGAACGAAACCCTGGAACCGTTCGGCCAACGCCCGGTGTTCCAGCGCATCGGGGAGCTGCTGCACGAAAAGCTCGGCCCGGAAACCCGCTTCGCATCGATGCGCAACGGCCTCTCCGGGGTATGGGTCAGCTTCACCATCGAAGAAGACGAATACTGGGTGCGCCTGCGGCGCGACCGCGTCGACCCCAACCCGCCGCAGCAATGGCTGGGCTGGGGCGCGGCGGCCCTGCTGCTGGCGCTGATCGGCGCCTACTTCATCGTCTGGACCGTGAACCGGCCGCTGAAGCGCCTGACCGAAGCGGCACGCGCCGTCGGCCGCGGCGAAACCCCGCCGGCGATGGGCGGCGGCGGCCCGGCGGAAATCCAGACCCTGGCTGCCGCCTTCAACCAGATGGCCAGCGACCTGAAAGCCGCCGACGACAACCGCACCCTGATTCTCGCCGGCATTTCGCACGATCTGCGCACCCCGCTGGCGCGCCTGCGCCTGGGCACCGAAATGTCTTCCGACACCACCTTTCGCGACGGCATGGTGGCCGACATCGAGCAGATCGACGGCATCATCGGGCAATTCCTCGACTTCGCCCGCAGCGGCCAGGACGAGGCGACGCCGGTCGAGCCGGTGGACCTGGCCGAGCTGGCGCAGGAACTGCGCGGCCACTATGAGAGCCACGGCCATATGATCACCCTGATCGGCGCGGATGCGCCGCTGGTGATCCAGGGCCGCCGGCCGGCGCTCAAGCGTGCCCTGCACAACCTGGTCGACAATGCCTTGCGCTACAGCGCCGATGCGCTGAGCCACGCCGATATCACGCTGCACATCGGCGCCGAACGGCGCTTTGCCTTTATCGAAGTGCTGGACCGCGGGCCGGGCGTGCCGGCCGAGCACACCGAGCGCCTGAAGCAGCCCTTCACCCGGCTCGACGTCGCGCGCGGCACCGCCGACGGCAGCGAAGACGGCGCCCGCGGCGGTTCCGGCCTGGGCCTGGCGATCGTCGATCGCATTGCCCACCAGCACGGCGGGCGTTTCCAGCTGTTGCCGCGCGAAGGCGGCGGCCTGCGCGCCCGCCTGACCCTGGCGCGGGCGGGCGCCTAGGCGGCCCACACCAGTTCGGCAATCCTGCAGCCATAACGCCTCGCTTGCGCGCGCGTGGCGGACATCACCTTGTCTGTACCCCAGGGAATGCCGGCGAACAACTCGGGCACCGCGCGCACTAAACCGACCAGCGCATATTCTGCAGCAGCGATGGCACCGAACACCGCATCGCCTTGCGCCAATACCTGCTGCGCCTGCTGCAACTGCTGCAAGCCGACGGCGGAATGCCCAAGTCGTACCAACAGCGGACTCTCGCCTTGCGCGAGGCAATGGCATAACGCCAGCCAGATCGCGGCGCCCGGTGTGATGCAGGCAGGCATTCTGCGCACAAGCGCGGAAGCCAGTACCTCCGGCATGTCGAACTGCGACGGCCAGCACCACAGCGCCTCGCGCCCGGTTTCGCGCCGCCAGTCGTCGGCCAGCGCCAG
>DATAZV010000449.1:0-9390 GCA_036271855.1 Burkholderiales bacterium
TCGAATGGATGGGCCTGCAGCGCCACCTCAAGGTGCTGGGCATTTTCGCGCGCCTGAACTATCGCGACGGCAAGGCCGCCTACCTGAACGATATTCCGCTGGTGATGCGCTATGTGCGCCGCACCTGCGCGCGCTATGCGGTGTTTTTTCCGCTGCTGCGCCTGCTCGACGCCGTGGAAAATATCGAAACCAAGAGCGGCTACACGTTTTGAAATTGACGCCTTTGCTTGCAGACGCCACGCCGGGGCGCGAGTTCGCCGCCGGCCTGGTGGCGGTGGCCCCGCTGCTGCTGGGTGCCGTGCCCTTCGCCCTGATCTACGGCGCGCTGGCGGTCAAGGCCGGCATCCCGCCCTTGCTGGCGATCGCCACTTCCTGCATCGTCTTCGCCGGCTCGGCGCAATTCATGATCACCAAGCTGGTGGCGGCCGCCACGCCGGGACTGCTGATCGTGCTCTCGGTGGGCGTGATCAACCTGCGCCATGCGCTTTACTCGGCGGCGCTGGCGGAAAAGCTCGCCCACCTGCCGTTGCGCTGGAAAATACTGCTCGCCTACCTGCTGACCGACGAAGCCTATGCGGCTGCGCTGCGGCGCATGGAGGGCGAGCCATCCACGCAGCGTCACTGGTTCCTGTTCGGCTGCGGCTTCGGCATGTGGGCCACCTGGCAAGTGGCCTGCGTCGCCGGCGTGTTGCTGGGCGGGCGCATCCCGGCGGCCTGGTCGCTGGATTTCGCCGGCACGCTCACCTTCATCGCCATCGTCGTGCCCCTGCTGAAAGATCGGGCCTCTACCGGCGCCATGCTCACCGCCGGCCTAATCTCGGTGATCGCGTTCGCGCTGCCGCACAAGTTGTTCATCATCGCCGCCGCCATGGCCGGCATGACCGTTGGCGTGCTGCTGGAGTGGGTGGCAAATCGCGCGGGAGCAAAGGCTTGAATCTCTGGCTCACCATCTGGCTGGCGGGCGTGCTGACCTTCCTGATCCGCTACTCCTTCATCGGCGCCGCCGGGCGCATCAGCGCGCCGGAGTGGTTCCGGCGCATGCTGCGCTTCGTGCCGATTGCCGCGCTCACCGCGCTGATCTGGCCCGACCTGCTGCTGCCTTCTGGAGAGTTGCAACTCTCCTTTGCCAACCCGCGGCTGCTCGCCGGCCTGATTGCAGGCATCGTGGCCTGGCGCACGCAAAACATCTTTCTCACCATCGGTATCGGCATGGCGGCTTTGTGGGGGTTACAGTGGTGGCTATGAAAGCGATGATCCTGGCCGCCGCCGCGCCACAAGCCCGCCGGCCTGCGGGGCCGACTGCCTCATGAAAGCGATGATCCTGGCCGCCGGGCGGGGCGAACGCATGCGTCCCCTCACCGACGCTCACCCCAAGCCGCTGCTGGAAGTCGGCGGCAAGCCGTTGATCGTCTGGCACCTCGAGCGCCTGGCGCTTGCGGGTTTCACCGAGGTCGTGATTAACCATGCCTGGCTGGGCGCGCAGATCGAGGCGAAGCTGGGAGACGGCAGTGCCTTCGGCATGCACGTGGTCTATTCGCCGGAAGCCGAAGCACTGGAAACCGCGGGCGGCATCGCGCAAGCCCTGCCGCTGTTGGGCGATGCGCCCTTCCTGGTGGTCAACGGCGACATCTATTGCGATTTCGACTTCGGCCGCGCGCGTTCGATCGTGGCGCAGATGCAAGCCAGCGCTGCCCAGGCCTGGCTGGTGCTGGTGCCCAACCCGCCGCAGCATGCCGAGGGCGATTTCGTACTCAACACCGGCGCGGTCAGCGATCACGGCGATGCACGATATACGTTCAGCGGCATCGGCGTCTACCAGCCATCGCTGTTCGCCGATATCCGGCGCGGCAGCAAGGCGCAACTGGCGCCCTTGCTGCGCGCGGCGATGGCACGCTTGCAGGTCGGCGGCGAATTGCACAGCGGCCGCTGGGAAGATGTCGGCACGCCGGAACGCCTGGCCGCGCTGGATGTCGAACTGCGAAACCCAAAACCAAAGCAGGCATAAAATATTCCCATGAAACCATTCAACCCCAAGCCCTACGCCGCGCGCCGCGCACGCCTGCTCAAGCAACTGAAGGACGCCGGCGGCGGCATCGCCATCATCCCCACCTCGCCGGAAGCGCCGCGCAACCGCGATACCCATTTCCCCTACCGGCACGACAGCTATTCCTATTACCTCTCCGGCTTCACCGAGCCGGATGCGGTGATCGTGCTGATCGCCGGAAAAAAGACGGCCATGTCGATCCTGTTTTGCCGCTCCAAGCACGAAGAGCGCGAAATCTGGGACGGCTTTCGCTATGGACCGCAAGCGGCGCGCAGCGCCTTCGCCTTCGACGAAGCCTACGCGGCCGAGGAGTTCGACGCCCGCCTGCCGAATCTCCTGGCCGGCGCGCCCAATCTGTTCTACTCGATGGGTTTCGACGCGCCCTTCGACGAACGCGTGGTCAAGGCGCTCAATGCCGTGCGCGGCATGGCGCGCTCCGGCATGAACGCGCCGGATGCGATCCGCGATGCGCGCGCGCTGATCGACGCCATGCGCCTGGTGAAGGACAAGCACGAGATCGACACCATGCGCCGCGCCGGCGCCATTTCCACCGAGGCGCACAAGCGCGCCATGCGCACCGCCAAACCCGGCGCCTATGAATACGAAGTCGAAGCCGAACTGCTGCACGAGTTCCGCCGCCAGGGTTCGGAATACCCGGCCTATACCTCGATCGTCGCCGCCGGCGCCAATGCCTGCGTGCTGCACTACGTCAGCAACGACCAGAAAATGAAGGACGGCGACCTGCTGCTGATCGACGCCGGCTGCGAACTGCACAGCTACGCCAGCGATATCACCCGCACCTTTCCGGTCAACGGCAAGTTCAGCGGCCCGCAGCGCGACCTCTACCAGATCGTGCTCGACGCCCAGGCCGCCGCCATCGCCAAGACCCGCCCCGGCGTGCCCTTCAATGTGCCGCACGAAACGGCGGTGAAGGTGCTGGCCCAGGGCATGGTCGACGTCGGCCTGCTGCGGGGCAGCGTCGATGCGGCCATCGAACAGGGCAACAAGCGCGAAGGCGGCTACTTCCGCTTTTACATGCACCGCACCGGCCACTGGCTGGGCCTGGACGTGCACGACGCCGGCGACTACAAGCACGGCGACAAATGGTTGCCCCTGGCGCCCGGCAACATGGTGACGGTGGAACCCGGCATCTACGTGCGCCCGGCGAAGAACGTACCCAAGCATTTCTGGAACATCGGCATCCGCATCGAGGACGATGCGCTGGTGACTGCCAAGGGCTGCGACATCATCACCAGCGAATGCCCGAAGACGGTCGCCGACATCGAAGCCTGGATGGCCGGCTGAGATGGACGCGCCCGGCGCGGCCGCCGACATCCTGCCTGTGCTGATCGCCGGCGCCGGCCCGGTGGGCCTGACCACCGCGCTGGCCCTGCATGCGCGCGGCATCCCGGTGGAGGTGGTCGACAGCAAACCGCGCGACGCCCTCGGGCACGACCCGCGCGCCGTCGCCCTGGCCCACGGCAGCCGCCTGATCCTCGAGCGTCTGGGCGTGTGGCAGGATTTGGGCGCCACGCCGATCCGGCATATCCGCGTCAGCCAGCAGGAAGGCTACGGCCAGACCCGCATCGAAGCGGCAGACTACGGGGTTGACGCACTGGGCTATGTCGCGCGCCTGGGCCCGCTCAACCAGGCGCTGCTGCGCGCGGTCGAACAACGCGGCATCCCGCTGCGCTTTCATGCGCCCCTGGGCCATGTCGCCCATGGCCACGAAACGGTGATCGCACAGGTCGGCAGCGTCGAGGTGCAGACTGCACTGGTGGTCTATGCCGAAGGCAAGCCGGCGGGTGCGGGCGTTAGCAGCAAACCCTACGGGCAGACCGCCATCGTCACCGAAGCCTTCAGCGCCGAGGCCCATGAAGGCCAGGCGCATGAACGCTTCACTTCGCAAGGCCCGCTGGCACTGCTGCCGCTGGAGAACGGCTATAGCGTGGTCTGGTGCGTGCGCCCGCAGCGCGCGCAAGAGTTGCTGGCAATGGACGACGCCGGCTTTCTGGCGGCACTCACCGCGGCCACCGGCTTCGCGCGCCGCAGCTGGCGCCGCGCCGGGCCGCGCCATGCCTATCCCCTGACCCTGGTGACCCGCGGGGCGATGGCGCATGCGCGCGAGATCGCCCTGGGCAATGCGGCGCAGACCCTGCACCCGGTGGCCGGCCAGGGCCTGAACCTCGGCTTGCGCGACGCCTTTGAACTGGCCGAGGCCCTGGAGCGCGGCGTCAATGCCGCGGCACTGGCCGCCTACGTGCGCCGCCGCCGCCTCGACCGCGCGGCGATGATCACGCTGACCGACCGCTACGTCTCCATTTTTTCCAACGACTTCGCGCCCTTGCGTGGCGCGCGCGGTGTTGCATTGACGACACTGAATTTGCTGCCGCCCTTGCGCGGCCTGATCGCGCGGCGCATGATGTTCGGCCTGCGCTGACCGCGGTCAAAAAATCGCGCTGCGCCGCACACTTCTTAAACAAAATTCTAGGCGTATAATCCGCGCCCTTGCTCATTAAATGGGCAATCGTCCCGGTTACGTTCCGCTTACAATTTCAGCTCCCCAATCCGTCCGTGCAGATCGGCCCCTACATCCTCCGCAACAATCTGTTCGTCGCCCCGATGGCGGGCGTGACGGACCGGCCGTTCCGCCAGCTATGCAAGCGGCTGGGCGCGGGCTATGCGGTGTCCGAGATGGTGGCCTCGAACACCGCGCTCTATGCCAGTGCGAAGTCGCAGCGGCGCATGAACCATATTGGTGAAGCGGCCCCCATCGCGGTGCAGATCGCCGGGGCGGAACCGGCCATGATGGCCGAAGCGGCCAAGCTCAATGTCGAGCGCGGTGCGCAGATCATCGACATCAACATGGGCTGCCCGGCAAAAAAGGTTTGTAATAAATGGGCCGGCTCGGCGCTGCTGCAGGACGAGCCGCTGGTGGGCCGCATCCTCGACGCCGTGATCGGCGCCGTCGATGTGCCGGTGACCCTGAAAATCCGCACCGGCTGGGACCCCGAGCACCGCAACGCGGTGCGGGTGGCGAAAATGGCGCAGTCCGCCGGCATCGCCATGCTGACCATGCACGGCCGCACCCGCGCCTGCGGCTACAAGGGCGCCGCCGAATATGACACGATCCGCGAAGTGCGCCAGCACCTGGACATTCCGCTGACCGCCAACGGCGACATCACCACCCCGCAAAAAGCGCAGCAGGTGCTTGCTATCACCGGCGCCGACGCCCTGATGATCGGCCGCGCCGCGCAAGGCCGCCCCTGGCTGTTCCGCGAGATCGAGCACTTCATGGCGACCGGCGAACTGCTGCCGCCGCCGCGCGTGGCCGAGGTGCGCGGGATCATGATCGAGCACCTGCACGACCATTACGCGTTTTATGGCGAATACCTGGGCGTGCGCACCGCGCGCAAGCACATCATCTGGTACACGCGCGGCCTGGCCGGCTCGGCCGCCTTTCGCACCTATATGAACACGCTCGACGATGTCGAGGAGCAGTTGCAGGCCGTAGCGGCGTTTTTTGACCAACAGCAGGCCGTCCGCGAACGCATCGAATACCAAGACCAGGCCGCGCCCCGCGACGCAGCCAATGACGAACAACAAGATTGGGAGGCGCTTGCAGCATGAGCATCAGGACCGATAAACAAAGCGAAATCGCCGAATGCGTCCGGAAAAACCTGGAGCGGTATTTCGCCGATCTGGAAGGCGCCAAGCCGCATCCGATCTACGACATGGTGTTGCACGCGGTGGAAAAGCCGATGCTGGAAATCGTCCTGGCGCGCGCCGGCGGCAACCAGACGGCGGCGGCCGACATTCTCGGCATCAATCGCAACACGCTGCGCAAGAAGATGCAGCTGCATAAAATCAAGTAGCGCTCGCCGGCGCGGGCTCTGCCTGCGCGGCTTCATCATCCGTTTTACCCAATCGCCCACCGGCGCATCGCCATGCCCATTCAACAAGCCCTGCTCTCGGTGTCGGACAAGACCGGCGTCCTCGAATTTGCCCGTGCCTTAAGCAGCCTGGGCGTCAAGCTGCTGTCCACCGGCGGCACTGCCAAGCTGCTGCGTGACAACCAGGTGCCGGTCACCGAAGTCAGCGACTACACCGGCTTTCCGGAAATGCTCGATGGTCGGGTGAAAACCCTGCACCCGAAAATCCACGGCGGACTGCTGGGCCGGCGCAGCCTGCCCGCGCACGTGGCGAAGATGCAGGAGCACGGCATCCAGAACATCGACCTGCTGGTGGTCAACCTCTACCCATTCACCCAGACCGTTGCCAAGCCCGATTGCTCGCTGGAAGACGCGATCGAGAATATCGACATCGGCGGCCCGGCGATGATCCGCGCCGCGGCGAAAAACTGGGAAGACGTGACAGTGGTGGTCGACCCCGCCGACTACGCCCGCGTGCTCAATGAAATGAAATCCGGCAACGGCAGTACCACACGCGAAACCCGCTTCGCCCTCGCGGGCAGGGTCTACAGCCACACCGCCGCCTACGACGGCGCCATCAGCAACTACCTCACCAGCCTGGCCGCACCCGCACCGGTGCCCGAGCGCGGCGCCTTCCCGGAAAAGCTCAACCTGCAATTCACCAAGGTGCAGGAAATGCGCTACGGCGAAAACCCGCACCAGTCCGCCGCCTTCTACCGCGACGCCGTACCCGCCGCCGGCACACTTGCCGCCTACACGCAGTTGCAGGGCAAGGAACTGTCGTACAACAACATCGGCGATGCCGACGCCGCCTGGGAATGCGTGAAGAGCTTTGAAGCACCGGCTTGTGTCATCGTCAAGCACGCCAACCCTTGCGGCGTAGCCATCGGCGCCAATGCACTCGGCGCCTACACCAATGCATTGAAGACCGACCCTACCTCGGCCTTTGGCGGCATCATCGCCTTCAACGGCCCGCTCGACGGCGCCGCTGCCGAAGCCGTCGCCAGGCAGTTCGTCGAAGTGGTGATCGCCACCGCCTACGACGCCCGCGCCCGCGAAATCTTCGCCGCCAAGCAGAACGTGCGCCTGCTCACCGTGCCTCTGGCCAAGAGCGGCAACCAATATGACTTCAAGCGCGTCGGCGGCGGCCTGCTGGTGCAGTCACCGGATGCGAAGAACGTGCAGGCGAGCGAACTCAAGCAGGCCAGCAAGCGCGCCCCCTCGGTGTCCGAGCTGGCCGACCTGATGTTCGCCTGGCGCGTCGCCAAATACGTCAAATCCAACGCCATCGTCTTTTGCGGCGGCGGCATGACCTTGGGCGTGGGCGCCGGCCAGATGAGCCGCGTCGACTCCACCCGCATCGCCGTCATCAAGGCGCAAAACGCCGGCCTCTCGCTCAAGGGTTCGGTGGTCGCCTCCGACGCTTTCTTCCCCTTCCGCGACGGCATCGACGTGCTGGCCGAGGCCGGCGCCCGCGCAGTGATCCAGCCCGGCGGCTCGATGCGCGACGACGAAGTGATCGCCGCGGCGGACGAGCACGGCATCGCCATGATGCTGACCGGCACGCGGCACTTCAGACACTGAAAACTGGCGGCGCCCAAGTCGCGGTAGCATAGCGGCCATGCACTTCAACGCGCGCGCATGAGAATCCTCGGCATCGACCCCGGCCTGCGCCTTACCGGCTACGGCGTGATCGAGCGTCACGGCTCGGTGTTGACCTACGTCGCCAGCGGCACCATCCGCATTCCCACCGGCGGCGAGTTGCCGGAGCGCCTGCGTCACATTCTCGACGGCATTGAAGAGGTGGTCGGCACTTACCGGCCGGAAATCGCGGTGATCGAAAAGGTGTTCGTCAACACCAACCCGCAGTCCACCCTGCTGCTGGGGCAGGCACGCGGCGCGGCGATTTGCGCGCTGGTGCTGGCCGACTTGCCGGTGTCCGAGTACACGGCGCTGCAGATCAAGCAGGCGGTGGCGGGCCACGGCCGGGCGCAAAAATCGGCGATGCAGGAGATGGTCAAGCGCCTGCTCAAGCTTTCCGGCAGCCCCAGCCCGGACTCGGCCGACGCCTTGGCAGCGGCGATCTGCCACACCAGCCACATCGCGATGAAGGCGGCGGCCGGCGGGCAACTGGCGCGCATGGGCCTGAAGGTGCGCGGCGGGCGACTAGTTGGCTAGGCTAATCTGTCATTCCCGCGAAAGCGGGAATCCAGAGGCGCGGCCCGAACTCATGGATTTTCGCTTTCGCGGGAACGCCCCGAAGGAAGTGGCCTTGGGCCATGACAGGTACTTTGTCATCGGCGCTGCTCCGGGCACGCCGCCCTGCTAAACTTCGCGCCATGATAGGACGCATCGCCGGCACCCTGCTGGAAAAAACTCCGCCACACGTGCTGGTGGACTGCGGCGGCGTTGGCTATGAGCTGGACGTGCCGATGTCCACGCTGTACAACCTGCCCAACCCGGGTGAAAAGGTCTCGCTGTTCACCCAGCTGATCGTGCGCGAGGACGCGCACCTGCTCTACGGCTTCGGCAGCACCCAGGAGCGCGATGCCTTTCGCCAGCTGACCAAGATTTCCGGCGTCGGCCCGCGCACCGCCCTTTCGGTGCTCTCCGGCCTTTCGGTGGCCGAGCTGGCGCAGGCCATCACCATGCAGGAAACCGGGCGCCTGACCAAGGTGCCGGGCATCGGCAAAAAGACCGCCGAGCGCCTGCTGCTGGAATTGAAGGGCAAGCTGGGTGCCGACATGTCGGCGGTGATGGATGTCAACCGCCCCACGCCGGCCGGCAACGATGTGCTCAACGCCCTGCTGGCGCTGGGCTACAGCGACAAGGAAGCGCTGCTGGCGATCAAGCAGATACCGGCGGGCCTCTCGGTCTCCGAAGGCATACGCCATGCCTTGCGTTTGCTGTCGAAGGTCTGAGTAGACAATGGCCATCGAACCCGATCACCTGACCTCCAGCGCCCTGCCGCGCGCCATCTCGGCGGCGCCGGAGTCCAAACAGGAAGAAGCCTTCGAGCGGGCGCTGCGCCCCAAGCTGCTGGACGAGTACGTCGGCCAGCACAAGGTACGCGACAAGCTGTCGATTTTCATCGAGGCCGCGCGCAAGCGCAAAGAGGCGCTGGACCACGTGCTGCTGTTCGGCCCGCCCGGCCTGGGCAAGACCACGCTGGCCCACATCATCGCGCGCGAAATGGGGGTGAACCTGCGCCACACCTCCGGCCCGGTGCTGGAACGCCCGGGCGACCTGGCGGCGCTCTTGACCAACCTCGAACCGAACGACGTGCTGTTCATCGACGAGATCCACCGGCTGTCGCCGATTGTCGAGGAAATCTTGTATCCGGCGCTGGAAGACTTCCAGATCGACATCATGATCGGCGAAGGCCCCGCGGCGCGCTCGGTCAAGCTCGACCTG
>DATAZV010000450.1:0-3149 GCA_036271855.1 Burkholderiales bacterium
CGACATGCTGCCCGGCAGCATTGCGCTACGCGAAGCCGGTGGCCTGCTGCTGGCCACCAACACCGGCTTTTACACCTACGACCCGCAAAAGACCGAGGCGCCGGTGTTCCTGATGAACCCCGAAGCGCACCTGCCGCAAAATCGCCTGAACGACGGCAAGGTCGATCGCGCCGGCCGCTTCTGGGTCGGCAGCATGAAAGACGGCGTGCGCGAACCGGCGGGCAACTTCTACCGCTTCGACCCCGACCACAGCTGCCACTTCCAATTCGACGGCGTCAATGTCCCCAACTCCATCTCCTGGAGCCCGGACTCGCGCACCATGTATTTCGCCGACACCCACGCGCAACTGATCTGGGCCTTCGACTTCGACCTCGACGACGGCGTGATGAGCAATCGCCGCGTCTTCAAGGACTGGACCGGCACCGCCGCCAAGCCGGACGGCTCGACGGTGGACGCCGACGGCTGCCTGTGGAACGCCATGGTCGGCGTCGGCCAGGTGGTGCGCCTGACACCGCAAGGCAAGTTGGACCGCGTGGTGCAGCTACCCATCACCAACGCCACCTGCCCCGCCTTCGGCGGCCCGGGTCTCGATACCCTTTACGTCACCAGCCACTCGCAGCGCATGACGCCGGAACAGGCGGCGAAAGAGCCGCTGGCGGGCAGCCTGTTCGTGATCAATCCCGGAGTGAAGGGCTTACCGGAGGCTCGCTTCAAAGGCTAGCGAACCGCGATTAAATTTAGCAGGTCCCTTCCCTTTCAAGGGGAAGAGGATCACGCAAATGAGGATGGGGATGGGGTTACAGCGCGAAGGGACGCAGCTACTTCTTGTCGATCCGCTTCAGCTCCGCATTCGCGCCCTCAAGCTCCAGGAAGTCCGCCGGGCAAGCCGCTTTCGCTTCGGTAAAACGCTGCTTCGCCGGCCCCTTTTCACCGCGGATCAGGTGGTACTGGCCGATGTAAAAGCGCGCCTCGCAGTCCTGCCCCTTGGCCTTTTTCGCGTCCGGCGCGGTGGTGGCCGCGGCGATCAGCGCCTCCGGCTTCATCCGTCCCAGGATCATGCTGCGCACCGGCCCCGGCCACTCGCGGCCGATGATGCCCTTGGCGTCGAGCTGGACGCGAATGTCGCTGCCGTCGCCCTGGCTGCGCGCCTGCGCGATGTAGCGCCAGATGCGCACGTAGGCGTAACCGTAGCTGATGTCCTTCGGGCACTTGTCGAGGTCGGTAGCGGCGTCGCTGAAATCGGCATCGTAGAAGTAGGCGATGCCGCGCTCGCAGATGGCGGTCAGGTCGCCCGGCTGGTATTTTGCCGCGCTCTCGAAGTCGCGCACCGCATTGAGGTACTTGCCGACGCCGCGCTGCGCCCGGCCGCGGCCGAGGTAGTAGCTGGCGTTTTGGGTGTCGAACTGGATCGCGTACTCAAAGTCCGGCAGGGCGCGCGCGAACTCGCTTTTCGCCAGCAGGGCATTGCCGCGATTGGCGAAGGTGTCGGCAGCCGGGTCGATATGCAGGGCTGCGGTGTAATCCGCAATCGCGCCGTCGTTGTCCATCAGCATGTATTTGTAGATGCCGCGATTGGCCAGGTCGTCGGCCTTGCCCGGGCGCGCGGCGATGGCGGCGTTCATGTCGGCCAGGGCGCGGTCGTAGTCGTTCTTGGCGTACCAGGCGTTGGCGCGCGCCGAGTAGGCCAACGCCAGCTTGTCGCCGCGCAGGCGCTTGCTGTCGATCAGCTTGCCGCAGGCGGCAATCGCCGCGTCGTGGTCGAGAGCTTCGAAGGAGCAGGCGTCGGCGGGCTGCGCCGGTGCCTTCGCGGGCACGCCCTTGGCGGCGGGCGCGGCCCCCGCTTTGGCGGGCGCCTGCGCGGCGGCTACCAGTGGCGCGGTGGCAAACACGGCGGCTACGCAATACAGCAATGCGCGGGGCATGCGATGCATTTTCGAACCCTTCCGTCGGCTCCGGTAGCGGCCAAACCGGCCCAATCAAAATCAACCACACTTAGTTGTCGAGTCAGCGTATCTTTGGAACCATGTGTCCAGCCACGCCACCCTCTCTCGCGCGACTGCATCGCCGCAGCCAGGCAGTGCCGGCCGTTGGCACTTACAACGATTGTGGTACCGGATGACGCGAAATTGCGAAAAAAACTCAGGTTTTCTCAGGGTCGGTTAAAAGAGCGGCGCAAAAAACCTGTGAATTACTGTTGTTTCGGAGGACCAGCTACAACAAACGTGTTTATCCACCTCAGCCCTTGGGCTTGAGCAGGTAGTTCAGCACCACCTCGGTGGCATGCTTCAAGTGCACTTCCTTGGCCACCGGCGACATCAGGTCGCGCGCCAGCACGATGGACAGGGTATGGCGGTTCGACAGGTAATAGTAGTTCAGGGCCACCAGGGTGATGTAGACCTCGGCGGGGTCGATGCCGCCGCGGAATACGCCGGCTTCCTGGCCGCGCTGCAAAATCTGGCGGATGTTGTCCTGCACCGGCGACACCAGTTGCGCCAGGCGGCGCGACTTTTTCAGGTATTTGCCTTCGTGCAGGTTTTCGTTGTTGATCAGGTTGATGAATTCAGGATGCGCGACGTAATAGTTCCAGATGAACTCCACCAGCCGCACCACCGCTTCCACCGGGTCGAGGTGGCCGAGTTCGAGCGCGCGCTCGGCTTCGGCGAGATTGACGTAGACGTTTTCCAGGACAGTGAGAAACAGCACGTCCTTGGAGGTGAAGTAGTAGTACAGCATGCGCTCGTTGGTGCCGGCGCGCTTGGCAATGCGGTCGACGCGCGCGCCGCCGAGACCATGCTTGGTGAACTCGTCGGTGGCGGCCTCCAGGATGCGCGCGCGCGTCCGTTCCGGGTCCCGCTTCGGGCGGGTACTGGTGCGGGCTTTGGCGGCTGGTTTTTCCATTGTTTGTATTTCCGTCAGGCGCGCCGCATGTCTCAACCTGGCCGGCGCGTATTGCATTGCACAAAATGGGATAATTCTAGCCTGAAAAGGCCCGCGCACCTGCGCCGCAACAAAGCGGCGTCATTCGCGGCCAAAAAAGCATCTTTGCCATGACTCTTTCCACCCTCGTCGAGCACATCGACGCCCTGCTGCCGCAGACCCAGTGCACCCGCTGCGGCTACAGCGGCTGCATGCCCTATGCGCAAGCGGTA
>DATAZV010000451.1:0-18818 GCA_036271855.1 Burkholderiales bacterium
GATCACCAGGTCCACGCCCTCGGCGGCCAGCGCCATCGCGCAGCCGCGGCCCAGGCCCTTGCTGGCGGCGCACACCAGTGCGGTCTTGTCCTTGATGCCCATGTCCATGTTGCATAACTCCTATGTCAGATTTGTACGCCGTCAGGCGCTTCTGGGTTTTTGAGAAACGAACCATACACCAACCAGCACCAGCAGCATGCCGGCGAACTGCGAAGCCGAAACCGTCTCGTTCAGCACCACCATGCCCAGCAGCACGGTGGCCAGCGGCCCCATCGAACCGAGGATGCCGACGTGCGCCGGGCCGATGCGCCGGTTCGCCTCCGACACCATGAACACCGGCAGCGCGGTGCAGAACACCGCCATGCCGGCGCCGTAGGCGTAGACCTGCCAGGGCAGGTCCAGCGCGGAGAGCGGATGGACGATCAGGAAGTGGACGATGACGGCGATGCATGAAACCGTCATCGCGTAGGCGGTAAAAGGCACCGAGCCGATGCGCGCGATCAGCTTGTTGCTGAAGATCAGATACAGGGCGTAGCACACCGCGCTGGTGAACGACAGCAGGCTGCCCAGGGTGGTTTCGGCGACGCTGCCGCTCAACTGCACGTCGTGCAGCAGGCACAGCGCGATGCCGGCATAGCAGGCCAGCATCGCCGCCACTTCACGTCCGATGATGCGCCGTGAAAAGAACAGCGCCATCACGATCAGGGTGATGGTGGGATTGAGAAACAGGATCAGCCGGGCGAGGGCCGCCGAGATGTATTGCAGGGCGACGAAATCGACGTAGCTGGCGAAGTAATAGCCGAGCAGGCCCAGGCCGATGATCGCGGCAATGTCGCGCCGGCTCAAAGGCACCGGCGGGGTCTGCCGGCTTTTTTGCGCCCAGATGCCGGCAGCGATGAAAAACGGCAGCGAGAACACCATGCGCAAGGCGAGAAAGGTGATCGGATCGACGTGATAGGCGTAAGCCAGCTTGATCAGGATCGAGCGGGTGGAAAACAGGATGGAGCCGGCGCCGGCGAGAAACAGGCCGAGCGGGCGAAACCAGCGGGATTCGGCGGACATGAAGCGAAAGGATTGCCCGTGCTGCTGCGGAGGGAGCGCGAATATAGCAAACTTGCCCCGCGAGCGCCGCTTATCCGAAATGTGCAGGCCTGTCGCGTGCGCAGTAAGATGCTTGCCGATGCCGCCCGGGTTGCCACCGTGGCCGGCCGCGCCAACGACTATTACGGAGACTCCCATGGCCCTGAACACCCCGGACTGGATTGAAGAGCGCGCCCTGGCGCCGCTGTCCTCGCGCTACGTGCCGATCGACTCCCTGCCCTGGAAGGCCACGCCGTTTCCCGGCATCGAGATGAAGATCCTGATGGAAGACAAGGAGACCGGCCTGATGACCACCCTCACGCGCATGGCGCCGGGGGCGGTGCTGCCGCTGCACCGGCATACCGAGGTCGAGCAGTCCTACGTGATCGAAGGCCGGCTGGTGGACGACGAAGGCGAGGTCAGGGCCGGCGGCTACGTCTGGCGACCCAGCGGCAACACCCACACGGCGCATGCGCCCGAGGGGGCGCTGATCCTGGGCATGTTTTTGAAGCCGAACCGCTTCCTGTGACGGCAGCGGCGATGGCCGGATGATAAAATTGCGTATTTCGATTCAAAGGCACCGCAATACGCGGTTCCTTGCCGCGCAAGAGCGGGCGACAAGAGAGCAGAGAGAGCAACATGGCCGGTCATTCCAAATGGGCAAACATCCAGCACCGCAAGGGGCGCCAGGATGCCAAGCGGGGCAAGATTTTCACCCGCCTGATCAAGGAAATCACGGTGGCGGCGCGCATGGGCGGCAGCGACCCTGCGATGAACCCGCGCCTGCGCCTGGCGATGGAAAAGGCCTCCGAGAACAACCTGCCGAAAGACACGGTGGATCGCGCCACCAAGCGCGGCGCCGGTGAGCTCGAAGGCGCGCACTACGAGGAAATCCGCTACGAGGGCTACGGCATCGCCGGCGCCGCGGTGATCGTCGATACCATGACCGACAACCGCATCCGCACCGTGGCCGAAGTGCGCCACGCCTTTTCCAAGTACGGCGGCAACATGGGCACCGAAGGCTCGGTGGCCTTCATGTTCAAGCATTGCGGGCAGTTCATCTTCGCCCCGGGCGCGAGCGAGGAAAAGATCATGGAAGCGGCGATCGAAGCCGGCGCCGAGGACGTGGTGACCGACGAAGACGGATCGATCGAGGTGATCAGCGCGCCGCATGACTTCGACGCGGTGAAAAAAGGCCTGGTGGCCGCCGGCCTGAAAGCCGAAGTCGCCGAAGTGACGATGAAGCCGCTCAACGCCACCGAGCTTTCCGCCGACGACTCGGTGAAAATGCAAAAGCTGCTGGACGTGCTCGAAGACCTCGACGACGTGCAGGACGTGTTCACCACCGCCGTGCTGACGGAGTAGAGAATGACGATCAAGGGGCTTGCCCCTTGGCAATCCCCGATTCCAGAGACGAGCAGGCATGGTCTTTTCCATTTTTAGATTACTTATTCCGAATCTCTCAAGACAATGAAATTACTGGTAGTGGGTTCCGGCGGCCGTGAACACGCGCTGGCCTGGAAGCTGGCGCAATCACCGCGCGTGCAAATGGTCTATGTCGCGCCGGGCAACGGCGGCACCGTGCTGGAGCCGAATCTCGAGAATCTGGACATCACCGATCTGGCCGAACTGGCCGATTTCGCCCAAAAGGAACACATTGCCTTCACCGTGGTCGGGCCGGAAGTGCCGCTGGCCGCCGGCATCGTCGATGTATTTCGCGCCCGTGGCCTGAAAATTTTCGGGCCGACCAAGGCCGCCGCGCAGCTCGAAAGCTCCAAGGATTTCGCCAAGAGCTTCATGGTGCGCCACGGCATCCCCACCGCCGAGCACCAGACCTTCGCCGATGCGCCCGCGGCGCATGCCTACATCGCCGCCAAGGGCGCGCCCATCGTCATCAAGGCCGACGGCCTGGCCGCCGGCAAGGGCGTAGTCGTGGCCATGACGCTCGACGAAGCGCATGCCGCCGTCGACATGATGCTGCTCGACAACAAGATGGGTGATGCGGGTGCCCGCGTGGTGGTGGAAGAGTTCCTCGCCGGCGAGGAGGCCAGCTTCATCGTCATGGTCGACGGCCACAACGTGCTGCCGCTGGCCACCAGTCAGGACCACAAGCGCCTGCAGGACGGCGACCAGGGGCCGAACACCGGCGGCATGGGCGCCTATTCCCCGGCGCCGGTGGTGACGCCGGAAATCCATGCCGAGGTGATGCGCCACATCATCATGCCGACAGTGCAGGGCATGGCAGCAGACGGCATCCCGTTCAGCGGCTTTTTGTACGCCGGCCTGATGATCGATGCCAACGGCCACGCCAAGACGCTCGAATTCAACTGCCGCATGGGCGACCCCGAAACCCAGCCGATCATGGCGCGGGTCAAAAGCGACCTGGTCGAAGTGTTCGAGCATGCGGTGGCCGGCACTCTCGACAAGGTGGAAATCGAGTGGGACCGGCGCGCCGCGCTGGGCGTGGTGATGGCGGCGCACAACTATCCCGAGACGCCGCGCAAGGGCGACGTCATCAGCGGCCTGCCCAAGCCGGGCGCCGCCGAGGACGCCTTTGTGTTCCATGCCGGCACGGTGGCCGACGGCGAACTGACCCGGACCGCCGGTGGCCGCGTGCTCTGCGCCACCGCCCTGGGCGACAGCGTCAAGCTGGCGCAAAAGCGCGCCTACGAGCTGGTCGAAGGGATTTATTTCGACGGCATGCAGTACCGCCGCGACATCGGCCATCGCGCCATCGGCGTCAAGCGCGCCGGCTAGCTGCGCAGCCGCCGCGGCCCTTCCTGTGAGCGTTCCGGACCTTATTGCCCAGGCCTACGCCGCGCACGACGCCGGCAATTCCCCGCAGGCCCTGCGCCTGCTCGATGAAGCTTTGCGCGCCGGGCCCGATCACGCGGACTTGTTGTTTGCCCGCGGCAACGTGCGGCGCGAGTCGGGCGATGCGGCTGGCGCCGAAACCGATTTCCGCGCGGTGCTGGCGGCGCGGCCGGCCCATGTAAAGGCCCAGAACAATCTAGGCGCGATCCTGCTGGCGCGCGGCGAACTGCCGGCGGCGCAGGCGCATTTCGAAGCGGCCCTGCAAGCCGATGCGCAATTCGCGGATGCCGCCTTCAACCTGGGCGTGGCGCTGCACCGGCAACAGCGCCAGGCCGAGGCCTTGCCCTGGTTCGAGAACGCCGCCGCCTGGCGCGCGGGTTTCGCCGCGGCCGAGTTGCACCTGGGCCGCGCACGGGCCGATCTCGGCCGCCTGGAGGAGGGCGCGGCGGCGATGCGCCGGGCGATTGCCGCCGACCCAGCCGATGCGGGACCCTACAACGACCTCGCCCTGTTGCTGACCCAGATGAACCGGGTCGACGAAGCCATTGCCGCGCACCGCGAGGCGCTGGCCCGCAGGCCGGACGACGACGAATTCAAAACCAACTTTTCCTTGAGCCTGATGCAGAGCGCCGACCTGGCGCAGGCCTGGGATTTGTACGAGCATCGCTGGCACGCCGACGGCCGCCTGCGCGAAGCCTATCGCTACGATCCGGCCGCCGAATGGCATGGCGGGTCACTCGCGGGGAAGCGCCTGCGCGTCTGGTGGGAGCAGGGCCTGGGCGACACCTTGTGTTTCGTGCGCTACCTGCCCCTGCTGGCCGAACGCTACACCCCGGCGGCGATTTCGCTGGAGTGCCAGCCCGGCATGGGGCGCCTGTTGCGCAACAGCCTGCCCGGAGTCGAAGTCATCGAGCAGGGCGAGGCGGGCAGCGCCTTCGACCTGCAGGTGCCGCTGATGAGCCTGCCGCAGCGTTGCGGCATTCTCGCAAATGCATTGCCGGAGCCGCCGCTGGCCTTCAGTCCTAGTCCCGAAGCGCTGGCACGCTGGCGCGCAAAGGTGGAGGCGCTGGATGCGCCGCGCGTCGGTGTGGTCTGGGCCAGCGGCGTATGGGCCACCGGCGTGCTGCCCCTGCGGCGCCAGCGCACCGTGGTGCCGGAGATATTCGAGCGCCTGCTGCAGGTGCCGGCGTTGTCGTTCATCAGCCTGCAAAAGGGCGCCGGCGCGGCTGATGCGCAGCGCTGGCGCGGCCGGCCCAATTTTTTCGACTGGACCGACGAGATCAGCGATTTCGACGATACCGCCGCCCTGATGTCCTGCCTGGACCTGATCATCACCGCCGACACTTCGGTGACGCATCTCGCCGGCGCGCTGGGCCAGCCGACCTGGGTGCTGCTGCGCTACGAGGGCGGCAACCTGTGGGCGGCGGGGGCCGAGCGTACGCCCTGGTACCCGCGCATGCGGGTGTTCCGCCAGGCGCGCCAGGCCGATTGGGACGGGCCGGTGGACCGGGCCGTGACGGCCCTGCGTGAATTCGCCGCGGCCGGGGGCGGCGCTTGAGCACCGGCATCGCGCGCGGGGTCTGGGCTTCGGTCATCTCCTCTTTCGGCTTTGCCACCATGGACGCCGCCACCCGCGCCCTGGTGCAGACCATGCATCCCTCAGTCGCGCTGGTGTTGCGCACCGTGTTCCTGCTCGCCGGCACCTTCGCCTGGGTGCTGCTGGCGCGGCGCAGCGGCGTCTTCGCCACCCGCGCGGTGCGCGGCACCGTCCTGCGCTCGATTGCCTTTGGCCTCACCAGCCTGCTGATCGTGGTGTCCTTCAAATACATCAGCCTGGCCGAAACCATGGCGATCTACTTTCTCAACCCGGTGCTGGCGGTGCCGCTGGCCGCATTCCTGCTGCGCGAGCCCGTCGGGCGCTGGGCGGTGCCGGCGGCCGCACTGGGTTTTACCGGCGTGCTGTTCGTCATCCAACCCAGCGTCGGCAGCGTCAAATGGGCCTACCTGATTCCGCTGGCGGCGGCCTTCTCCGGCGCCTTCCACGACGTCATGTCGCGCAAGCTCAAGGGCCAGAGCGCGCCCCTGACCCTGATGATCTACGGCATGGTGGCGGCGCTGTTCTGGGGCCTGCTCACCGCCGACTGGAGCCGCTTCGCCTGGCCGGTCGGGCGCGAATGGCTGTTTGTATTTCTGGCTGCCAGCGCCGGCTTTGTCGCCAACCTGCTGGTCATCGTCTCCTTCCAGTTGGTACCGGCCAGCCTGGGGGCGCCGCTGCGCTACCTGATCCTCGCCTGGGCGGCGGTGATCGGCTACGTGGTGTGGAACCAATTGCCCAATTTTTGGGCGTGGATCGGCATCGCGCTGATCCTCGGCGCCGGCTTTCTGGCCATTCTTTCGTCGCTGCGGCCCCTGGCCGTGGCCGGCGAAGCGGCTTAGCGCATCGGTGCGCGAAAGGCTTGACGGAACCGCCTTGGGCCAGCTATTGTCTTAGCTATTGTTGCGGTGCAGTGTCGGTTCAATATGCATCGGGCAATAGTGCCATAGTGGTTAGAGATCGTCCCAAAAAAGCCGTTTATTCAGTATCAAGCAGGCCCTAAGTCCCTCAATTTATTCACGTTTGAAGTGAAGCTGCCATCACTCCATACAAGGTCCAACATGTCGTGCGCCAAGCCCCGGCGATGGGCCGGCATGTTTGACTGGCTCGCACCGGCTGCCCTCGCAGGCGCCCGGCGCAAAAACAGGGTGCCGGCCAGTCTGCGCACCCGGATGCGGGCACGGGCTGCCGAGCGCTCACGCTTCCTGCGCCGCATGGCAATGGCTACCTTGGCGGTCATGGCCCTGCTGGGGTGGAGCGGCTATTCCTTTTTTCTCGACGCCGGCAATTATCTCGAAGGGCCGGCACGGGCGCCGGTGCCTGCCGACCTGATCGTTTCGCTAGGCGGCGACGGCGGCCAGCGGGTGCAGAAGGCGGCAGAGCTGTTCCGCGCCGGCTTTGGGCCGCATGTGCTGCTCACCGGCGTGGAAGAACTGGATGGCGGGATTCATACCGAATTTCGCGTCCGGATATTGCGTGGGGACGGCGTGCCGGCCAAGGCCCTGCTGTTCGACTCCACCGCATCCAACAGCTGGGAGGAGGCGATCCATACCCTCGGCCTGATGCGTGAGCGCGGCTGGGACCGTGTGCTGGTGGTGAGCGACCCGCCGCATCTGCGGCGCCTGCAATGGACCTGGGACAAGGTGTTCGAAGGCAGCGGCAAGAAATTCGTGCTGGTCGCCTCGAACCTGCAGAACTGGGACGCCGATGCCTGGTGGCGCGAACACGGCTCGGCCGATTTCGTCGCCCGCGAATATCTCAAGCTGGCCTATTACATCGCCACCAAGAAGAACGTCGAGAAGAAGGTCGGGCCGACCTGAGGCCCGGGTGTGCCGGAGCGCAGGTGAAGCGCTGCAGCGGGCCTTTATAATGCGGCCGTGAACATCGATTCCGACGCCGTAAAAGAATATCTGCTGGGCCTGCAGGCGCGCATTGTCGCCGGGCTTGAGGCCATCGACGGCCAACCCTTTTTGCGCGACGAGTGGCGCAAGGCCGATGACGACCCTTCGCCGCTGAAGGGGAGTGGCATCGGCCGGGTGATCGAGGGCGGCCAGGTGTTCGAGCGCGGCGGGGTGAATTTTTCCCACGTCAGCGGGCCGCGCCTGCCGCCCTCGGCCACCGCCAACCGGCCGGAGCTGGCGGGCCGCGGTTTCGAGGCGATGGGCGTCTCGCTGGTGATGCATCCGCTCAATCCCTACTGCCCGACGGTGCACATGAACGTGCGCATGCTGGTGGCGCGCGAGGCCGGCGCGGCCGACATCTGGTGGTTCGGTGGCGGCATGGACCTGACGCCCTATTACGGCTTCGAGGAAGACGCGGCGGCATTCCACCGCGCCTGCAAGCAAGCGCTGGATCCTTTTGGCGCGGACTATTACCCGCGCTTCAAGAAATGGTGCGACGAGTACTTTTACCTCAAGCATCGCAACGAACCGCGCGGTATCGGCGGCGTATTCTTCGACGATTTCGCCGAATTGGGCTTCGAGCGCAGCTTTGCGCTGATGCGCGCGGTCGGCGATGCTTTCCTGCCGGCCTACAGCGCCATCATCGAACGCCGCCGCGACAGCGCCTACGGCGAGCCGGAGCGCGACTGGCAGTGCTACCGCCGCGGGCGCTACGTCGAATTCAACCTCGTATTTGATCGCGGCACCCACTTCGGCCTGCAGTCGGGCGGGCGCGCCGAATCCATCCTGATGAGCATGCCGCCGCTGGTGAAATGGCGCTATGACTACCGGCCCGCAACAGGCACTGCCGAAGAGCGCCTGCTGGATGATTTTCTGGTGCGCCGCGAGTGGGTCTAGTCCGGCTTGCTGCGCTGCCCTGAGGATGCGCGTGAATGCACCGTGATTGCGTGCCAGGCGCAAGAATGCGCGGCAACCACTATGCGGCGCACGTATGACCGTCATAACAATGTCTGTTTCACGCAAACCCCGGTTTCGCTCTAGATTAGAGGCGAACAGGTGCGGGTCATTCGCCGTTGCGGGTTCGTGCGTGTGTAGGCCGCCTGGTGCTTGCCGGCAGGCAGGCACGAAATCCGCATCAGCTCAAGTGTGGTTCGTTCAACCTGTCAGGGAGATTTTGGAATGAGGTTCATTGCTTGGGCAGCGGCAATCGGCACGATGGCAGTGGCGTGCGGGGCGTGGGCGCAGGGCGCGGCTTCCTATCCGAACAAGCCGATCCGCATCATCGTGCCTTACACCGCGGGCGGCTCGGCCGATTTCATGGCGCGCATGGTCGGGCAAAAGCTCACCGAGGCGTGGAAGGAGCAGGTGCTGGTGGAAAACCGCGGCGGCGCCGGCGGCAACCTGGGCTTCGAGGTGGCGGCCAAGTCGCCCAACGACGGCTACACCCTGGTGGTGGTGAACAACAGCCAGGCAATCAATGAAAGCCTGTATACGCATTTGCCGTTCGAGCTGAAAAAGGATTTCGCTCCGGTGATGATGTGGGCCTCCTCGCCGATGCTGCTGGCGGTGCATCCGCGCGTGCCGGCGAACAACGCGGTGGAATTCACCGCACTGATGCAAAGTCAGCCGGGCAAGTTCTCCTACGGCTCCTGCGGCGTCGGCACGCCGATGCACCTGGCGGGCGAACTCTACAAATTCCTCACCCATACCTACATCGTCCACGTGCCTTATCGCGGCTGTTCGCCCGCCACCCTGGACGCCATCGGCGGCCAGGTCGACGCCGTCTTCGCCACCACCGCCACCGCGCTGCCCCACGTGCGCGCCGGCAAGCTGAAGGCGATTGCCCTGACCACCGCCAAGCGTACGCCGGCGGCGCCGGAGATTCCCACCTTCCGCGAGTCCGGCGTGCCGGCGCTGAAAGACTACGAGGTCGACAACTGGTACGGCCTGATGGCCCCGGCCGGCGTGCCGAAAGACATCATCGCCAAGCTGGAAAACGAAATGCGCAAGATCATCAGCGCACCGGATGCCAAAGTGCGCATGGCCGCCGTCGGCATCGACCCCGCGCCCAGTACCCCGGACGAGCTGATGCGCCAGTTGCTGTCGGACATCGACAAGTTCGGCAAAGTCATCAAATTCGCCGGCATCAAGGGCGAATGAATTTCAACCGGAGACTTAACCCATGATAGATCGTCTGCAGATCCAGGCTTTCATCGAGCGCGCGCTGATGGAAGACATCGGCTTTTGCGACCTCACCGCCGAGATTGTCATCCCCAAACACGCGACGGCGGAATTCGCCATCAACGCCCGCCACGCCATGGTGATCGCCGGCATCGACGTTGCCGGCGCGGTATTCACCCGCTATGTGCCGGAGTGCAAGGTCGAGTTGCTGGTGGAGGACGGCGCCCGCGCGACCAAGGGCCAGGTGCTGGCGCGGGTCACCGGCCCGGCGCGCGGCATGCTGTCGGCTGAGCGCACCGCACTGAACATCCTGCAGCACCTCTCCGGCATCGCCACGCTGACCTCCACCTATGTGGAAAAGATCGCCGGCACCAAGGCCGTGCTGCTGGACACCCGCAAGACCACGCCGGGCCTGCGCATCCTGGAAAAGCATGCGGCGCAGGTGGGCGGGGCGAAGAACCACCGCCTGTCGCTGGCCGATGGCCTGATGATCAAGGACAACCACATCGCGGTGTGCGGCTCGATCAAGGCGGCGGTAGCCACCGCCAAGAAGATGATCCCGGTGCTGACCAAGATCGAGGTCGAGGCCGACCGCCTGGACCAAGTGGCGGAAGCGCTTGAGGCGGGTGCCGACATGATCCTGCTCGACAACATGAGCAACGACATGCTGCGCGAAGCCGTGGCGATGGTCAAAAGCCGCGTGCCGCTGGAGGCCTCGGGTGGCGTCAACCTGGAGACGATACGCGGCATCGCCGAAACCGGGGTCGATTACATCTCGGTGGGGCGCATCACGCAATCGGCGCCGGCGGTGGACATCGGGCTGGACGAGATCATTCGCACATGACCCCGTCACGACGCGACGAAAATCCCTGAACGAACGATGCGCCCGACCATCGGCCTGTTCTGTTCGGCTTCCGACCACCTGCCGCAAAGCGCCTGCGACCTGGCCGCCGAGTTCGGCCGCCTGGCGGCCGAGCGCGGCTTGCGCCTGGTCTATGGCGGCAGCGCGCGCGGGCTGATGGGGATTGCCGCGCGCGCCGCGCATGCCGCCGGTGGCGAGGTCTGGGGCTTCATGGTCGACGCGCTCTCGGTAAGGGAGCAGGCGGATGCGGCAATCGGCATCCTGCACCATGTGCCGACGCTGGACGACCGCAAGCGTGCTTTTGCCGAATGCGCCGATGCCTTTGTCGCCTTGCCCGGGGGTATCGGCACGCTGGACGAAATCACCGAAATGCTGACCCTGGACGACATCGGCGCCCAGGCCAAGCCGATGATCCTATGCGACAACGACGGCTTCTGGGAGCCGTTTTTCGTGATGCTGGAACGCTTCGGCGAGTACGGCGTGCTGCGCCCGGCGCTGGCCCACGACCTGTTGCGTGCCGACGGCGCGCAGGCCGCGCTGGAGCAGTTTTCCCGCCTGGTGCCACTGGCCGCGACAGGCGGCGCGGCAGGCGTGCTGCGCTGACCCCGGGCCGGCGCGGATGCCGGGAGGCATTGCGTTATAAAATCCGTTCCTGACCCATCCACGCGCGTTTGCGCCAAGGCGATTTTTTGAGTTCCCTCGTCAGTTCCGGCACCGAGCCTCTGGGCCTGCTAGGCGGCACCTTCGATCCGATCCACTTCGGCCACCTGCGGCTGGCCGAGGAGTGCGCCGATTCCCTGCGCCTGAATGAAATCCGCCTGATTCCCGCTCCCAAACCCTGGCAGCGCTCCGGCCTGATCTCCGCCATCGAGCATCGGCTGGAGATGGTGCGCCTGGGGGTGGAGGGCAACCCGCGCCTGCGTCTGGACGCGCGCGAGTCCGAGCGCATCGGGCCCAGCTATACGGTCGATACCCTGGCCGGCCTGCGCGCGGAACTGGGCGAGACCCGGCCGATGGTGATGATCGTCGGCAGCGACCAGTTTCTCAACCTGCCGACCTGGCACCGCTGGCAAAAGCTGTTCGAGTTCGCGCACATCGCGGTGGCGCGCCGCGCCAACGAGTCTTTCGACCTGGGCGAGCTGCCGGCGGCCCTGGCGGCGATGGTGACCAACCGCCTGACCAACGACCGCAGCGCGCTGGCCGAGCCTTCGGGCCGGGTGTTTTCCATCGAAATGACGCCGCTGAAGATTTCCTCCTCGCAGATCCGCACCCTGGTGCGCACCCGCCAGAGCCCGCGCTACCTGCTGCCGGGGGCGGTATACGATTACATTCTCAAGCATGGGCTGTATCAGTAGTCGGGCCCGCAACACAAGAGTTTCAACCCAGAGGTGAATTTGGACATACGTACACTGCAATCCGTCATCGTCGAAGCACTGGACGACATCAAGGCCCGCGACATCGTGGTTTTCGACACCACCGGCGGCACCCAGGAGTTTGACCGCGTTGTTGTTGCAACCGCCGACGTGGCGCGCCAGACCCGCGCCATGGCAATGAACGTGATCGACAAGGTCAAGCAGGCCGGCGGCCACATCGTCGGCATGGAAGGCGGCGATACCGGGGACTGGGTGCTGGTCGATTGCGGCGACGTGGTGGTCCACATCATGCAGCCGACCGCGCGCCAGTATTACAACCTGGAAGAGTTGTGGGGCCAAAAAAAGGTTCAAGTCAGCACCGTCGCCGAAAAAGCCGCGACTGCGAAAAAAGCCGCTGTCGCCCGCGACCGCGAGCTGGCCGAAAAAGCGCGCCTCACCACCCAGGAAGTGCTGGCCAAGGTGGCGAAAAATGCCAGGACGGCTGCCGCCAAAGCGGCCGCACCTGCCGCAGTAGCGGCCGAAGCACCGGCGAAAAAGAAGGCCGCAGCGAAAAAGGCTTCGGTGAAAAAAGCGCCTGCGAAAAAAGCTGTGGTGAAAAAGGCCGCAGCGAAAAAGGCCGCAGCGAAAAAGGCGATAGTGAAAAAGCCCGTTGCGAAGAAGATTGCTGTCAAGAAGGCCGCCGTGAAAAAGCCGGTGGTGAAAAAAGCTGTTGCAAAAAAGGTAGTCGCCAAAAGGGCCGTTGCTAAAAAAGCTACAGTGAAAAAATCAGTAGCAAAGGCGCCGGCTAAAAAGGCGGTGGTGAAAAAGGCCGCCTTGAAGAAGGTCGCTACGAAGAAAGTCGCTGTGAAAAAGGTTGTAGCGAAAAAGGTTGCGGCTAAAAAGACCCCGGCCAAAAAGGCTACAGTGAAAAAGCCGGCCGCGAAAAAAGCCGCGGCCAAAAAAGTGCCGGTGAAAAAAGCCGCCGTCAAAAAAGCTCCGGCCAAAAAAGCAGCCAAGGCCGCGAAGAAAACGTCCAGGCGTTGAAGCTTTTCATCGTCGCTGTCGGCAACAAGGCGCCTGCCTGGGTCGCCAGCGGCTTTGCGGAGTACGCTCGCCGCATGCCGCCCGAGGCGCGCATCGAACTGATCGAGGTCAAGCCCGAGCCGCGCGAAGCCGGCAAGACGCCGGCGCAAATGATGGCGGCGGAAGCCAAACGCATCCTTGCCGCCGTGCCGCAGGGGGCGAAACTGGTGGCGCTGGACGAGCGCGGCAAGGACGCGACCACCAAGGATCTCGCTGCGAAAATCAGCGCCTGGCAGCGCGAGGGCGATGATGTGGCCTTTATCATCGGCGGCCCTGATGGCCTGGCCGAAGAGGTCAAGTCGCGCGCGACCACCATGCTGCGGCTTTCCAGCCTGACCCTGCCGCACGCGCTGGTGCGGGTGATCCTCGCCGAAGCGCTGTATCGGGCGGTCAGCCTGAACCAGGGCCATCCTTACCACCGCGAGTAGGTCGCGAACCAGCGGGCTCCGCGCGCAACCAAATACACGCCATGCCCATGCCGAAAATCTACCTCGCCTCCGCCAGCCCGCGCCGCGCCGAATTGCTGCCCTTGATCGGCGTCGAGTTCGAGGTGCTCAAGCTGGGTGAATTCAGCGTCGATGAAGCGGTGCATGGCCGCGAAGCGCCGGCCACCTATGTGCAGCGCCTGGCGCGCGAAAAGGCGCAGGCCGGCGTGCGCGCCATCGCCGCGCGCGGCCTGGCTGCACGGCCGGTGCTGGGCGCGGACACCACGGTGTGCGTCGGGCGCGAAATCCTAGGCAAGCCGGGGGATGCCGCGGACCGTGAAGCAGAGGCGGCGCGCATGCTGCGTCTGCTGTCGGGGCGCACGCATCGCGTGCTGACGGCGGTGGCGCTGGCCACGCCCAAGAGCGTGCGCGTCGCGCTTTCCGATTCCCGAGTCACGTTCCGACGCCTTACGCGCGCCGAAATCTCTGCTTACATCGCCACCGGCGAGCCTTTCGACAAGGCCGGCGGCTACGGCATCCAGGGGCCGGCGGCGGCGTTTGTAAGCCACTTGTCGGGCAGCTATACCGGGGTGATGGGGCTGCCGCTGTTCGAGACCGCGCAACTCCTGGGCACGCCCTAGGCGGCGCTTCACAAAGTTGAGTAACTGTATTAATATATAGTTATGAGTCCTCCGTCCAACCCGCAAAACGCTCGCTCGAAAATCCAGCGCCCCTGGAACGAGCGCGAGGGCCTGGTGCGCCCGCGTGCCGAAGAAGAGCCGGTTTCGATCCAGCGCCAGCACGCGCCGTTGAAGGGGCGCGGGGCCAACATCGCGCCGCAGGTGCGCTTCGATGCGCTCAAGCGCGAGACGGTCGACGATGGCTGGGTGGAAAGCAACCAGGCACGGGCCGCCGAAGAAGAGGCGCCGCCGCCCAAGACCACGGTGACGGTGCAGACAGCCAAGAGCATCATCAGCAGCAACGATTCGCCGGACATCGGCTTCCGGCTGTCGATCAACCCGTATTACGGTTGCGAGCATGGCTGTATTTATTGCTATGCGCGGCCGAGTTATGCCTACTGGGGGCTGTCGCCGGGCATCGATTTCGAGACCAAGCTGTTCGCCAAGGCGAATGCGGCCGAATTGCTGGTGAAGGAGTTGTCCAAGCCGAGCTACAAGTGCGAGCTGATCGCCATCGGCATGAATACCGATTGCTACCAGCCGATCGAGCGTGAATGGAAAATCACCCGCTCGCTGCTGGAGATTTGCGCCGAGTTCAAACAGCCGATCGGGCTGGTGACCAAGTCGGCGCTGGTGGAGCGCGATATCGACATTCTTGCGCCAATGGCCGCGCAGGGGCTGGCGAAGGTGTACATCTCCTGCGCTTCCCTGGATGGCGATCTGGTGCGCAAGCTGGAGCCGCGCGCGGCGGCGCCGCACAAGCGCATCGAGACCATCCGCAAGCTGGCGGATGCCGGCATTCCGGTCGGCATACTCGCCGCGCCGCTGATTCCGATGCTCAACGACCGCGACATCGAGACGGTGCTGGAGGCGGCTTGGGAAGCGGGCGCGCGCGAAGCCTCGTACACCCTGGTGCGCCTGCCGCACGAGTTGCGCGAGATTTTCAAGGACTGGCTGGCGCGTTACTTCCCGATGCGCGCCGAGCATGTGATGAGCATCATCCGCCAGAGTCGCGGCGGCAAAGAGAACGAAACCGGGTTCGGCAAGCGCATGAGCGGGGAAGGGGTGTTCGCCGAGCTGATCGCCCAACGCTTCAAGAAGGCTTGCGAGCGCCACGGTTTCAACCAGCGCGAATACAAAAGGGGTGGTAACACCGGCCTGTTCGCGGTGCCGGAGCGCTTGCGCCCAAAGCCGAAAGAGCAGCCGCAGCTCTCGCTGTTCTGAGCGGGCCTGGGCTGGCCAAGGCTTCGCCGATGGCGAAGCCTCGCTTCGCAATTCGTCTATTTTCAGTAGACTGCGGCGCAGGCATGCTATGCCTGCGTGCGATTTTTTGTTGCACTGCATTAAACACGCTTCACATAAGCTGCGCCGCGACCGGCGAACCGGTAAAATCGCGCCGGGTTGGACAATTTTTGGAGACATAATCATGAAACGCATCCTCGCGTTGGCGGCGGTGACCGCCGCGCTGGCCTCGTCTTTTGCATTCGCGCAAGCCCCCGAGAAAAAGGACGTGCATATTTCCGTCGGCGGCAAGCCGGCGCTGTACTACCTGCCGCTGACCATCGCCGAGCAGCTCGGCTATTTCAAGGACGAAGGCCTGAACGTGAAGATCAGCGACTTCGCCGGCGGCTCCCAATCCCTGCAGGCGGTGGTGGGCGGCTCGGCAGACGTGGTCTCGGGGGCCTTCGAGCACACCATCAACATGCAGGCGAAAAAGATCTCGATGATCGCCTTCGTGCAGATGGGCCGCGCGCCGCAGATTTCCATCGGCATCTCCAAGGCCAAGGCGGCCAGCTACAAGGGGCCGGCCGACTTGAAGGGCCTGAAATTCGGCGTCTCGGCGCCGGGCTCTTCCACCAACATCATCCTCAATGCCTTCATCGCCAAGGGCGGCCTCAAGCCCAACGACGTGGCCATTGTCGGCGTGGGTACCGGCGCCGGTGCGATCGCCGCGGTAAAAAGCGGCCAGATCGACGGCACCTCCAACACCGACCCGGTGATGACCAAGCTGGAGCTGGACGGCGCACTGAAAATCATCGCCGATGCCCGCACCATGAAGGGCACCGAGGCGATTTTTGGCGGCCCGCTGCCGGCCGCTTCGCTGTACGCCCCCACCAAGTGGGTGCGGGAGAATCCGAATACCGTGCAGGCCCTGACCAATGCCATCGTGCGCGCCGACAAGTGGATCGCCAAGGCTTCCGCGCCCGACGTTGCCAAGACGGTGCCGGCTGCCTACTTGCTGGGCGACCAGGCGCTCTACCTGTTCGCCTTCGACAAGGTGAAGGATTCGATTTCCACCGACGGCATGATTTCGGAGCCGGCGGTGAAAAACATGCTCAAGGTGCTGGCCTCCTATAACCCGGAAATCAAGCCGGCCGAAATCAAGCTGAACGAAACCTTCACCAACGACTTCGTCAAAAAGGCCAACGCCAAATACAAGTAGGCCGGTGGCCGGGGAGTGAACCGCAGCCCGGAGCGCGAACCAGCGATCCGGGCTTCGATTTTTCGCGATTTTTCGTATACTCCACCGCTGCCACGCCTGACGCGCCGGTAGCAACATCTACCGGCGCGGCGCCGCACCGATGCCACAAGCCCCGGTCGCGGCGACCTGCGAACGCCACTGCCACCCGCTCAAGAATGTCCGCCCTCAAGCTCAACGACATCACCTGCACCTTCCTTTCGCGCGACGACCCGTCCGCCCGCTACACCGCGGTGCGCAACGCCAGCATCGCCGTGGAGGAGGGCGAGTTCGTCTCCGTGGTCGGTCCCACCGGCTGCGGCAAGTCGACCCTGCTCAACGTCGCCGCCGGCCTGCTGCAGCCGTCCAGCGGCGAGTGCCTGGTGTTCGGCGAGCCGCTCGCCGGCATCAACACTCGCGCCGGCTACCTGTTCCAGTCCGAGTCGCTGATGCCCTGGCGCCGCACCCTGGACAACGTCATCGCCGGCCTGCAGTTCCGCGGCGTGCCGAAGGAAGAGGCGGTGCCCCGGGGCGAGGAATGGCTGGCCCGCGTTGGCCTGGCCGGCTTCGGCCACCGCTACCCGCACCAGCTCTCCGGCGGCCAGCGCAAGCGCGTGGCCCTGGCGCAGTGCCTGATCCTCGACCCGAAGATCATCCTGATGGATGAACCCTTCTCCGCTCTCGACGTCCAGACCCGCCAGTTGATGGAAAACGAGTTGCTCGAACTGTGGGCCGCCGACCGCAAGTCGGTGCTGTTCATCACCCACGACCTCGAAGAAGCCATCGCCCTCTCCGACCGCGTGATCGTACTTTCCGCCGGCCCCGAGACCCACCCCATCGGCGAATTCCCGATCGACCTGCCGCGCCCGCGCGATGTGTCGGAGGTGCGCCTGACCCCGCGCTTTCTCGAACTGCATGAGAAGATCTGGCATGCGATGAAAGAGGAAGTGCTCAAGGGTTACAAGCAGCAACTTAAAGCGTAACCCGTCACGATTATGTGGAAACGTCTTAAACCCAACCGCAAGAACCTGCGCATCTACCAGGTGCTGATCGTCGTGCTGCTGCTCGCTTTCTGGTACCTGGGCACCAACCCCAACCTGCCGGCGATCTATTTCGACGACTCGAACAAGGCGCCGTTCTTTTTCGGCGAGCCGCAAAAAGTCCTCTCGCGTCTCTGGGACTGGTTCTACGGCGGCGAAATCTACGCCCACCTCTGGGTCACGCTCGTCGAGACCATGCTGGCCTTTGCCATCGGCACTGTCGCCGGGCTGGCCATCGGCTTGTGGCTGGGCCTGGCGCCGGCCTGGGCCGACGTGTTCGACCCCTTCATCAAGGGTGCCAACGCCATGCCGCGCGTCATCCTGGCGCCGATCTTCATGGTCTGGTTCGGCCTGGGTGTCGGCTCCAAGGTGGCGCTGGGCTTCACCCTGGTGTTCTTCATCGTCTTCTTCAACGTCTACCAGGGTGTGCGTGAAGTCAGCCCGGTGGTGCTGGCCAATGCGCGCATGCTGGGGGCGAACAACCGGCAGTTGCTGCGCTCGGTCTACCTGCCCTCGGCGATGAGCTGGGTGTTCGCCTCGCTGCACAACGCGGTCGGCCTGGCATTTGTCGGCGCGGTGGTGGGCGAGTACCTCGGCTCGGCCTCCGGCGTCGGCTACCTGATCCATCAAGCCGAGGGTGTGTTCGACATCAACACCGTGTTCGCCGGCATCATCCTGCTGACCATCTTTGCCATCGTGCTCGACTGGATCGTCGGCATGATCGAAAAGCGCCTGATGGTGTGGCAGCCGCGTGCGGGAGAAACCGAGCGCATGTAGCTCGGGCGCGGTGATACGCTTCAAGCCATGGCGAACCTCCTGAACCGGCTCAAGGGGCTGCTGGCCCCCGCAGCACACCCCATCGGCGCGGCCTGCATCTGCGCGCGGCCGCCGTTTCATTTCAGCCTGTTCGAGCGCGCGGAACTGGGCACAGATGAGCACTTCGCCGAAGTCGCGGTGGACAACTGCAAGCGCTGCGGCCAGCTCTGGCTGCACTATGGCCTTGAAGATCCGCAGGACAGCGGCGCCGGCCGCTGGTGGCGCGCCGCCGTCGAACCCGAGCAGCGCGCCGCGCTCACCGCGCAGGAGGCGCGCGCCTTCATCGAGCAGCAATACGCCTGCTTTGCCGGCGGCAGCTATTTCGACTCCACCGGGTTCGAGCAGCGGGCACCGATCCGGGTGGCTTGAGCGCTACCACTACTTCGGTGTTCCGTCATCCTGAGCGAAGCGAAGAATCTGCTTTTCCGCACGCTGATCACTTCAAAAGCAGATTCTTCGCTTCGCTCAGAATGACGCAGGCTTCGTAGTCGATGGGAATCCGAGTTGGTACTTCACCCCATCCCCACCCTGG
>DATAZV010000452.1:0-3791 GCA_036271855.1 Burkholderiales bacterium
CGAATACATGGTCGTCAACGGCGACAAGATCAAGGTGCTGGCCAATCGCGACCCGTCGAAACTTCCTTGGGGTGAATTGGGCGTGGACGTGGTGCTGGAGTGCACCGGGTTTTTCACCACCAAGGAAAAGGCATCGGCGCACATCGCCGGCGGCGCCAAGAAGGTGATCATCTCCGCGCCCGGCGGCAAGGACGTGGACGCCACCGTGGTCTACGGAGTGAACCACGGCGTGCTGAAGTCAACGTTTACCGTGATCTCCAACGCCTCGTGCACCACCAACTGCCTGGCGCCGCTGGTGATGCCCCTGCATGAAAAAATCGGTGTGGTCGCCGGCCTGATGACCACCATCCACGCCTACACCAACGACCAGGTGCTGACCGACGTGTATCACGAAGACCTGCGCCGCGCGCGCTCGGCCACGCACAACATGATCCCGACCAAGACTGGCGCGGCCGCCGCCGTCGGCCTGGTAATGCCGGAGCTGAATGGCAAGCTGGATGGCTACTCGATCCGCGTGCCGACGATCAACGTGTCGATCGTCGACCTCACCTTTACCGCCAAGCGCGCCACCACGGTGGATGAAGTCAACAGCATCATGAAGGCGGCGGCGGAATCGGGGCCGCTCAAGGGCATCCTGAAATACAACACCGACCCGCTGGTGTCTTCCGACTTCAACCACAACCCGGCCTCGTCGACGTTCGACTCGACGCTGACCAAGGTGGCCGAGGGCACGCTGGTGAAGGTCAACTCGTGGTACGACAACGAGTGGGGCTTTTCCAACCGCATGCTCGATACCACCACGGCGCTGATGGCGGCAAAGTAGTAACGAAAAAGCGCAGGAAGGTTTTTCGATGAATTTCAAACGCCTCTCCGATATCGACGTCAAGGGTAAGCGCGTGTTCATTCGCGCCGACCTCAACGTGCCGCAGGACGACAGCGGCCGCATCACCGACGACACGCGCATCCGCGCTTCGCTGCCGGCGATCCAGGACGCGCTGATCGGCGGCGCGGCGGTGATGGTGACTTCGCACCTGGGCCGCCCGACCGAGGGCGAGGTGAAGCCGGAAGATTCGCTGGCGCCGGTGGCGGCGGCGCTTTCCGAGTTGCTGACGCGGCCGGTGCCGCTGATTACCGACTGGGTCGATGGTGTCGACGTGGCGCCGGGGCACATCGTGCTGCTGGAGAATTGCCGCTGCAACAAGGGCGAGAAAAAGAACGACGAGGCGCTGGCGAAAAAGATGGCGGCGCTGTGCGATGTGTATGTGAACGACGCCTTCGGCACCGCGCATCGCGCCGAGGCGACCACACACGGCATCGCCAAGTACGCGCCCATCGCCGTCGCCGGGCCGCTGATGGCGCAGGAGCTGGATGCGCTGGGCAAGGCGCTGCACAATCCGAAGCGCCCGCTGGTGGCGATCGTCGCCGGCTCGAAAGTATCGACCAAGCTCGACGTGCTGCTGTCGCTGGCCGACAAGGTGGACCAGCTGATCGTCGGCGGCGGCATCGTCAACACCTTCATGCTCGCCAAGGGGATGCCGATCGGCAAGTCCCTGGCCGAGCCGGAAATGCTGGACCAGGCGCGCGCGGTGATGAAAAAGATGGACGCGAAAAACGGCGCCGTGCCGATCCCGACCGATGTGGTGACGGGCAAGAAATTCGCCGCCGATGCGCCGGCCGAAACCAAGGATGCACAGGCGGTGACGGCCGACGACATGATTTTCGACATCGGCCCGAAGAGTGCGGGCGCGCTGGCGCAGATCATCATGGAAGCCGGCACTATCGTGTGGAACGGCCCGGTGGGCGTGTTCGAGTTCGACCAGTTCGGCGGCGGCACGCAAACCCTGGCGGAAACCATCGCCGCATCCAAAGCGTTTTCGATTGCCGGCGGCGGCGACACCCTGGCGGCGATCGCCAAATACGGCGTGACCGACAAGATCGGCTACATCTCCACCGGCGGCGGCGCCTTTCTCGAGTTTCTCGAGGGCAAGCCCCTGCCGGCGGTGGAAATACTGCTGCAACGCGCGGCAAGCAATCAATAAACGCCAGACCATAACTCGAACAATTACCGGAGACTCAGCATGGACGACCGCAGCACAAAAATCGTCGCGACACTAGGCCCTGCATCCAGCGACACCGAGGTGCTGGAGCGCCTGATCCTCGCGGGCATGGACGTGGTGCGCCTGAATTTTTCCCACGGCACCGCGCAGGACCACATCAACCGCGCGGCAACGGTGCGCGAGATCGCGGCAAAATACCGCCGCTCGGTGGCGATTCTCGCCGACCTGCAGGGGCCGAAAATCCGCGTCGGCAAGTTTAGCGACGGCAAGGTGATGCTGGAGAAGGGCGCCAGCTTTGTTCTCGATGCCGATTGCCAGATGGGCAACCAGGAAACCGTGGGTATCGACTACAAGGAACTGCCGCGCGATGTGAAGCCGGGCGACGTGCTGCTGCTGGACGACGGCAAGATCGTGCTCGACGCCAAGCAAGTCATCGGTAATCGGATCATCACCACGGTGCGCCACGGCGGCGTGCTGTCGAACAACAAGGGCATCAACAAGCAGGGCGGCGGCCGCACCGCGCCGCCGCTGACGTCGAAAGACATCGAGGACATCGCCACCGCGGTGGAAATGAAGGCGGACTACCTCGCCGTCTCGTTCCCCAAGAGCGGGGCCGACATGTACATGGCGCGCGAGCTGATGCGCGCGCGCGGCGGCAAGTCGCTCTTGATCGCCAAGATCGAGCGCGCCGAGGCGATTCCGGCACTGGAAGAAATCCTCAAGGCATCGGATGGCATCATGGTGGCGCGCGGCGACCTGGCGGTTGAAGTGGGCGACGCTGCCGTGCCGGCGCTGCAAAAGCGCATGATCCGCATGGCGCGCGAGATGAACAAGCTGACGATTACCGCCACGCAGATGATGGAGTCGATGATCACCTCGCCTGTGCCGACGCGCGCCGAGGTGAGCGACGTCGCCAACGCGGTGCTCGACGGGACGGATGCGGTGATGCTGTCGGCCGAGTCTGCCTCCGGCAAATACCCGGTGGAGGCGGTCGAGGCGATGGTGCGCATTTGCGTCGAAGCTGACAAGTCGATGGATTCCGATGTCAGGATCGACCAGGATTTCTTGAATCGCGTGTTCACCCGCATCGACCAGTCGATCGCCATGGCGGCGCTGTTTACCGCTTACCACCTCAAGGTGAAGGCGATTGTTTCGCTGACCCAGTCCGGCTCGACCGCGCTGTGGATGAGCCGCCTGAATGCCGGGGTGCCGATTTTCGCGCTGACGCCGGAACCCGAGACCTTCACCAAGCTGGCGCTGTTCCGCGACACCCGGCCCCTGTTGATGGCGCAGGAGGAAAGCGGCGACCGCGACAAGCTGCTGCGCGACGCCGAAGCCCTGCTGCTGGAGCAGGGCGTGGTCAAGCGCGGCGACCTGATCGTGATCACCGTCGGCGAGCCGATCGGCAAGACCGGCGGCACCAATACCCTGAAAATCGTTCGTGTCGGCGAGCAGTGAAAAATTCGCGCAAACGCCGTATCCTTGAATAACCGTCCCACCCATCCTTAGCCCAGGAGCCCGCCATGCCACTCGTATCCATGCGCCAGTTGTTGGACCACGCCGCCGAGAACGGCTACGGTATCCCCGCCTTCAACGTCAACAACCTGGAGCAGGTGCAGGCGGTCATGACGGCCGCCGCCGAGGTGGGCGCACCCGTGATCCTGCAGGCTTCGGCCGGCGCCCGCAAGTACGCCGGGGAGCCCTTCATCAAGCACCTGATCCAGGCCGCCACCG
>DATAZV010000453.1:0-24819 GCA_036271855.1 Burkholderiales bacterium
GACGAAGGGATTGCCGTCGCGGTCGCCGCCGATCCACGAGCCGACGCGGAAATACGGATGCATCTTCGGCTGCTGCGCCGGCGGCAGCATGCGCACCAGGGCATCGTCGACGGCTTCATACAGTTTCGGCAATTCGTTCAGGAAGGTATAGCGGAAAAACGACTGGCCGTTCTCGATTTCATCGACCACGCGTAGCTTGGTGACGCGTAGCATCGCCGTCTGCCACAGGGTCAGCACCTTGGCGCGCAGGGCTTCGTCCAGCTGGGCCTGCTCGATCGGCGTCAGCGGCGCGCGCGAGCGCCTGATCATCAGGCCGTTGATCTCCAGCTCGGTGTCGAGGATGCTCTTGCGCTGCACCTCGGTGGGGTGGGCGGTGAGCACGGCGGTGAGATTGGCGTTCTCGAAAAAATCGCGGATCGCCGACGCCGGCACGCGCGCATCGGCGATGCGCAGCAGCGCGTACTCCAGGCTGCTGGCCTGGGCGGCAGCGCCGGCCATTTGCGCGGCGCGCCGGCTGCGGCTCACATGCACGTCTTCGGCGATGTTGGCAAGGTGCGAGAAATAGGAGAATGCCCGTCCCACCATCAGGGTCTGGTCGCGCGACAGGCGGTTCAGCGCCAGTTCCAGCTGCTTGCGCGCCTCGGCGTCCTCGTCGCGGCGAAAGCGCACCGCCAGCTGGCGCACGTTTTCGATCACGTCGAACACCGGTGCGCCTTCCTGTGCCTTGATGGTGTCGCCGAGCAGGCGCCCGAGCAGGCGGATGTCGTCGCGCAAGGGCGCGTCCTGGTCGGCGGCGACGGCTTTCCTGGCCGGGGCAGCGGTCTTTTTGGCCGGCGTAATGGCCTTTTTGGCGGCAACCGGCGCCTTCCTGGCGGCCGCAACCGGTTTCTTCGCCGTGGCGACGGGTTTCTTGCGCGTACTCATTGTTCTGTCCCCTTCAGTTTTGCCTGATTTTTTCGTTCGCGGTGTCGATGCGCCCGTCCAGCAGGCCGCCGTAGAAGTCCGGCGACGAAAAGCCCACCAAAGGCTCAGCGATTTCCGTGCCATGCGCATCGACCATCACCACGGTCGGAAACAGGTTCACCTTGTAGCGGGCGGCGATTTCGCGCGCGCTGCGGGGCGCCCCATCAAAGCCGGTCACGTTGGCCTCGATCGGCAGTTCGCGGATCAGCACGCGTTTGGCCTGGTCTGCGTCGGCCGACATCGGCCCGAGGTATTCGCGCCGCACCCGCTCGCAATACGGGCAGTCCGCCAGGGTGAAAAACAGCAGCAGGGGCAGATGCTGCTGCGCCGCGCCGCCAGCGTCGGCTTTCAGGTCGCGGGTCAGGGGCGGCGCCTCGGCGGCCCGCGCAAAGTCACTCGGCGGCAACAGGGCGCATGTTAAAATCACCAGCCAAATCAACACCCTCAGGCCTTTGCAGGCCCCCGGGAAACCAATCGAAACCCACCTGCGGCGCGGCATCGGCGTGGCCTAAGGTAATAGTTGTACAGGCGAAGATGCGTGAACCCGAACGGCTGATCATAGCCTCGCGTGAAAGCCGGCTCGCCTTATGGCAGGCCGAGCACGTCCGCGCTGCGTTGCAGCAATTATATCCACAGTGCGAAGTCACCGTGCTGGGCCTGACCACGCGCGGCGACCAGATTCTCGACCGCAGCCTGGCCAAGGTCGGCGGCAAGGGCCTGTTCGTCAAGGAGTTGGAGCAGGCGATGCTCGACGGCCGCGCCGATCTCGCCGTGCACTCGATGAAAGACGTGCCGGCCGACCTGCCGCCCGAGTTCGCGCTGGCCGCGACGCTGAAGCGCGAAGACCCGCGCGACGCCTTCATCTCCAACACCTACGCCAGCCTGGCCGAAATGCCCCATGACGCGGTGGTCGGCACTTCCAGCCTGCGGCGCGAAGCGCAAATCCGCAAGCGCTATCCGCACCTGAAAATCGCCCCCCTGCGCGGCAATCTCGACACCCGCCTGCGCAAGCTCGACGCCGGCGAATACGGCGCCATCGTGCTGGCCGCCGCCGGCCTGAAGCGCCTCGGCCTGGCCGAGCGCATCCGCAACGTGCTCACCCCGGCCGACTCGCTGCCGGCCGCGGGGCAGGGTGCCCTCGCCATCGAAACCCTGGCCGGCCGCGACGACCTGCGCGCCTGGCTGGCGCCGCTGAATCATGCCGAGACCGACATCTGCGTGCGCGCCGAGCGCCGCGTCAACAGTGCCCTGGGCGGCAGTTGCACCATACCGCTGGCCGCCTATGCGCTGATCGAAGCCGGCCAGTTGCGCCTGCGCGCCTGCATCGGTTCGACCGACGGCGTCATCATGCTGCGCTCCGAACTCAGCGGCCCGCCGGAGCAGGCCGAGGCGCTCGGCGCCTACGCCGCCGCCGACCTGCTCTCGCGCGGTGCCGACCGCATCATCGCCGCGCTGGAGCAGGCGTGAGCGCGGTGGTCGCGCCCATACCGTCCACCGGCATGCCTGATTTCAAGCCGGAAGCCGGCCAGCTGGGCGGGCAGCGCATAGTCGTCACCCGGCCGCGGCAGCAGACCAGCGGCTTGTCCGAATTGATCCGCGCTGCCGGCGGCATACCGGTAGGGTTTCCGGCCATCGAGATCGAATCCCTGCCCGACTACGCTGCGCTCGACGCAGCCCTGGCGCGCCTGGGCAGCTACGACCTGACCGTCTTCGTCAGCGCCAACGCGGTACTCGGCGCCTGGCCGCACCTGTCCGGTGCCTGGCCCGAGGCGCTGGCGGCCGGCGCCACCGGCCCCGGCACCGCGGCGGCGCTTATCGAGCGCGGCGTCGCGCGCGTCATCACACCGCCGGAGCAATTCGACAGCGAAGGCCTGCTGGCGGAACTTGAACGCACCGGCGCCAGTCCGAAACAGGTGCTGATCGTCAAGGGTGAAGGCGGGCGCGACTGGCTGGCCGAGACCCTGCGCGCGCGCGGCGCGGTGGTCGAGAGCGTGGCGGCCTACCGCCGCGCCCCCGGCCGCGCCGATCCGCGCATCATCGGCGAACTGGTGCGGGCCAATCAACTGGGCGGGGTGGTGGTGTCGAGTTCCGAAGGGGCGGATCACTTGTTCGGCATGCTGGGCGCAAACGCGCTTGCATGGCTCAATGCCGCGCCGGTGTTCGTGCCGCATGCGCGCATTGCCGCGCACTTGCGCGCGCTTGGCCTGACCCGGGTGGTGCTGACCGCCGGCGGCGACGCTGGCCTGATGGCGGGCATGGCAGCGCATTTCGCCGGAGCCCAGGCATGAGCGACCCGCGCGACCTGCCGCAAAACGAGCCGCTGGCCGCATTGCCGCCCGCCGCGCCGCCCGCCGCGCCCCTGCTGCTGGACCGCGCCGCCGGCTGGCGCGCCTGGTGGACCTGGCCGCGCACCGCGCTGCTGATTGCGCTGATGCTGTTCGTCTGGAACTGGTGGAGCGCGCGCAGCCAGATCGACAGCCTGCGCGAGGAAATGGCGCAGCGCCTGCGCGACGACGACCTGCAGGCGCGCGAAAGCCGCACCCTGGCGCGCGAGGCGCAGGAGCGGATGCGCGAGGCCCTGCAGAAAATGACCGCGCTGGAATCGAAGATCAGCGAATCGCAAAGCCAGCAGACCGCGCTGGAGGCGATGTACCAGGACCTCTCGCGCAACCGCGACGAATGGGCGCTCACCGATATTGAACAGACCCTGTCGCTGGCCGCGCAGCAGTTGCAGCTCTCCGGTAACGTGCGCGGCGCCCTGATCGCGCTGCAGAACGCCGATGCCCGCCTCGGGCGCGCCGACCGCGCCCAGTTCATCGCCGTGCGCCGCGTCCTGCAGCGCGACATCGACCGCCTGAAGGCGCTGCCCTATGTCGACACCGCCGGCCTGGCGATCCGCCTCGACGGGGTGATCAGCAGCATCGACACCATGCCGCTGATCTTCGACGAAAAATTGCAACCACAATCGGTGCCGCCGCAAATGGCGCCGCCGGCAAAACCCGCGGTGATACCGCTGCCCAAACCCGCCGCCAGCGAACCGGCCAAGGCCGCGCCCGACAGCGGTGCCGACGTCGCCGCGCCGCCAGGCATGTGGCGGCGCCTGCGTGACGAAGCCTGGGACCAGTTGCGCCAACTGGTGCGTATTCGCGACATCGGCAATGCCGAACCAGTGCTGCTGACCCCGCAGCAGACTTTTTTCCTGCGCGAAAACCTCAAGCTACGCCTGCTCAACGCGCGCCTGTCGCTCCTGCAGCGCAACGAGGCGCTGTTTCGCGAAGACCTGAAATCGGCCAACCTCTGGCTGACGCGCTATTTCGATGCGCGTTCGCGCGCCACCGTCAATGCGCAGGCGACCCTGGCCCAGCTCTCCGCCAGCGCGGTGAGCATCGAGTTGCCGACCCTGGCCGACAGCCTGAACGCGGTGCGCAACTTCCGCGCCCCGCAGCGGCCCACGGGCAAGTAGCGGCTGGCGATGCGCGGCCTGTTCTGGATTCTGGTCTGTTTCGCGGTCGCCGTCGGCCTCTCGCTGGTGGCGCACAACGACGGCTACGTGCTGGTGTTCCTGCCGCCCAAGCGCATCGAATTTTCGCTCACCCTGTTCGTGCTGCTGGGGGCGGTGCTGTTCGCCGTGGTGTATTTCGCCGTGCGCGCCGCCGCCTACACCCTGAGCCTGCCGGAAATGGTGCGCGATTTTCGCCTGAGCCGGGCCAGCGAAAAGGCGCGGCGCTCGCTCTACGACGCCATGAGCAGCACCTATGAAGGCCGCTATGCGCGCGCCGAGAAATCGGCACGCACCGCCTTCGAGGCCGGCGAGGAGCCGGTGCTGGCCGCGCTGGTGGCGGCGCGCGCCGCGCACCGCCTGCAGCGCCCGGAGCTGCGCGACGAATGGCTGACGCGGGCGCAGGAGGCGGCGGCCACGGCCGGCAGCGTGACGCTGGACCATGCGCGCCTGATGACCGCGGCCGAGTTGCTGGTCGACGAGCGCCGCGACCGCGAAGCGATGACCGTGTTTGCCGAGCTCAACCGCAGCGGCGCGCGCCACATCGCCACCCAGCGCCTGGCGCTGAAGGCGATGACCCGTGCCGGCGCCTGGGAAGAGGCGCTGAAGGTGGCGCGCCAGCTCGAAGAGCATCGTGCCGTCCATCCGGCGGTGGCGGCGAAGACCCGCGAGGCGGCCTATGAGGGCCTGTTCACCGGGGCCGATGAGCAGACCCTGCGCGAGCGCCTGCGCCGCGTGCCGCGCGCCGAGCGGCGCCTTGCCGCTGTGGCGCGGCCGATCGCCGCCGCCCTGATCGCCGCCGGTTTGATGGCGGAGGCCCGTAGCCTGCTCGAGGAATCGCTCGACCAGGAGTGGAGCGACGCGCTGGGCACGCTGTATGCCGACTGTGCCGTGGCGGCCGAGGCCGAAGCCGTGCGCGCGCAAGTCGAGCATGCAGAGGCCTGGCGCAGCCGCTATCCGCGCGAACCCGGCCTGCTGCTGGTCCTGGGACGCCTGTGCGCCGGCCTGCAGTTGTGGGGCAAGGCGCGCGAATATCTGGAGCAGAGCATCACCGGCGCGCCCAGCCGCGCCGCCTATATCGAACTGGGGCGCATGTTCGACGCCACCAGCCGCACCGACGACGCCAATCGCTGCTACCGCCTGGCCGCCGGCGCGGCCTGAGCCGCAGTGCAAAATTTCACGCTCCTGCTCCGGAGGATTTTTGCTTGCACTGGCGCCCCGCTACTCGCACAATAGTCGCCCACGCCGCGCCGCGCCGGTCGCGCCGACCAAGAAGACCAATCCGCACATAGAAGGAGACCGATGATGAAAATCGCCGCATCCGTAACCGACCTGGTCGGCAACACCCCGCTGGTCCGCATCAACCGCCTCACCGCCGGCCTGAAGGCCGAGGTGCTGGCCAAGCTGGAGTTCTACAACCCCGCGCACAGCGTCAAGGACCGCATCGGCGTGGCGATGATCGAAGCGGCCGAGGCGGCCGGCAAGATCAAGCCCGACACCATCATCGTCGAGCCCACCTCCGGCAACACCGGCATTGCGCTGGCTTTTGTCTGCGCCGCGCGCGGCTACAAGCTGACGCTGACCATGCCGGAATCGATGAGCCGCGAGCGCCGCGCCCTGCTGCGCGCCTACGGCGCCGAGTTGATCCTCACCCCGGCTGCCGAAGGGATGAACGGGGCGATCAAGCGCGCCGAAGAGCTTGCCGCCTCCGACGCGCGCTACTTCATGCCGCAGCAATTCAAGAATCCCGCCAACCCGGCGATCCACCGCAAGACCACGGCGGAAGAAATCTGGCGCGATACGGATGGCCGCGCGGACATCCTGGTGGCCGGCATCGGCACCGGCGGCACCATCACCGGCGTCGGTGAAGTACTGAAGGAAAAAAAGCCCTCGTTCCGCGTCGTCGCCGTCGAGCCTGATGCTTCGCCGGTGCTCTCCGGCGGGCCTAAGGGTCCGCACCCGATCCAGGGCATAGGTGCCGGCTTCATTCCCGACATCCTCAACACCAAGGTTTATGACGAAGTGGTGCGGGTGAAGGCGGATGACGCTTTTGCCTTCGCCAAGCGCATGGCCAAGGAGGAGGGCCTGCTGGTCGGCATCTCCTCTGGCGCCGCCATGTGGGCGGCGATCGAAGTGGCCAAGCGCGCCGAGAGCGCCGGCAAGATGATCGTGGTGATCATTCCTTCCTTTGGTGAGCGCTATCTCAGCACCCCACTGTTCGCCGGGTTGTCCGATTGAGGCGCGCGTAGCCGGAAAAAGGGCGCCACGGCGCCCTTTTTTATTGCCTGGCCATGCCTGCTGCGCTGCGCCGCAGCAGGCATGGCAGTTGCCGCTGCCACTTTTTTGGTCTAGTCTGGCCTTGCCTTGCACGTGTGTTCAAGCTCGCCGGCTCGCAAGCTTGCGAGCTCGTTGTCATATACGCGTAGACAAAGGCAGCGCTCCAGGCATTGTCAGGTTCGCGCCCGGTGCGTCATCCAACTAGAGGAGACAAATCGTGCAAGAAACCCGACGTACAGTCATCAAGGCTTTCGGCGCGGCGCTGGCGGCCGCCAGCGTGCCGCGTGCCTTTGCCCAGGCCAAGCCGATCCGCCTCGGCTTCGGCATGGCGCTCACCGGCGGCATCGCCGCCAGCGGCAAGGCGGCGCTGATCGCCATCCAGATGTGGCAGGAAGAGCTCAATGCCAAGGGCGGCCTGCTGGGCCGGCCGATCGAGCTGGTGTACTACGACGACCAGAGCAACCCGGCCACCGTGCCGGGCATCTACACCAAGCTGCTGGACGTCGACAAGGTGGACCTGATCTCCTCCGGCTACGGCACCAACCTGATCGCCCCCGCCATGCCGCTGGTGATGCAGCGGGGCATGATGTTCATGGGCATGTTCGGCCTGGCGGTGAACGAGAAGTTCAACTACGACCGCTATTTCCAGATCCAGCCCAATGGCCCGAACGCGCGCATCGACTTTTCCAAGGGCTTCCTGGATCTGGCGATGACGATGAACCCGAAACCGCAGACCATCGCGATACTCGGCGCCGACGCCGAGTTCCCGCACATCGCGCTGGACGGCGCGCGCGAGAACATCAAGAAAATGGGCTTGAAAACGGTCTACGACAAAACCTATCCGCCCACCACCATCGATGCCGGGCCGATCATGCGCGCGGTGGCAGCGACCAACCCGGACATCGTGTTCGTCGCTTCCTATCCGCCCGACACCGCCGCCGTGGTGCGCGCGGCCAACGAAATCAACCTCAAGTGCAAGATGTTCGGCGGCGGCCTGATCGGCCTGCAATTCGCCGCGCTCAAAAGCCAGCTGGGGCCGATGCTCAACAACATCGTCTACTACGATATCAACGTGCCGGAGCCGACGATGAAATTTCCCGGCATCGACGACTTCCTCGGCAAATATCGCGTGCGAGCGGCGAAGGAGGGCGTCGATATCCTCGGCTTCTACCTGCCCCCTTATGCCTACGCCGGCATGCAGGTCTACACCCAGGCAGTCGAGGCTACCAAGAGCCTGGACAACGCCAAACTCGCCGAACACCTGCACAAGGGAAGCTTCGATACCATCGTCGGCAAGATCAAGTTCGCCGGCAATGGCGAATGGGACATCTCGCGCATCCTGTTTGTGCAATTTCACGGCGTGGCCGGCAACGACGTCAACCAGTTCAAGGAGGTCGGCAAGCAGGTGATCCTGACCCCGGCGCAGTACAAGTCGGGCGACTTCAAGTACCCCTACCGCGCCTGAGCGGCGGGCGGCCGCGGCCGGGCCCCCGCGCAACACGCGGGGGCGTGCCCTTTGCTACACTGTGGCGTTCCAGCCGTATTCGCCTTTGCCGAAAGCTCCCGTGGCCGCATTTTCTCCCCGCTCTTCCTCGTCGCGTTCCTCTTCCGGGCGTGACGACGAACCGCGCGACGCGCAAGTCGAAGCGCTGAAAATTCCGCCGCACTCGATCGAGTCGGAGCAGTCCACCCTCGGCGGCCTGCTGCTGGACAACGGCGCCTGGGACAAGATCGGCGACGTCCTGCGCGAAGACGACTTTTACCGCGCCGACCACCGCCTGATCTGGAAACATATTTCGCAGCTGATCGAGAAGGGCCGCCCGGCCGACGTCATCACCGTCTACGAATCGCTGGACGCGGAAAGCCGCGCCGAGGAAGCAGGCGGCCTGTCCTACCTCAACGCCCTGGCGCAGAACACCCCGTCGGCCGCCAACATCAAGCGCTACGCCGACATCGTTCGCGAGCGTTCGGTGCTGCGCAAGCTCCTGGGCGCCACCGGCGACATCGCCGACTCCATCTTCAACCGCGAAGGCCGCGAGGTGCGGGAGATTCTCGACAGCGCCGAGTCCGCCGTGTTCCAGATCGCCGAAGACGGCGCGCGCGGCAAGCAGGGCTTCGAAGACCTCGCCTCCCTGCTGGTGCAGGTGCGCGACCGCGTGCAGGAACTGCACGACGCCAACAGCCCGGACATCACCGGCCTGGAAACCGGCTTCAAGGACCTCGACATGAAAACCTCCGGCCTGCAGCCGGGGGATCTTGTCATCGTCGCCGGCCGCCCGTCGATGGGCAAGACCGCGTTTTCACTCAACATCGCCGAAAACGTCGCCCTGGCCGGCGGCATCGTCGGCGTGTTCTCGATGGAAATGGGCGGCACCCAGCTGGCCATGCGTATGCTGGGCTCGATCGGCCAGCTCGATCTGCACCGCCTGCGCACCGGCAAGCTCGACGACCACGAGTTCAGCAAGTTCGCCACCGCCTTCGAGCGCCTGTCGGAAGCCAAGCTGCACGTCGACGAAACCCCGGCACTCACGGCACTGGAACTGCGCGCCCGCGCGCGCCGCCTGCACCGCATCTACGGCAAGCTCGACCTGATCGTCATCGATTACCTGCAGCTGATGTCCGGTTCTTCCAACGGCCGGGAAGAAAACCGCGCCACCGAAGTGTCGGAAATCTCCCGCTCGCTCAAAGCCCTGGCCAAAGAGCTGCATTGCCCGGTGATCGCGCTGTCGCAGCTCAACCGCGGCCTGGAACAGCGCCAGGACAAGCGCCCGATGATGAGCGACCTACGCGAATCCGGCGCCATCGAGCAGGACGCCGACGTCATCCTGTTTATCTACCGCGACGAGGTCTATCACCCCGACGCCGAGAACAACAAGGGCCTGGCCGAAGTGATCATCGGCAAGCAGCGTAACGGCCCGATCGGCAAGGTCGAGCTGACCTTCCTCGGCCAGTACACCAAGTTCGCCAATCGCGCTTATCCCGGTTCCTTCTAAGCAAGCAGCACTGCCGCAATACCAGAGCCGCGCTCAAACGGCCAGGGAGAAAAAACATGCAACTGCCGCGCCGGGCATGCGCCTGGATATTCTGGCTGTTCCTGCTGGCGCCCTGGTGCGCCGGCGCGCAAACCGGCGGCCCCCCGCCTGCCGCCAGCCGCAGCGAAGCCGGCAAGATCACCCTGGTCACGGGTGCCGTGAGCATCACCGCGCCCGATCGCAGCCGCCGCACGCCCAAGCTTAACGACACCTTGTATGAAGGCGACACGGTGATCACCGGCGCCGACGGCGAACTGCAGGCCGAGATGCTCGACTCCGGGGTCATCGCCGTGCGTTCCAATACCCAAATGGGAATCACCAAATACGCCGCCCAGGGCGACGCCAACGACACCAGCATCTTCAGCCTGGTCAAGGGCAGCTTTCGCTCCATCACCGGCTGGATCGGCAAGAACAATCCCTCGCGCTACGCCATCAACACGCCCACCGCCACCATCGGCGTGCGCGGCACCGACCACGAACCCACTGTGATCCCGGAGGGTTCCAAAGACGGCGAGCCCGGCACCTATGACAAGGTCAGCGCCGGCGGCTCGTTCATCCAGGGCAAGGCCGGCCGGGTCGACGTCACCCCGGGCCGTGCCGGCTTTTTCTCGGTTCGCGGCAACGAGCGCCCGCGCCTGCTCGACCGTGTGCCCACTTTCTTTCGCCCCAGCCGCAACGAAGCCCGTCTCGAAGGCCTGCACGACCGCCTGCGCCCGCAACTCGAGCAGCGCCGCACCCAGCGCCAGGCGTTCGTCCGCACCCAGCGTGCGCAGGGCCTGAGCCCGAATGGCCAGCGCTTGCAAAACAACAATCGCGGCGCCCAGCAGTTGGGGCCGCGCGGCCAGGCCCTGGGCAATGGCGCGCAAAACCGTCAGGACCTGCGCCAGGAACGCCTGAACCAGCGCCAGGAGTTGCATCAGAACGGCCAGCAAGGCAATAACCGGCAGAATCTCCTGCAAGCCCGCCAGAATGAAAATCGCGCCGCCCTGCAAGGCCGGCAAAACGAAATCCGCCAGCAGGCCCTGCAAAACCGCCAGCAACAGGCGCAGAATCGCGTGCAGGAGCGGCAGCAGCACCAGGCCGCGCCACCGCAGCGCCCCGCACAAAACCGCAACGCGCACGAAGAAAAGAAGAAGCATCAATAAGCGCATGCCCTCCCTGCGCCGTGGCATGCTTGTTGCGAAACTGGCCTTGACCAGCCAGCGCTACGCCGGCCACGACGACCACACCGCGAGGACCCCGCCAATGCCGACTTATTTTTTCCGCGCCTGCCTGGGCACCGCCTTGCTGGCCCTCGCGCTGCTGACTTCCGGCGCCGCCTGCGCGCAAGCTTATCCATCGCGGCCGATCCGCCTGATAGCGCCGTTCTCCGCCGGCGCCGGCGTGGTCGACATCATGGCGCGCCTGCTCAGCCAGCGCCTGGGCAGCGCCCTGGGCCAGCCCATCGTGATTGAAAACCGCCCCGGTGCCGGCGGCATTTCCGGCACCGAATACGCGGCCCAGACCGCGCCCGACGGCTATACGCTGCTGATCACCAACGTCTCCCTGGTGGTCAGCACCTACCTGTATACGAAGCTGCCGTTCGATGCCAACAGGGACTTCGTCCCCATCAGCATGATCAACTCCGCGCCGCTGATGCTGGTGGTGCATCCTTCGGTGCCGGCGAAAACCGCCAGGGAACTCATCACCTATGCACGCGCCCATCCGGGCGAACTCAACTACGGGTCAGGGGGCGTCGGCAGCACCCCGCACCTGTGCGTCGAACTGTTCAAGTCGCTCGCCGGCATCGAGGCCACCCACGTACCTTACAAGGGCGGCGCGCCCGCGCTGGCCGACCTGGTCGGCGGCCAGCTTTCCTTCATGATCGAAAACATGCCCGGCACCATGCCCTTCGTCAAATCCGGCAAGCTGCGCGCGCTCGCCATCACCAGTCCGCAGCGCTCGCCGCTCGCGCCCGATCTGCCCACCCTGGCCGAAGCCGGCGTGCCCGGCTACGAAGTGGTGGGCTGGAATGGCCTGTTCGCCGTCAAGGGCACGCCGCCTGAAGTGATCACCCGCGTCAACACGGAGATGGCGAAAATCCTGCGTGCCCCCGAGGTGCGCCAGCAAATGGCCGTGCTCGGCGCCGAACCGATCGGCAATACGCCGGAAGAATTCGCCGCCTTCCTCAAAGCCGAGAATGCGCGCTGGGGCAAGATCATCAGGGAAAAGGGCATACGCTCCGAATCATGAGCCAGGCGCAGCAAACCGGCACCACCCTAGCACTCGCGCGCTTCGTCGCCGCCTCACGCGTGGAGGACGTACCCGCAGCGGTGATGCATGAGGCCAAGCGCGCCCTGCTCAACTGGGCCGGCTGCGCCTTGGGCGGCTGCCGCGACCAGAGCGTGGACATCGCGCTGGCCGCGCTCACCGAGTTCGCCGGCCCGCCGCAAGCCACCATCATCGGCCGCGGCCTGCGCAGCGACGCCTTGAGCGCCGCCGCACTGAACGGCCTGATCTCCAACATCCTCGACTTCGACGACACCCACCTTCGTACCGTGATCCACCCCAGCGTGCCGGTGGCCGCCGCACTTTGCGCCCTGGCCGAACGCACGCCGGTAAGCGGCGCGCAACTGCTGCACGCCTTCATCCTCGGCGTCGAAGTCGAATGCCGCATCGGCAACGCCATCTCGCCCGAGCACTACGACGCCGGCTGGCACGTCACCTCCACCTGCGGCATTTTCGGCGCCGCCGCCGCCTGCGCCAAGCTGCTTGGTCTGAATCCGCAACAAATCGCCTGGGCCTTTGGTCTGGCCGCCAACCAGGCCGCCGGCACCACCGGCGCCCACGGCAGCATGAGCAAGTCCTGGAATATGGCCGGCGCCGCGCGCAACGGACTGCTCTCGGCGCTGCTGGCGTCCAAGGGCTACACCAGCACCGAACAAGCCCTCGAAGGCGAGCGTGGCTTCATGCGCGTGCTGGCACAGCGCCGCGATCTTGATGAAGTCACCCGCGGCTTGGGCCAATCGTGGGAATTGGCGCAAAACACCTACAAACCCTATCCCTGCGGCATCGTCGGCCACCCCATCATCGACGGCTGCCTGGAATTGCGCGCCGAAGGTATGACCGCCGATGTCATCGAAACCATCGAGCTGCGCGTGCATCCTCTGGTGCGCATGCTGATGGGCAATCCCGACCCGCATAGCGGCCTCGAAGCCAAGCTTTCCGTGCATCACTGCGCCGCCGCCGCCATCGTGCGCGGCCTTGTCGGCGTGCGCGAGTTCACCGACGCCAGCGCCAATGATCCCGAACTGCAGGCACTGCGCACACGGGTCAGTCTCGACATCGACCCGGCGATGCCGAAGGAAGCCGCCGCCATCACGGTGCGCCTGCGCGATGACAGGCGAATTGAGAAACACATCGCCCACGCTACCGGTAGCCTCGAAAAGCCGATGAGCGATGCCGCGCTGGAACGGAAATTCCGCGATCTGGCCAAATGGGGCTGCCCGCATTGCGACGCCCACGTGGCGCTCGAAACCGCGTGGTCCCTAGATCAACTGGCGGACGCGAGTGCATTCATGCGGGGGCTTGGTCCCGCCGAGTAGCCCGTCCGGTTACATTCAACCCGCAATGCGCTGGCGCCGGTCATTTTCCGGCCAGCAGCCGGCGCGCCAGCAGCGCCTGCATATTCCTTCTGCCGTCGACGATCATCAGAACATATACCGCGCGGCCGGCGATGTGGTAAATGACGCGATACGGTTTGAAAAATGTCTGCCGATAATCGCGAATGCCGAGGGCGAGCAACTCCTTGGGATGGAAGCCGCGTTCCGGAAAGGCAGAGAGGCTCTCGATCACGTCATCCATTTGGGCAAGAACATAATCATCTTTGCCCGGAACGTCGTGCTCGGCGATGTAATCGAGAATACCTTCTAGGTCGGATTCGGCATCCCGCGTCAGGATGACCTCATGACGCATCAGGCGCGTGCCTTCCTTGCACGCAACCGGCGCATGGCTTCCTTGGCCGGCACGACCTTGCCTTCTTCTATTTGCTGTCTGCCGAGTGCAAGTATCTTCAGCAGCGCCATCGTTTCTTGCGTTTCTTCGTAAGACGCAACGTCCTGAATGACGAATTTTGCCTCGCCGTTTTGCGTGATCACCATCGGTTCGCGCACTTCGGTCAGTTGCTGGGAAATCTCGGCCGCATGTGCCTTCAGGTAGCTAATGGGTCTGACTTGCGTTGAATACTTCATGGCGCACCCGGACGATTATACGAAAGACCAAATATAGACCATATTTGGTCCGATAGCAAACGATGCCAGGTTTGGCCGGAGGTCGCTGCTGCCCTTGTTTCGTATCGAGGCGCGGTGAGTATCGCGGCGGAAGGCCGCTCCGCGCGGAGGTGCGATTTCAACCACACTTAGTTGTTCGATCGGCGTATCTTTAAAGCATGGATGATCGTGCTCAAGACAGGGGCCGATGAATTTTCGCGCCCCGCTCCCCGGCGGCCTCGCACCTGCGTTGCGTTGTACGGAGGCCGGTTCGCGCTACAACACTTGTGGTAACCGGATACCCGAGCCAAGCGAAAAACCTCAGGTTTTATATGGTTTCGCCAAAGCACAGGAAGTGCATTGGTGAAAAAACCTGTGATTTACTGTTGTTTTACGACGGACGTGGTAAATCGCCCGGGGCAAGCGGCCTGCTCAGGCCTTGGTGGCCTCCGAACCTGGCGGCACCGTCAGGTCAAGCTCGTACTCGAAAATCGACAGGTCGGCCCCGCGCGGGCCGGGCGCGAAGCCGAGCCGGCGCATCAGGCTGTGCATTTTGCTGTTGCCTTCCAGCACCGAGCCGGTGAGGCGCTGGTAGCCGGCAACGCGCGCGGCTTCGATCAGGCGGCGCATCAGCAGGCTGCCCAGCCCGCGGCCATGCCAGTCGTCGGCGATGGCGATGGCGAATTCGCAACTGACGCCGTCCGCGTTCGGGCTGTAGCGCACCACGCCGATGATGTGCTCGGCAGCTCCCTCGCCCTGGGTCGCCAGCAGCGCCAGTTCGCGGTCGTAGTCCACCTGGGTCAGGCGCGCCAGCAGGCGCAGGCTGAGCGATTTGATCGGGTTGAAAAAGCGCATGTAGCGCGACTGTTCCGAGAGGCTCTCGACGAACCTGGTTTCGATCGCCGCATCTTCCGGGCGGATCGGGCGCAGCAAGAACTGGGTGCCGTCGCGCAGGGTCTCGGTACGCATCAGGGCGGCGGGGTAGGGGTGGATCGCCATGTGGCTGTAGCGCAGGTCGTCGGCCAGGCGGTCGGGGTCGATCACCACGCGCGCGTCCAGGGCCACCGCGCCGGCGGCGTCCACCAGCAGCGGGTTGATGTCCATTTCCATCAGCCAGGGCAGGGCGCAGACCATGTCGGAGACCTTGATCAGCACGTCGACGATGGCATCGCGGTCGGCCCCCGGGATGTGGCGATAGGGGCCGAGCAGAGCGGCAATACGCGTTCCCGCGATCAACTCCTCCGCCAGGCGCGGATTCAGCGGCGGCAGGCCGACGGCATGGTCGCCCAGCAATTCAACGGCGACGCCGCCGGCGCCGAAGCTGATCACCTGGCCGAACACCGGGTCGCGCGCCACCCCCACCAGCAGCTCGCGGCCAAAGCGCTTGGCGACCATCGGCTGGATCGCGACGCCTTCCAGGCGCGCATCCGGGCGCGCCGTGCCGATGCGCTCCAGCAGGTTGCGGTACTCGCGCTCCAGCGAAGCGGCGTCGCGCACGTTGAGGATCACGCCGCCGACATCCGACTTGTGGATGATGTCGGTGGAAACGATTTTCAGCACCAGCGGATAGCCGATCTCCGCGGCCAGGGCCGCGGCCTCTTCCGCGCTGTGCGCCACCACCGTACGCGGCGTGGCGATGCCGAACCACGAGAGCAACTGCTTGCTCTCGCTTTCATGCAGCACGCGGCGCCCGGCAGCCGCCGCCACCCGCGCCAGGCGGTGCGCGCTGACCACGTCGGCCGGCAGGCTGGAAGCCAGCGGCGGCGGCACCTCCAGCAGCAGCGCCTGGGCTTGCGTGTAATCGGCCAGCGCGGCAAAGGCGGTGACTCCGGACTCGGGATAGTGAAACGCCGGCATGCCGGCCTGCTCGATGACCTCGCGCCCGGCGCGCGCTTCGGCTTCGCCCAGCCAGGCGGTGAGCACCGGCTTGCGCGCTTCGGCGGCCAGCGGCAGCAGGGCCTGCGCCATCTCGGCGGCGCCGGTGACGATCTGCGGTGCGAACAGGGTCAGCACGCCGTCGATGCCGGGATCGGCGAGCAGGGGTTTGAGGGCGGCGGCATAGCCCTCCACCGTCACGTCGCCGGTGAGGCTGACGGGATTGGCGCGCGACCAGTGGCGCGGCAGGGCGGCGTCGAGTTGCGCGACGGTTGCCGGCGAAAGCGTGGCCAGCGGCACGCCCTTGTCGCAGGCGCGGTCGGCCGCCATGATGCCGGGGCCGCCGCCGTTGGAAAGGATCGCCAGGCGCCGCCCCTTGGGCATGCGTCCGGCGGCCAGCAGGCGCGCGATGGCGAACAGTTCGGAGTAGCTTTCGGCCCGCACCACGCCGGAGCGGCGCAGGGCGGCGGCGAACACCGCGTCGTCACCCAGCAGGTGGCCGGCGTGCGACAGCGGCTCCACGGCTTCGCCGGCTTCGAAGTCGCAGCCGCCGCGCGCGATGTGGCGCCCGGCCTTGAGCACGACAATCGGCTTGGTGCGCGCGCAGGCGCGCAACCCGCTGATGAAGCGGCGCGCGTCGTGGATCGATTCGATGTACAACAATATGCTCTGGGTCTGGCTGTCGAACATCAGGTAGTCGAGTACCTCGCCGAAGTCGACGTCGACCGCCGCGCCGGTGGCGATCACGCTGGAAAAGCCGATGCCGGCGGACCAGGCCCAGTCGGTCAGCGCCGCGCACACCGCGCCGGATTGCGACACCAGGGCCAGGCTGCCCGGGTGCGCTCCACCGCGCGCGAAGGTGGCGTTGATCCCCAGCGCCGGGCGCATCAGGCCCAGGCTGTGCGGCCCGAGCAGGCGCACGCCGGCGCCGCGCGCGGCCTCGCGGGCATCATGCAGCAGCCCCGCGCCGTCCGGGGTGCCGTCGTCGAAGCCGGCCGAGAGCACCACCGCATGGCGGCAACCGGCCGCGCCGGCATCGCGCAGCACTTCGGCCACCGCGCGCGCAGGCGTGACGACCACGGTGAGATCGGCTGCCGCCGGCAATTGCTTCAGGCGCGGGTAGCAATCGACGCCTGCCACCTGCGCATGTTTCGGATTGACCGGATACAGCAAGCCGCCCTGCTGCGCGAAAGCGCCGCCGGCGCGCAGGTTGTCGAACACCGCGCGGCCCAGCGAGCCTGCGCGCTCGCTGGCGCCCACCACCGCGACGCTGCGCGGGGCGAACAGGGGCTCGAGATAGTGAGGCAAGTGGCCGGCCGCGGCGGGTTTATCGACGGGTCAGCGCACCACCAGCACCGGCACCTTGGAATGGGTCAGCACCTTTTGTGTTTCGCTGCCCAGCAAAAAGCCGGAGACGCCGCGGCGCCCATGCGAAGCCATGATGATCAGATCGCACTTCTTCTTCACTGCGGCGGCGATGATACCCTCGTAGGGCACGTCGGCCACGCTCTGGTAGGTATCGGCCTTCAGTCCGGCGGCGCTGACCTTTGCGGCAGCCTTGGCCAGCACCTTGGCGGCGAATTTCTCGGTCTGCTCGCTATACTGCTCGGGCGGAATGTAGGTCGCCATCATCGCGCTCTCGGCGTAGATCGGATCGGGATAGCCCGAGGTGGCGTAGTAGAAGGTGACGCGCGCGCCCAGCGCACGCGCCAGGCCGATGGCTTCCTTGACGGCGCGGTCGGAAAGTTTGGAGCCGTCGGTGGGCACCAGCAGGTTTTTGTACATGGCAGTCTCCTTGGGTCTCAAGCAGCGGGTCGCCCCTTGGCATGGCGACTCGTGCTAACTTTAGCAGGACTGGCCGGATGCGCATTCGCACCGGCAAAACACAATGAATCCAGACGCCCGCATTCCCGGATTCCCGGCCCCCGGCGCGAGCTTCGAGGCGCCGCTGGAAATGCTCGTCGCCTGCCATGGCCGGATCGAGCGGCAATGCGCCATCTTGCTGCGGCTGGTGACGCATCTGGCCGCCCACGGCGCCGACGTGCAAGCACAAACGGCAGCGGCAAACGTGCTGCGCTATTTCGATACCGCGGCCCTGCAACACCATGCCGACGAGGAAGCCGACCTGTTTCCCGCCCTACTCGAATCGATGGCCGGTTCGGACGCGGTGTGCATCCGCGAAATCACCGAACGCCTGAGCGGCGAACATCGCCTGCTGGAGGCGGCATGGCGGCGCCTGCGCGAACCGCTGGAGAAAATCGCCGGTGGCGAGGTGACAGCACTGGATGCGGCGCAAGTGGAATCGTTCACCCGCGCATACGCCGACCATCTGGCCTTCGAAGAAGCGGAACTGCTGCCGATGGCCGCGCGCCTGCTCGGCGACGCGGAGATCGAAGCGATTGGCCGCGCCATGCGCGAACGGCGCGGCATCGGCGCAGCCTAGGTCCCGCCGGGGCGCGCCTGTTACGCCACCCGGCTCAGATGATGTACCGAAGCGCCCGGCGTCGCCGACGCGCCAGCGGCCGTATCCTTGCGTTCGATCAACTCGCGGTACACCTCGAGATAGTCCTGCGCCATGCGCCGGCTGGTGAAACGTTCCTCGAAGCGCTTGCGGATGGCCGGGCGCGACAGGTCGCCGAGGCGCTCGACCGCGCCGACCGCGCCGGCTTCGTCCTCGACGATGTAGCCGGTGACGCCGTCTTCCACCACTTCGGGTACCGAGCCGCGCTTGTAGGCCACCACCGGCGTGCCGCAGGCCATGGCTTCGATCATCACCAGGCCGAAGGGCTCGGGCCAGTCGATCGGCATCAGCAGGGCGGTGGCGCCGGAGAGGAAGCTCTGCTTTTCGTGGTCGTTGATCTCGCCGATGAATTCGATGTTCGGCAGGTCGAGCAGGGGGCGGATTTCGTTCTCGAAATAGTCGGTGTCGGCACGGTCCACCTTGGCGGCAATGCGCAGGGGCAGGCCGGCGCGGCTGGCGATGCGAATGGCGCGGTCGACGCGTTTTTCCGGCGCGATGCGCCCGAGGAAGGCGAGGTAGCGCGGCTGCACCGTCTGTGGCGTCAGGAGCTGGTCCGGCATGCCGTGATAAATGGTGCGCGCCCAGCCCGCCTGCGGCAGCGGGCGGCGCTGCGAATTGGTGATCGACACCACCGGCACATGCGAAAAGGTGGAGAACACCGGCTGGTGTTCGTGCAGGTCCAGACGCCCGTGCAGGGTGGTGACGAAGGGCACCGGCTGGCGCGAGAACAGCGAAAAGGGATAGTAGTCGAGATGAAAATGCAGCACATCGAACTCATGTGCGCGCTGGCGCACATTCTCCAGCATCACCATGTGCAGGGCGACGGGATCGCGCACGCTGCTGTCCAGGCGCAGGGCGCGCGGCCACTGCGCTTCCAGCCTGGCCGAGGTGATGGAGTCGCCGCTGGCGAACAGGGTGACGTCGTGGCCTTGCGCCACCAGTTCCTCGGTAAGCCAGGACACCACGCGTTCGGTGCCGCCGTAGAGTTTTGGTGGAACGGCTTCGGTTAATGGCGCGATTTGAGCGATACGCATGGCACTTCTCCTGAATGGTAATGGCGGCGGGACAATTGATGTCGTTTTTACCGACCGCATTCCGGACCGCGGAACCGCCTCTTGTCGTCGCCATAGCTTTTTACAACTAAGCGGTCTGAAAGTTCCGGGGAACCAACTCGGGTGGCTGCTTACCAATACCGAGTAGCCTCAGGAATCGCGCGTACCCATGCACCAGACAGGAACTGCCGCACGTCTTTCGCATCGCCCCGCGCGCGTCGGCGGGCAGGCGGATGCGCGCAGGACGGAACCCGACAGTCTCGGGGCCTACGTTCATCGCCCGACGGCTTTCCTGCTGCATTACGCGGGGCGGCGCCTGCTGGCGCATACGGCCATCGCGCTGGCGGTGGTCGCAGCGGTCGCCTGCGCCGTGTGCACGCAATATAGCGTCAAGTACCTGGTGGACACGCTTTCCGACGGCACGCGCGATGGGCGCGTCTGGCTCAGCTTTGCGCTGCTGGTGTCGCTGATCCTCTGCGACAACCTGTTGTGGCGGGCGGCGGGCTGGATTGCCAGCCACACTTTTGTCGGCGTCACCGGCGATGTGCGCAGCGATTTGTTCCGCCATCTCACCGGCCATTCGCCGGGCTATTTCCAGGAACGCCTGCCGGGCATGCTCTCCAGTCGCATTACGGCGACATCGAATGCGGTGTTCACGATGGAAAACATGTTCATCTGGAACGTGCTGCCGCCGTGCCTGGCCAGTATCGGCTCCATCCTTTTCCTGTTCACCGTCGGCACCGGCGTCACCCTGGGCATGCTGGCGGTGGCGATCGTGCTGTCGCTGGTGATCTATCGCCTGGCGGCAATGGGCCAGCCGCTGCACCTGGGTTTCGCCGATCGCGCCGCCGCAGTCGACGGCGAAATGGTCGACATCATCGGCAACATGCCGCTGGTGCGCGCCTTTGGCGGCCTGCATCGCGAGCATCGGCGCTTCGACGAGACTGTCGGCTACGAGATGGATGCGCGGCGCGCCAGCCTGCGTTATCTGGAAAAGTTGCGCCTGCTGCACGCGGTGGGCGCCGGCATTTTCACCATCGCGCTGCTGGCCTGGGCGATCCAGCGCTGGGAAGTCGGCGGCGTTTCCACCGGCGACGTGGTGCTGGTGTGCACCCTGGGCTTCACCATCCTGCACGCCACCCGCGACCTGGCCCTGGCCCTGGTCGATGTAACGCAGCACATGGCGCGTCTGTCGGAGGCCTTGTCCACCATCCTGGTGCCGCATGAAATGCAGCCGCATCCGCAGGCCGAGCCCTTGCAGCAGCAGCGCGGCGCGGTGGAGTTCGACCATGTGTTCTTCAGTTATCCGGGCGAGCACCCGGTGTTCGAGAGCCTGAGCCTGCGCATCGAGGCCGGCCAGCGGGTCGGGCTGGTGGGTGCCTCGGGCGGCGGCAAGTCGACCCTGCTGGCGCTGCTGCAGCGGTTTTATGAAGTGCAGGACGGCCGCATCCTGATCGACGGCAGCGTGCTGGACCGCATCACCGAAGACAGCCTGCGCCAGGCGATCGCCGTGGTGCCGCAGGACATTTCGCTATTCCACCGCACGGTGCTGGACAACATCCGCTACGGCAAGCCCGAGGCCAGCGACGAAGAGGTGAGGGTAGCGGCGGACGCGGCCTGTTGCCGTGCGTTCATCGAGGCCCTGCCGCAGGGCATGCAGACCATCGTCGGCGACCGCGGCGTGAAACTTTCCGGCGGCCAGCGCCAGCGCATCGCGATCGCCCGCGCACTGCTGAAGAACGCGCCCATCCTGCTGCTCGACGAGGCCACTTCCGCGCTGGACATCGACTCGGAAGAGGAAATCCGCCGTGCCCTCGACAAGCTGATGCAGGGTCGCACGGTGATCGCGGTGGCGCACCGGATTTCGACCCTGCGCAATTTCGATCGCGTCATCGTGCTGGATCACGGCAGCGTCGCCCAGGACGGTGCGCCGGACCAACTGATGCGCAGCGCCGGTCCCTACCGGGCGATGGTGCGGCGGGAAATGCTGCGTCTGGGACGGCGCGCCTGAGGCAGCGAATCTGCCCGTTGGGCTGTGTGCGACGCGCACAAAATCCTCCGAACCTTTTCAAAAATTAATGCTCCAAGCATATTCAAGGACCGCCGGACGCCGGCACACGGGTCATGTCGTCCCGCGGGCGACGGGACGAGCTTTCGTGCGGGACCAGAGGAGTTGCTAGTGCGTGCATTGCGACGCGTGGAATCTATTTGCGCCCTTTTGAGCGAGGCCATCCTGGCAGTTCGCGGGCTGGGGGCCGAATGAGCGGACGAGTCCTGTTGATCGATGGTGATGGGGACAGCTTGCGCCGCATGGGCGACCAGTTGCGGGCGGCAGGTTATCGCGTCAGCGAGGCGCGCAATATCAGCGAAGCGCGTTCGCATCTGCTGATCGAGCCGCCGCAACTGGTGATCAGCGAGGCGCTGTTGCCGGATGGCGACGGCCTGGCGCTGTTCGACGAAATCCACTCGACCCGGCCGGTGCTGCCGGTGATCCTGCTCACCGCCAGCGGCAATATTCCGGATGCGGTGGCCGCTACGTCGCGCGGCGCCTTCGATTATCTGACCAAGCCTTTCGATGCCGACGTGATGCTGGAAAAGGTGAAGCAGGTCCTGAAGCTGGTGCCCGGAGCGCATAACGAATCGGGCAATGCATGGAGCGGGCAGATCGTCAGCCGCAGCGTGCGCATGGCCGACCTGCTGAGCGAAGCGCGCCTGGTGGCTGCCAGCGACGCCAGCGTATTGATCCAGGGCGAGAGCGGCAGCGGCAAGGAATTGCTGGCCGCGGTGATCCACCGCGCCAGTCCGCGTGCCAATGGCCCGTTCATTGCTGTCAACTGCGGGGCGATACCGGAGCAATTGCTGGAGTCTGAATTGTTCGGCCACGCCCAGGGTTCATCCGGCGGCAACGGCAACGGCAACAACGGCAACGGCGAGCATCAGGGGTTGTTCCAGGCCGCCCGTGGCGGCACGCTGTTCCTCGACGAGATCGCCGACATGCCGCTGGCGGTGCAGGCCAAGCTGCATCGCGTGCTGCAGGAGCGGGTGATGCGCCCGCCCAATGGCGAGGGCGGCGTGCCGGTCGAGGTGCGCATCCTCTCCGCCACTCACGAGGACGTCGACGCGGCGCTGGCTGCCGGCCGCTTCCGCAGCGATTTGTACTATCTGCTCAACGTCGTCTGCCTGACCTTGCCGGCATTGCGCGAGCGCCGCGAAGACATTCCCCTGCTGGCGAGCCACTTCCTCGCCAGCCTGGCGGAGCGCTACCGGCGCCATGTCACGGGCTTCGCGCCGGACGCGCTCGAGGCGCTGGTGATGGCCGACTGGCCGGGCAATGTGCGCCAGCTGCACAACGTGGTCGAGCAGGTCTGCGCCCTGGCGACGACACCGCTGATTCCGCTGTCGCTGGTACAGCGGGCGCTGCGCGCGCCCACCCTGCAGTCGCTCACCTATGCGCAGGCCAAGCAGCGTTTTGAGCGCGACTACCTGATCCAGCTGCTCAAGCTGACCGACGGCAATGTGTCGGACGCCGCCAAGCTGGCCGACCGCAACCGCACCAAGTTCTACAGCCTGTTGCAGCGTCACAACCTCACCCCCAGCCTGTTTCGCGCCAGCGCCGCCGAGGGCATGGAGGCGCAGCGCTTCTGAGGCACGGCCTGGCCGTCTGCTAGTATGGATATCCGCCACCGCCTGCGCGACCCGCGCCGGCGCCAGGCGCTCCAACATCAGCCGGTTTCAGGGATGAAAAGCATTTCGATCTTGTTTGTCTGCACGGGCAATATCTGCAGGTCGCCTACTGCCGAGGGGGTGATGCTGCAAAAGCTTGCCGATGGCGGCTTAGCCGGGAGCGTGCGCGTTGATTCCGCCGGCACGCATGGCTTTCACGTGGAAGCGCCGCCCGACAAGCGCTCGCAGGCGCATGCGCAAAAGCGCGGCTACGACCTGTCGGCGCTGCGCGCGCGGCGCGTGGTGATGGCGGACTTCAGCGCCTTCGACCTGATCCTGGCGATGGACCACGACAACATTTCCTTTCTCACCGCCATGAGCCCGCCCGGGCAGCGCGGCAAGCTGGAGCTGCTGATGCACTACGCGCCCCAGCACGATGCCGACATCGTGCCGGATCCGTACTATGGCGGCGCGGCGGGATTCGAACATGCGCTGGACTACATCGAAGACGCCTGCGAGGGCTTGCTGAAATCGCTGGCGTCGCGCCTGCGCGAGTAGGCCGGCACCGCCAATGCGCGAGCCCTGAAAAAGACAAAGCCCCGCAAGGGGCTTTGTCTTTTCGCGCGCTACCGATTTACTACTTGCGCGTTTCCACCTGGATCAGCGGACCCGATTCCATCGGCGGCCGCGGACGCAGGACCCGAGGCGGCCGCGCCGGTTCGACGAAGCTGGCGGCATGCTCGTAAGCGGACCGTAACTTCTGCGCGTCCGTTTCCACCAGCGCCAGCCCGGCCGACTGCAGCATGGTTTCACGCTCGGCGGCGGATTCGGCCGCCGATTTGCGCGGTGCGATCGGCTCGGCGGCAACCGGCGGCGAGACCATCGCTACCGGAGCGGGTGCGGCCACCGGCGGGGAAACTGTTGCCACCGGAGCGGGCGCGGCGACTGGCGCGACCACTGGTGCAACTGGTGTCTCTGTCGGCGCCGGGGCTGGGGTCGACTCAGATGCGTACCAGGGTGCAGGAGCTGCGGCAACGGCTTCCGGCGCCGGCTGAGGCTCGGCTGCGACAGGGGTCTCGGGCTGAGGTGCTGCTTCAGCGGCTACCTGCGCTACCGTCGGTGAAGAGAAGGGTTGCGCTTCGGCGGGCACGGCTGCGCCCTGTTCAATAGCGGCAGCAGCATCCTGCTCCTCGGCACCGGAAGTGCCTTCGGCGCCGGCACCGGCTTCGCCACCTTCGCGCTCGAAACGGCCACGGCCGCGGCGGCCGCGACGGCCACGGCGGCGGCCACCGTCTTCACGCTCGCCACCCTCATTCGGCGGGCCGCCTTCGCCCGCTTGCATTTCCTCGGCGCCATGCTCGGCGGCACCTTCGACCGGTATGCCTGACTGTTCGTCGGTCAGCGCTTGAGGCGCGGCTTCGCCGTTCTGGCGCGGCGGACGGTCGCGGCGCGGGCGATCGCCGCGCTGCTGGCTGCGTTCCTGCGGTCCGGTCGGATCGGCGCCGTTTTCGGTCACGCCTTCAGCGGTTTTGCGCTGGCCCTCGGCCGGCTCGCGGCGGCTGCGCTCGCCGCGTTCGGGGCGCTCACCGCGCTCCGGACGGCCTTCGCGTGCTTCGCCGGCCGGCTGGCCTTCGCGCGGTTCGCGCTCGGCGCGTCCTTCGCGGTTGGCGTCACGATTGCCGCCACGCGG
>DATAZV010000454.1:0-7022 GCA_036271855.1 Burkholderiales bacterium
GAACTTGATGGCGCGGATGTTGATCACCCCCAGCGGGGTCTGGCGCTCGGGGCGGCCGACGATGGTTCGGGAGGTGAGCGCGAGACTGTCGTTCGTCACCGCCTTGACCTCGAAGGCGGGGACGTTGACCACCAGATACTTGTCCGCACCCATTTCGCGCGCTTTGGCGCGGATGCCTTCCCACTCGCTGATCAGGGCGTCGATGCGCGCTGCGCGCTCGGCGGCCGACAAGGCGAGGGCGTTGTACAACTGGCTATCGGCCAGGCCGTCGGCGGCGAGTCCGTAGTAGCGCTGCGCGGTGGCGATGCGCGAGGCAAGTGCGGCATCCACCGTGTCCTGCCTGGGTGCGCAGGGCACGAAGCCGCGGGCTTCGAGCGCATTGCAAAGCAGGGCGACATCGGCGCCTTTGCTGCCCTTGCGCAGGGGTTTGGCGGGAACGGCAAGGTGGCTTGCCAGGGGCGCGGAGGGGTCCGCTTGCGCGGCGTCCAGCCAGGCCTGCTCTTGTTCGGCCAGCCGTGCCAGCATGGCGGCGACACCGGCTTCGCTGTCGGTCCCGGCCTGTTGCGCGAAGCCGGCCTGCGACCAGGCCAGGGTGAGGGCGGCCAGGCCGGCCGCCAGGATGTTCTTGCGCTGCATTATTGTTTTCCTCCGGTTGTTCAAGTCTGCGGAGGTGATGTTGCAAGGCGCTGCGGCAAAGCCGGCGGCGCGGCGCGGGCAGGCTGCCGAGCAATTGTGGCGGAACTGTGGACGCAGGCCCCAAAAGCGTTGCGCGAGGCCAACGAAAAACGAATTGCGTGACTTTTACCCTGTTTTTCTGGTGACGGCGGAAGGCCGATTTAAACAAAAATTACATTCGTATGAGGTTTGCCGGTTTTCTTGTCCCGAGACTGTCTGCCGTTCGTCGTTATTCAACAAAGTCACGGGTCGCGCCGCTCTTGCGGCCCGGACGCATCGCCGCAACCAGCGGCGTGGAGTCCCTTGCAATGAACAATCTGAAAGTAGGTAAACGCCTGGCTTTGCTGTTTGGCCTGGTGGTGCTGGTGATGGCAGTGATGGCCGGCTACGCAGGCAGGGCCATCTATGCCCTGGCCGCTGACATGGAAATGCTGACCGCCGCGCGTGTTCCCATCATGATCGATACCGGCAAGCTCGGCGTCTCCGTCCTGCAGGCAGCGCGCAACGCGCGCAACATGCTGATCCTTGAAGACCGTGCCCAGGTGTTGGGCGAGGTGGAGAATGAACGCAAGCAGTCGAAGTTCTCGCGCGATCTGATCGAATCGCTGGGCGCGCGCCTGCGCAGCCCCCAGGTGATCGAACAATACAAGGTCGTGCGCGACAAGTTCGTGGCCTTCAGCGAGGCCGAGGAAAAATACCTAGCGCTGGTGGAAAAGAACCAGCTGGCCGAAGCCAAGCCGTTTCTGTTGCAGACAATGCGGCCGCTGCAGCTGGCGGTGATCAACGAGACCGACAAGCTGATCGAGATGATGGGCAAGAGCACCAGCCAGCAGGGCGTGGAAGCCGTGGCGCACGGCCAGACCAGCATGCAGGTTCTGGCGATGGTCGCCGTGGCCGCCTTCATCGGCGTCGGCGTCATTCTCTGGCTGTTCGCGCGCTCCATCGTCGGGCCGCTGCAGCGCGCGGTGCAAGTCTCCGACGCCATCGCCGGCGGTAACCTGCGCAACGAGATCAAGGTGGATCGCCGCGACGAGATCGGCGCACTGATGAAATCGCTCTCCGGCATGCAGGACAACCTGGCCGACCTGGTGCGCCAGATCCAGGGCAATGCCGGCCAGCTCGCCAGCGCCGCTTCGGAGCTGGCGACCACCGCCGAGCAGGTGTCGGCGGCCACCAATAACCAAAGCGAAGCCGCCTCGGCGATGGCTGCATCGGTCGAAGAGATGACGGTGAGCGTGAGCCACATTACCGACAATGCCCAGCAGGCGAGCGAAAAGACCGCCGAATCCAGCCGCCTGGCGCGCGCCGGGCAGGACGCGGTGCAGCACGCCGGTAACGAGATGACGCACATCGCCGGCGACATCCACAGCGCCGCCGCGCTGATCGAAGGCCTGAAGGCGCAATCGCAGGAAATTTCCTCGATCGCCGACATCATCAAGGGAATTGCCGAGCAGACCAACCTCCTGGCGCTGAATGCCGCCATCGAAGCGGCGCGCGCTGGCGAAGAAGGCCGCGGCTTCGCGGTGGTGGCCGATGCCGTGCGCCAGCTCGCCGAGCGCACCGCGCAATCGACTGCCGAGATCGGCACTACCATCGCCAAGATCCGCGCCAGCACCGACAAGGTGGCCACCGACATGGGTGCTTCGGTGGAGCGCGCGCGCAGTGGGGTCGACTTATCGCAGGATGCCGGCAAACGCATCGGCGAATTGTCGGCCAGTGCCGCCGAGGTGCTCAGCGCGGTGCAGGAAATCTCCTCGTCACTGAAGGAACAAAGCCAGGCGAGCAACGAAATCGCGCGCCATGTAGAGAACATCGCGCAGATGGCACAGGAAAACACCGGTGCGGTCGAACAGACCCGTGACTCGGCGCGCACCCTGCAGGACCTGGCAGGTGCCCTGCAAGGCTCGGCGATGCGCTTTACCGTCTAAGAACAACGGAGGGCAGAAGGAGACCCGGGGAAGGAGACCCCCGAAAGAAGGCCTGCGCAGACAGGCTAGCCGAGGTTGCGGAAGTGCTGGATCACAAAAGCGCCGAAGAGCGCATACAAAGGCAGCACCGCGATCAGGGCACGGGCGGTAACTCCGCCACGGCGAAAAGCGGCCAGCAGGTAGACAATCGCCACGGCGGTAATCACGCCGGCGGCGAGTAGCGGAAGATCGAAGCGCCAAGGGGTGAAGAACAAGCCCAGCGCGCTGGGGATGGTGGCCTGGATCATCATCGCGCCCGATATATTGGCCAGCGCCAGGCGTTCCTTGCCCTGGCGCACCCAGATCAGCGCGTTCATGGTCTCCGGCAGTTCGGTGGCCACCGGACTCAGAAGAAGGGCCACGATGTGCGGCGCCCACCCCAGGGCCGCACCGATGGCCTCCAGTTGTGCGACAAAAACGTGTGACGCGTAGGCGATGACGGCGAGAGCCGCCATCGCCTGCAGCGCCGCCCAGGCGAGCGTCGGTTCGGCCACGCTCGGACGCAGCTTCAACGGTTCCAGTTCTTCCTCTTCGGGCGCGGTGTCGCTGTGGCTGACTTCGCGCCAGACATAGACGGCGTAGGCGGCGAGAAACAACGTACCCAGCCAGGGCTTCCAGGCGAAAGCGATCAGTCCCAGCGCTACCTTGACGACAAAGACCATCAGGAAGGCGGCCTGGTCGTGTGCCAGGCGCTTGTAGTCGGCCTTGATCTCCAGGTCCGGGCGATTCAGGCGATGGCGGTTCAGCAGCAGCGCCACGCCGACCACCGCGTAGGCGATGGTTGCCAGCACCAGCGGCCCGCCCATCGCGGCGCCCACGCCCAGGTCTTTTTGCCCGGGCGTCTTGCCGAATACCACGGCGAAAAATGTCACTGCCGATTCCGGCAGGGCGGTGCCGAAGGCGGCCAGCACGGTACCCACGGCGGTGGCGCCCAGGTTCATGCGCCGGCCGCACCATTCGATGCCATTGACGAAATATTCGCAGGCGAAATAAATGCCGGCGGCGGAGATCAGGAACAGCGCGAGGGTGAGGAGCATGGGAATCAGGCCGGACGAGCGGAGAACCATTGGCACGACGTCGCGGCTCGCCCGGCAAAGGTCAAGCGCAACGTGGCCAAAGGTCTCGTCTGGCTGGCGCACGATCTGATCGATCGTGGCGGGCTGCGCATGCCATGGAAGCAAGCTTCCAAGTCTGTTGACATGCGCTCTCCGGGATAAGCCCCGGAGATGACTACTCCCCAATGAACGGAGCGGAGTTTAGCAGAATCCGCCGCCATTCGATGGGGTGGGCTGCTCAGAGCGTGACGACGATCTTGCCGGTCTGGGCGTCCGATTCCATGTGTTTCTGTGCCGCCGGCAACTGCTCGAAAGGGAACACCTTGTCGATCACCGGTTTTACCTTGCCGGAGGCAAACAGCGGCAGCCAGTCGCGGGTGAAGCCGGCGACCGTCTCGGCGCGCTGCGGCGTGCTGCGCAGCTTGTTGGAGACGCCGAACAGGGTCAGGCGGTTGGCATGCAGGGCGTCGATGTCGAGCTCGGCTTTCATCGTGCGGTCGAGGTAGCCGACGGTTGCCAGGCGGCCCATATAGGCCATCGAGCGGATGCACTCGGCGAACACCGTGCCGCCGACGTTGTTGACTACCAGATTCGCGCCCTTCTTGTCGGTGGCGTTCATCACGGCGTCGTAGATGCCGCCGCCGCGCGTCAGCACCGGCACATCGAGGCCGAACTTCTTCAGCGCGTCGAGCTTTTCCTGCGAGCCGGAGGTGCCGATCACCTTGGCGCCGATTGCCTTGGCCGTCAGCAGGCTGGCGACGCCGACGCCGGAAGTCACACCGGTGATCAAAAGCCATTCGCCGGCCTTGAGTTTGCCTTGCTGCACCAGCATGTCGTAAGTGACCAGGAACACCAGCGGAGTGGCGCCGGCTTCTTCCCAGCTCATGCTCTCGGGCACCGGAATCGCCTCGAGCGAATGAATGACGCTGAATTCGGAATAAGCGCCGGGCGAGCGGCCCATCACACGGTCGCCGACCTTGAAATTGGTGACGCCTTCGCCGAGCGCGGCGACGATGCCCGCCGCCTCCTGTCCGGCGGGGCGGCCGCCGGCGCCCTTGTGCAGGCCGTGGCCGGCGATGAACTCTCCGCGGTTCAGCGACGCCGCCTTCACCTGCACCAGCAGCTCGCCGGCTTTGGGCGTGGGCTTGTCGGCTTCGCGCAGGTCGAGCTTCATGTGCTCGCCTTCCTGGGTGATGAAATAGGACTTCATGAATATCTCCTTGTTGTTCGGTGAATCAGGGTTCGGTGAATCGGGTTCGTGGCGATGAAAAAGACCGGCGTGGAACGCCGGTCTCGGGTGCGACGCCGGGCCTGGGCCTTTAAGCGATCTTGCGCACCTTGTTGGTCAGGGTGCCGATGCCGGTGATGGTGAGCTCCATCACGTCGCCGTCCTTCAGCCAGGCTTGCGGGGTCATGCCCAGGGCCACGCCTGAAGGCGTGCCGGTGATGATGGTGTCGCCCGGTTCGAGCGTCAGGCCGGCGGAGAGGCTGGCGAGAATCTGTGCGCAGTTGAACAGCATGTCCGAGGTATTCGAATCCTGGCGCGTTTCGCCGTTGACCTTCAGCACCAGCTGATGGCCGGAGACTTCGCCGAATTCGTCGGCGGTGACGATGCACGGGCCGATCGGGCAGGAGGTGTCCAGGCTCTTGCCCTTGAACCACTGGCCGTGGTTCTTTTGCAGTTCGCGCGCGGAAACGTCGTTGCCGATGGTGTAGCCGAACACCGCGCCGAGAGCATCCTTCTCGGACAGGTTGGTGCACTTCTGGCCGATCACGATGCCCAGTTCGATTTCATAGTCGAGCTGCTGGGTGACCTTGCTGTTCCACAGCACGTCGTCGCCGTTGCCGACGACGGTGGTCGGCGGCTTGGAGAAAAATTCAGGTACCGGCGGGAAGGCGACCGGCACGCCACGGGCGCGCGCGCCTTCTTCGATGTGCAGCTTGTAGTTGCGGCCGACGCAGAACACGTTCTTCTTGTAGTGCGGAATCGGCGCCAGCAGCTTGACGGAGGAGAGCGGCTGCCACCCGTCTTTCGCCTCGGCGGCCTTCTTGGCACCGGCCAGCGCGGAGGCGCCGGCGGCGATGAAGGAGAGCATGTCTTTGGGCAGGCTGGGGTCGGCCTTGGACAGGTCGAGCACGCCCTTCTGGTCGTTGAGTAGGCCCAGGCGTTCTTCGGCGCCCGACTTGAATGTGACGAACTTCATTGCTGCTCCTCGTTAGGATGGTTGTACCGGCTTGAAACGAACCCGCAAGGTTACCACTGCACGCGCCCGCGCGCGTTTGATCCCGGGCATAAGACCGGGGCGGCGTGGCATGCTCGTTGCAACGGTCGGGATATTTGTCTTCCTGGACCGTTATGACCCGCACCCGCCTGTTTTGTTGCTTATTTCGTTTTTTCCCGGCTTTTGTCCTCGCAGCCTGTTTCACCAGCGCGCAAGCGGCCTGGCCGGACAAGCCGATCCGCATCATCGTGCCATTTCCGCCGGGCAGCGCCTCCGACCTGATCGCGCGGGTGCTAGCCGACAAGATGGGCGCGAAGTTCAGCGCAGGCGTGATCGTCGACAACCGGCCCGGCGCCGGCGGCACCATCGCCACTGCCGAAATGCTCAAGTCGCCGCGCGACGGCTACACCATCATGACCGGCACCATGGGGACGCATGCCATCGCGCCCTCGCTGTATCACAACCTGTCGTTCGACCCGCTGAAGGACTTGCTGCCGATTTCCATCGTCGCCGAGGTGCCGCTGATGGTGGTGGCGACCCGTGAACTGCCCGCCAACAGCATGGCTGAGCTGGTGAAACTGGCGAAGGAAAAGCCCGGGTACTACACCTATGCTTCACCCGGCAACGGCACGCTGAATCACCTGATGGGCGAGTTGTTCAAGCAGACCGCGAAAATCGACATGCCGCACATCCCCTACAAGGGCGGGGCGCTGGCCTATCCGGACATGATCGCCGGGCGCGTCACCATCATGTTCGACCCGATCGTCGCCGGCATTGCCCAGGTGCGGGCGGGCAAGCTGAAGGCGCTGGCAGTGGCCGCGCCGCAGCGCTCGGCGATTGCGCCCGAGGTACCGACCATGGCCGAAGCCGGCTTTCCGGGCCTGGACTCCACCTTGTGGATCGCGGTGTTCGCCGGTGCCGGTACGCCGGCGGACCTGGTGGCGCGCCTGAATGGAGAAATCAACGCGGTGATCCAGGCACCGGAGGTCAGGGAGAAATTCGCTGCCCAGGGCGCCTTGCCGGTGGGCACCAGCCCGGCGCAGGCCAATGCACGCTTTCACGCGGACACCGCGCGCTGGGCCAAGGTCATCAAGGACGCCGGC
>DATAZV010000455.1:0-12005 GCA_036271855.1 Burkholderiales bacterium
CAGTTTGCATCCCGATGAATCAAAACAAGCCGGACCGGCGCGCAAGCGCTCCCGGATACCCAGATGCGCCGTTTCGCAACCTGTTCCACCCAAGGCTCCCGAATAAATGCGTTTTGCTGATCTGTTTCCGCGCTTGAAACACCGGCTCGCGTCCGGCCTGTCTGGCGTGCTCGCCGCAGCCGGCGGCCCGCCGGACCTGGAAGAACTGTGGCGTGATTTCAATCGCCGCCTCTCCGGCATGTTCGGCGGCCGCCGCCCTTCCAATGGCTCTTCGCCCGGCGGTGGGGGAATGCCGGAACCGAACATGCGGCAATTCGGCGGCGGCATCGCGCTGATCCTCATCGTGGTGGTCCTGCTGTGGGCTTCGAGCGGCTTTTTCATCGTGCCGGAAGGCCAGACCGCGGCGATCCTGCGTTTCGGCAAGTTCGTCGAACTGACCGACAAGGCCGGTTTCAAATGGCGCTTTCCCTACCCGATCGAGAGCCACGAGCTGGTGGACCGCCAGCAATTGCGCCAGGTCGAAGTGGGCTACCGCAACAGCGTCAAGAACAAGCTGCCCAAGGAGTCGCTGATGCTTACCGATGATGCGAACATCATCGACATCCAGTTCGCCGTGCAGTATCGGCTGAAGGCCGAGAGCAGCGCCGCCTCCGACTACCTGTTCAACAACAAGAACACCGCCGATACCGTCCTGCAAGCCGCGGAAACAGCGATGCGCGAGATCGTCGGCAAGTCGAAAATGGACTTCGTGCTCTACGAGGGCAAGGAGCAGCTCGCCAAGGACGCCGAAAAGCTGATCCAGCAGATCGTCGACCGCTACAAGACCGGCATCGACGTGGTCAATGTGACCTTGCAGAACGTGCAGCCGCCGGAGTCGGTGCAGGCAGCCTTCGATGATGCGGTGAAGGCGGCGCAGGACCGCGAACGGCAGAAAAACGAAGGGCAGTCGTACGCCAACGACGTGATTCCGAAGGCGCGCGGCGCCGCCGCCCGCCTGTTGCTGGAGGCTGACGGCTACCGCCAGAAGGTGGTTGCCAGCGCGGAGGGCGAGACCAACCGTTTCAAGCAGGTCCTGACCGAATACAGCAAGGCGCCGCAGGTGACGCGCGACCGCATCTATATCGACACCATGCAACAGGTTTACAGCAATACCTCCAAGGTGATGGTCGATCTGCATTCCGGCTCGCAATTGCTCTATCTGCCCCTGGACAAGCTGATCCAGCAAGTGACCGAAGCTTCCGCCGGTGCGGCGGCGCCGGCGGATTCTGCACCCCGGGTTGCCAACGGCGGCACCACGGGGATCGAGCCGGTACCGCCCGGCCTGGAAGCGCGTTCCCGCGATGCGCAGCGTGGCCGTGAACGGGAGACCCGCTGATGAGCCGCCTGATATCCGCAGTTTTCGTGGTCTTGCTGGGGGCCATCATCGGCTCTTCCATGCTGTTTACGGTCGACCAGCGCCAATACGCCATCGTGTTCGCGCTGGGCGAGGTCAAGGAGGTGATCAGCACCCCTGGCCTGCATTTCAAGCTGCCGCCGCCGTTCCAGAACATCCAGTATTTCGACAAGCGCATCCTCACCATCGACACGCCGGATTCCGACCGTTTCATCACCTCGGAAAAGACCAACCTGGTGGTCGACTCCTTCATCAAGTGGCGTATTTCCGACCCGAAGAAGTTCTATGTCAGCGTCGGCGGGCGCGAGGCGGACGCGGTCTACCGGATCCAGCAAAGCCTGAAGGATGCGCTGAACAACGAAGTATCAAAGCGCACGGTGCACGACATGGTGTCCGGCGAGCGCGAAAAGGTGATGCAGGACATCCGCAACAAGCTCAATTCGGACGCCGAAAAGATTGGCGCTTCGATCGTCGATGTGCGGCTCAAGCGCGTCGAGTTTTCCGACGAGATCCGCGATTCGGTATTTAAGCGGATGGAGTCCGAACGCAAGCGCGTGGCCAACGAACTGCGCTCGACCGGCTCGGCCGACAAGGAAAAGATTCAGGCCGACGCCGACCGCCAGCGTGAAGTTATCCTCGCCGAAGCCTATCGTGACGCCCAGCGCGTCAAGGGTGACGGCGACGCCAAGGCTTCCGCCACTTACGCGGCGGCTTTCAGCCAGAATCCGGAGTTCTACAATTTCTACCGCAGCATGGAAGCGTATCGCCAGAGTTTCCGCAACAAGGGCGACATCCTGGTGGTCGATCCGAGCTCCGATTTCTTCAAGTACCTGCGCAATTCCGGCAGTGGCGGCGGGGCGCAGAAGGCGAAAAAATAGGGCGGCGGGCCGAGCGCCCGTGTCCCAGGGGTATTCATTTTGTCCACGCTTTCGACCGCGCTTGCGCTGATGCTGGTGATCGAGGGGTTGCTGCCCCTGGTGGCGCCGTCCACCTGGCGTGAAACCTTTCGCCGCCTCACCGAGCTGAAGGACGGTCAATTGCGCTTCATCGGCATGGCTGCTGTTTTGGCGGGCGCGCTGATGTTGTTGTTTACGGAGTCGTTGTGAGTTCGGCCATGCAATCCCACTGGACCCTGCCGGAATATATCGCCGACGTGCTGCCGCCGGAGGCGCAGCGCATCGAACTGTTGCGCCGGCTGCTGCTGGACACCTTCCGCGCGCACGGCTACGAGCTGACCATGCCGCCGCTGCTGGAGTACGTCGACTCATTGCTCACCGGCACCGGCCACGACATGGACCTGCGCACCTTCAAGCTGGTGGACCAGCTCTCGGGCCGCACCATGGGCCTGCGCGCGGACATCACGCCGCAAGTGGCGCGGATCGACGCGCACCTGCTCAATCGCGAAGGGGTGACGCGCCTGGCCTATTGCGGCTCGGTGCTGCATACCCTGCCCGCTGGCCTGACGGTGAGCCGTGAGCCGCTGCAGATCGGCGCCGAGATCTACGGCCACGCCGGCATCGAGGCCGACCTGGAAGTGCAGGGCCTGTTGCTGTCGGCGCTGCGCCTGGCAGGAGCGGGCCGTGCCCGGCTCGATCTGGGCCACGTCGGCGTCTTCCGTGCCCTGGCCGAACTGGCGAACCTGGACAGCGCGGCGGCGGAGAGCCTGTTTTCGCTGATGCAGTCCAAGGACATGCCGGGCCTGAAAACGGCGACTGCGGGGATCGAGCCGGTGCTGCGCGCGGCGCTGTTGCGCCTGCCGCGCCTGTACGGCGGCAAGGAAGTGATCGAAGCCGCGCGCCGCGAACTGCCGGCGCATGCGCGCATCACCGCCGCGCTGGATGACCTGCAAACCCTGGCGGCGGCGATGCCGGCGGGGCAGGCGAGCATCGATCTGGCGGAATTGCGCGGCTACCAGTACCACAGCGGCGTGGTATTCGCCGCTTACGTGGATGGCCTGCCGAACGCGATCGCGCGCGGCGGCCGCTACGACGAGGTGGGCAAGATCTTCGGCCGCGCGCGGCCGGCAACCGGCTTCAGCCTGGACCTGCGCGAACTGGCGGCGTTCATTCCCAGCCAGGCGCAAAGCGTGGGCATTCTCGCGCCCTGGCAGGCGGATGCCGCGCTGCCGGCGAAAGTTGCCGAGCTGCGCGCCGCCGGCGAAATGGTGGTGGACGCCTTGCCCGGGCACGACAAGGCTTCCTGGGAGCCCTGTTGCAACCGCGAACTGGTGTTGCGCGACGGTGCCTGGGTGGTGGTGCCGCTGAACGCAGCGCGGCGCAAGCGCGATTAATCTACACTGATGGTGAACGGCCGTATCCGCGGGGCGAGCCGCCTCGCGTGCGGCATTTTGAGCAACTAATCCGGCGCGGGGCCGGACGAGAGCAGGGTAATGGCAAAAAACGTAGTGGTAGTGGGCACCCAATGGGGCGACGAGGGCAAGGGCAAGATCGTCGACTGGATTACCGACCATGCCAAGGGCGTGGTGCGCTTCCAGGGCGGGCATAACGCCGGCCATACGCTGGTGATCGGCGGCAAGAAGACCATCCTGCGCCTGATCCCCTCCGGCATCCTGCGCCCGGATGTCGAGTGCTTCATCGGCAACGGCGTGGTGCTGTCGCCCGAAGCCCTGTTCAAGGAAATCGGCGAACTCGAGGCAGCGGGCATCAATGTGTCCAGCCGCCTGCGCGTGTCGCAGTCGTGCACGCTGATTTTGCCGTACCACATCGCGCTGGACCAGGCGCGTGAAGCCGCCAAGGGCGACGCCAAGATCGGCACCACCGGCCGCGGCATCGGGCCGGCCTATGAAGACAAGGTGGCGCGCCGCGCGCTCAAGGTGGTGGACCTGTTCAACCCCGAGCGTTTCGCCGCCAAGCTGCGCGAGACCATGGAGTATCACAACTTCGTCCTCACGCAATACCTGAAGACCAGCCCGGTCGATTACCAGAAGACGCTGGACGAAGCCCTCGGCTATGCAGCGCGCCTCAAACCCATCGTCGCCGATGTATCGCGCGAGCTTTACGAGTTCATGGCGGCGGGCAACAGCATCCTGTTCGAAGGCGCGCAAGGCACATTGCTTGACGTTGACCACGGCACCTATCCCTTTGTTACGTCGAGCAACTGCGTGGCCGGTGCCGCTGCCGCCGGTGCTGGGGTCGGGCCCGGGCAGTTGCACTACATCCTCGGCATCACCAAGGCCTATGCGACGCGCGTCGGCTCCGGCCCGTTTCCGACCGAACTGGAAGACGCCACCGGCGAATACCTGCGCAAGAAGGGCAACGAATTCGGCTCGGTCACCGGGCGGCCGCGCCGCTGCGGCTGGTTCGATGCGCCGGCGCTGAAGCGCTCGATCCAGATCAACGGCCTGACCGGCCTGTGCATCACCAAGTTGGACGTGCTTGACGGGCTGGAGACGGTCAAGCTCTGCGTCGGCTACAAGATTCCCGGCGGCAACTGCGACCTGTTGCCTACCGGCGCGGACGCCGCCGCGGCCTGTGTGCCGATCTACGAAGAAATGCCCGGCTGGAAAGACTCTACTGTCGGCGTCACCCAGTTCGACAAGCTGCCGGTCAATGCGCAGAACTACCTGCGCCGGCTGGAGGCTGCCAGCGGCGCGCCGATCGCGCTGATTTCCACCGGCCCGGAGCGCGACGAGACCATCGTCCTGTCCCATCCTTTCAAATAGCGCCCGCGACCCAACCACATGGCCGACCTTTACGTTTCCTGGCAGGACTATCACCACGCGATCGAAAGGCTGGCCGCCAAGATCCACCACTCCGGCTTCAAGTTCAACCAGATCATCTGCCTGGCGCGCGGTGGCCTGCGGGTGGGGGACACGATCTCCCGCGTGTTCAACCAGCCGCTGGGCGTGCTGGCCACGCAGTCGTATTTCACCAACGAGAAAAAGACCGCCGATGTACAGGGCGAGCTGACCATCGGCCAGCATCTGGCGAAGGTGAACGAGCTCCTGGGCGACCGCATCCTGCTGGTGGACGACATGGTGGACTCCGGCGCCACCCTGAAACGGGTGGTCGAGCACTTGCGTACCCGCTACCCCGGCATCCAGGACATGCGCAGCGCCGTCATCTGGCGCAAGGGCTGTTCCGTATTTACGCCGGATTTCTGGGCCGACTATTTGCCCGACAACCCGTGGATTCACCAACCCTTCGAGATTTACGACCTGCTGCACCCGCAGGATCTGCCGGGCCGTGTGGGCGTGCAGGTGCAGGCGCCGGCGGACTGAAGATCCATATTCAACGCGCCGTCCGACGCGCGGCTGTACCAATATAAATACAGGAGACCAGAAGATGCGACCTCTATTCAACACCCTGCTGGCTGCCGCCATGCTGGCCATGAGCGGCGCTGCATTGGCGCAGGCCTATCCAGCCAAACCGATTACTTTCGTCGTGCCCTACACGCCGGGCACCGGCATCGACATCGTCGCGCGCACCGTCGGCCCGCGCCTGAGCCAGAAGCTGGGCCAGCCCATCCTGGTGGACAACCGGCCCGGCGCCAGCGGCAACATCGGCGCGGACTACGTCGCCAAGTCGCGCCCCGACGGCTATACGGTGATGGTCAACGTCAACACCTTCACCATCACCCCATCGCTGTACAAGAACGTACCCTACGATCCGGTGAAGGATTTCGCCACCATCACCGAGGCAGCGCGCGGCAACATCTCGCTGGTCGCTTTCCCCGGCACCGGTGTGAAAACGCTGCCGGAATTCGTCGCCAAGGCCAAGGCCGAGCCGGGCAAGCTGACCTATTCCTCGCCCGGCAGCGGCACGCCCCAGCACCTGGCAATGGAAGTGCTGAAGCAGCGCCTGGGGCTGGACATCCAGCACATCCCTTACAAGGGCGCCGCCGGCGCCACCACCGATCTGCTGGGCGGCCAGGTGCAGTTCTCCATCCTGCCGGTGCACACCGCCTTGCCGCACGCGCGCACCGGCAAACTCAATCTCGTCGCCGTTTCGGGTGAAAAGCGCTCTGTGCTCGCGCCCGACGTGCCGACCTTCTCGGAATTGGGGCAAAAGAACCTGGGCCTGGACCTGTACTTCTGGTTCGCTGCGCCTGCCGGCACGCCGCGCGATGTGGTGATGACGTTGAACCGCGAGATCGGCGCCATCCTCGCCATGCCCGAGGTGCGTGAAACCATGCTCAAGCAGGGCCTGGTGCCGGAATCCGGCACGCCGGAGGAAATCGCCGGCGAAATCAAGAGCGACCTGGAACGCTGGAAAAAATTCATCGCCGAGACCCACATCACTGCGGATTGATACGAGGCTTGGAACCAGTTCGAACCGGCATCATGAGGATTTGAAGCATGCTTGATGTAAAACGCATCAAGGCCTTGCTGTTCACCCCCGGCAATCGGCCGGAGCGCTTCGCCAAGGCCGAAAGCACCGGGGCGGACGGCCTGATCATCGATCTCGAAGACGCGGTGGGCGCGGGGGAAAAAGACAACGCCCGCGCCGTTGTCTCTGCCTGGTTCAATGATCGAAAGGCGCCCGCACCAGCGGATTTCCTGATCTGCCTGCGGATCAACTCGGTTTACACCGAGGCCGGCCTGCGCGATCTGCTGGCGGTGATCGAGTTGGCCAAAGCCGGATGCGCACCGGGGGCTTTGCTGTTGCCTAAGGTCGAATCGGCGGTGGAAGTGGAACTGGTGGCGCGCCATTTGAAGGGGGCCATTCCCTTGCTTGCCCTGATCGAATCGGCGGCCGGCCTGGAGCAGGCTTATGCAATTGCCGGCGCATCGTCATTGCGCGGCATGGCCTTTGGCGGGGTTGATCTGGCCGCCGACCTGGGTTGTGCCTTTGCCTGGGAGCCCTTGCTCACCGGCCGCGCACGGGTGGTACAGGCCGCGGCCAGCCGCGGCCTCGGGGTGCTGGACGTGCCTTACCTGGATATCCAGGATGCCGCCGGCCTGACTGCGGAATGCCTGCGCGCCAAGGCGATGGGCTTCAATGGCAAGCTGGCGATTCATCCCGGCCAGGTGGCGGGTATCGCGGCGGCCTTTACGCCGACTGCGCCGGAAGTCGAATTCGCACAAGGTGTGTTGGCCGCCTATCGGGCAGCGGCGGGCGGGGCTTGTACCTATCGCGGCAAGATGATCGACGAGCCGGTCGTGATCGCGGCGCGCAGCCTGCTGGCGCGCGCGGGCGCGGGCTGAGCCCGATGCCTGCGCAACGGGCGCTCGCCGCGCTTGAATAAAATACAGGCGCAAAGGGCTGTTTTTTGGCCCGAACAGCCCGCATTTACCAGAAAAGCGCCGCAAACCCGCGCCAAAAGTGCGATGATTCGTCTCGACGCGCGAATGCGGGTGGCTGCGAAAATGAAAAAGCCTCACGTGAGCGAGGCTTCAGAAACAAAAACGCCCTGCAAATGCAAGGCGCCGGAAACAAAAACGCCCTGCAAATGCAAGGCGTTTAGCGAAACACTGAAACTTGGTGCCCAGAAGAGGACTCGAACCTCCACAGTGTTGCCACCGCCAGGACCTGAACCTGGTGCGTCTACCAATTCCGCCATCTGGGCGCGGACAACTGCAGAAAACGGTGGTTTTATGCAAAACCATCACTGCAATCGAACAACAACGGAATTATAGCAAAATTGAAACAAAAAGCACAAACCTCAGCGGCGAAAAAAAAGAGTACCGCCGGTAACAACAAATCTCCTTCCGGCCTGAATCGCTCGAAAAGCCGGACTCAGCCCGACTCCGGCGCTCGCGCGCCGCGCCAGCAATTCGGCGTCCCGGCGTATCGCACCGTGATTCCCGAACGCGCCGCCATCGCCGCCGCCGTCGAAGAGGAGCCCGGCATCGGCATCTCGAAAATCGCGCGTCTGCTCGCAGTCGAGCGCGACGCGCTGGAAGGCCTGACCCGCCGCGTCGATGCGATGCTGCGCGATGGCGAACTGATCCTCAAAAGCAGCGGACAACTATATCCCGGCACGCCGCGCGAACTCGAAACCGGCAAGCTGTCGCGGCATCGCGAAGGCTACGGCTTTGTCGCGCCGGAAAGCGGCGGGGACGATCTTTATGTCGCCTCCCACAATCTCGCGGGGGCGATGCACGGCGACACCGTGGCCTTTGCGCGCCGCGGCCAGGACAAGCGCGGCCGCCAGGAGGCAAAGATCGTTGAAGTACGCGAGCGTGCCATCACCCACGTCGTCGGCCGCCTGAAGCGCGACGGCTCACGCTGGGTGGCCATTCCACGCGACCGCAATTTCAGCGATCCGGTGCTGCTCGACAAGAGCACGCGCGGCGCAGAAGGTGACTTCGTCGCCGTCACCATCACGCGCTACCCCGAAGCGGGCCAGCCGATGGAAGGCAAGGTCACCGAAGTATTGGGCGGCGAGGAAGACTCCGGCATCGAAATCGAAGTGGCGCTGCGCAAGCACGATCTGCCGCATGTCTTTTCCAAGGCGGCCGAGAGCGAAGCCGAAAAGCTGCCGGCTGTACTGCGGCCCGCTGATTACAAGGATCGCCACGATGTGCGTGACCTGCCCCTGGTCACCATCGACGGCGAAGACGCGCGCGACTTCGACGACGCGGTGTTTTGCGAGCCGCAGAAGCTGGCCAATGGCAAACCCGGCAAAGGCTTCAGGCTGGTGGTGGCGATTGCCGACGTCAGCCACTACGTCAAGCCGGGTGCGCCGCTGGATGTCGATGCGCGCGAGCGCTCCACCTCGGTGTATTTTCCACGCCGCGTCATCCCGATGCTGCCGGAGAAACTCTCCAACGGCCTGTGTTCCCTGAACCCGGATGTCGATCGCCTGGTAATGGTGTGCGACATGGGCATCTCCGCCGACGGCGAGATCCAGCGTTACGAGTTCTATCCCGGGGTGATGCATTCGAAGGCGCGCTTCACTTATACCGAAGTCGCCGCCATCCTGGCCGACCCGAAGGGCGAGGCCGCCACCAAGCGCAAGTCGCTGGTGCCGCATCTGGGCAGCCTGTACAAGGTCTACCAGGCGCTGCTGGGTGAACGAAGCCGGCGCGGCGCGATCGATTTCGAATCGACCGAGACCAAGATGGTGTTCAACGAGGCCGGGCGCATCGAGCGCATCGTGCCGGTGGTGCGCAACGACGCGCACCGCCTGATCGAGGAATGCATGCTGGCGGCCAACGTCTGCGCCGCCGAATACCTGGAGAAGTTCAAGCATCCTGCGCTGTTCCGGGTGCACCTCGGGCCGACCCCGGCGAAGCTGGAAAACCTGCGCGCCTTCCTCGGCCCGCTGAGCCTGATGCTGGGTGGCGGCGACAGTCCGGGCGCGAAGGATTACGCCAAGCTGGCCAAGGAGATCAAGGGCCGCCCCGACGCCGCGCTGATTTCCAGCGTGATGCTGCGCTCGATGCAGCAGGCGCAATATGCGCCGGACAATGTCGGCCATTTCGGGCTGGCCTACGACATGTACGCCCACTTCACCTCGCCGATCCGCCGCTATCCTGACCTGCTAGTGCACCGCTCGATCAAGGCGGTGCTCAAGCGCCGCAAATACCACGAGGACGACTGGGATGCCCTGGGCGTCCACTGCTCGCAGAACGAACGCCGGGCCGACGACGCCTCGCGCGAAGTGCAATCCTGGCTCAAATGCCATTACGCTGCCGAGCATCTGGGCGATGAGTTCGACGGCACCATCAGCGGTGTCGCCGGATTCGGTATCTTCGTGACCGTAGAGCCGCTGATGATCGACGGCATGATCCACATTTCCGAACTGGGCCGCGACTACTTTCACTACGACGAAACCCACCACCTGTTGCGCGGCGAGCGCAGCGGCCGCGAATTCCGCTTCGGCCAGCGGGTGCGGGTGAAGATCGTGCGGGCCGATGCCGATTCGCTGAAAATCGATCTGGCCTTGCTTGATACGCCGCCCTCACCGACTCCGGAAGTACCGCCCGCACCGAGCATTGTCATTGCCGCATACGGACAGGAAAAGGCAGCCGGGCTCGCCAAGCCTGCAAAACCGGCGCGCCAGGCCGCGCAGCCGGCGCCCATAAAGCTAAATAAGGAGGCGAAGGCAGGCAAATCGGCCAAAGCGCCGAAGGCGAGCAGGCAGACGCCGCCCGCGCCTGGCAAATCCGCCCGCGCTGCGGTAAAGTCCGCTCCGGTCAAAAAGGCCGCACGCAAGAAAACACCGCCTGCGAAGGCATAGCGTTACAGAGGAATGGTCATGGCATTACCCGCAACGATGCAATACGTGGATCACGGCAGCGGCGGCGCCGCCGACTGCATGCAGGTCAAGCAGGGCCCGCTGCCGCAACTGAAGCCGGGTGAAGTCCTGGTCGAAGTCGCCTACGCGGGCGTCAACCGGCCCGACGTGCTGCAGCGCGCCGGCAAATACCCGCCGCCGCCCGGCGCCTCACCGCTACTGGGCCTGGAAGTGGCGGGAAAAATCGCCGCCAAAGCCGACGACGTCACGCAGTGGAATGTCGGCGACAGCGTCTGCGCCCTGACCTCCGGTGGCGGCTACGCCGAATATTGCGCGGTGCACGCCTCGCATTGCCTACCGGTGCCCAAGGGCCTGTCGCTGGAACAGGCAGCTGCCTTGCCGGAAAACCATTTCACTGTCTGGAGCAATGTGTTCGAACGCGGCGCGCTCAAGGCCGGCGAGAGCTTCCTGGTGCACGGCGGCTCGGGCGGCATCGGCGTCACCGCGATCCAGCTGGCCCACGCTTTCGGCGCCACCGTTTATACGACCGTGGGCAGCGCGGAAAAAGTGGCGGCGGTGAAAAAGCTGGGCGCCGATGTGGCGATCAACTACCGCGAGCAGGACTGGGCCAAGGAACTGTGGACCCTGACCAACAAGCAAGGTGTCAACGTCATTCTCGACATGGTGGGCGGCCCTTACGTGGAAAAGAACCTGCGCTCGCTGGCCATCGAAGGCCGGCTGGTGCAGATTGCGTTCCTACAGGCACCGAAGGTGGACATCGACTGCACGCCCATCATGGTCAAGCGCCTGGTATTCACCGGCTCGACCTTGCGCCCGCAAAGCATCGCGCAAAAGGCCGCCATCGCGCGCGCCCTGCACGAGAAGGTATGGCCGCTGATCGAGGCGCAAAAAGTCGGCACGCTGATTCACTGCACCTTTTCCCTGGCCGATGCGCCCAAGGCGCATGCGCTGATGGAAGATTCCGGCCACATCGGCAAGATCATGCTGAAGGTCAAGGGCGCATGAACGCCGCGCCTGTATTCGAAGGAGTTTTGTGAGCACCCGATTCATTTATGGCTTTCACCCGGTCGCCAGCCGCATCCGCCAGCGCGCCGCCTCGGTGGTCGAGGTTTATCTCGATCCCTCGCGCAAGGACGGCCGCGCGCGCGACATGGCCAAGCTTGCCGAGAGCATGAACGTGCGAGTGGTGCAGGTCGACAGCGGGCGCCTGGACGGCATGGCCGGCGGCGGGCGGCATCAGGGCGTAGCGGCGAAAGTGGAACTGGTGGAACTCGCCTCATCCCTGGACGATGTTCTCGATCAGGTCAGCGGTCCGCCGCTGGTCCTGGTGCTCGACAGTATTACCGACCCGCATAACCTTGGCGCCTGCCTGCGCACCGCCGACGCGGCCGGGGTGCACGCGGTGGTCGCCCCCAAGGACCATGCGGTGGGCCTGAATGCCACCGTG
>DATAZV010000456.1:0-8393 GCA_036271855.1 Burkholderiales bacterium
ATCATCGGCGGCATGCTGTTCGGCCTGTCGCGCAAAACGGCCACCGAGTTTTCGTTTTTTCTGGCTGTCCCGACCCTGGTGGCGGCCACCCTTTACTCGCTATACAAGGAACGCCACCTGCTGGTGGCGGCCGACTGGGGCCTGTGGCTGGTGGGCGCGGCGACGGCCTTCATCAGCGCCTTTATTTGCGTGCGCTGGCTGATCCGCTACATCTCGGGCCACGACTTCAAGCCCTTCGCCTGGTACCGCATCGCCTTCGGCCTGGTGGTGCTGGCCACCGCCTTGTTCCATTGGGTCGAATGGAGCGACGCGGCCTAGGGCAATAAAAAAGGGGAGCCCTGGAGGCTCCCCTGTCCGGCCTGCTTGCAGGCCCTTGCATCGGGCCTGCAGTCTGGCCGGCTTACTTCTTCGCCGGTGCGGCGGGCGGCGGCGCGCCGGGCGGCGGCGGAGCGCCGGCACCGGGGGGCGCCCCTTTTTCGCTCAGCGCCAGGGCCAGGCCTTCCATGTCGAGGGCGCGCTTGATGGTGCGGTCGAGCATGCACTGGGCGTTGTTGGCGTTGTCGATCGGCGAACCCTTGGGGTCGGCAAAAAAGACGCATTCGACGTCGCGGAAGCGGCGCCAGGCGACGTTGGCCTCATCCAGGCGTTTCTTTTCGGCCGCGTTCAGGCCCTTGTCGACGCGCTGGGTGCCGCTGGTGATCTTGGCTTCCTGCCGCTTGATTTCGGCGACGAAGCAGGCGGTGGCGGTGGCGGGGTCGGGCGGCGCCTTGGCGGCCTGGGCGGCGTCCTGCACTTTCTGGACGCAAGCGTGGAATTCCTTGGTCAGCGGGTCGGGCATGTTGGGCTGGACGACACCGCTCTGAGGCGCGCCGGGCGCGGGCGGCGGCACTTTCAGTTGCGCCTGCGCGCTGCCGGCGGCGAACAGGGCCGCCAGCAGGAGGGAAGCCGGGGTGAGAATTTTCATGTTGTTCTCTTGGGTAAGGTGGAGGGTAAATCAGGGCTTGCGGGCGAATACTACATCCCAGACGCCATGGCCGAGTTTCAGGCCGCGATTCTCGAATTTGGTGACCGGGCGATAGGCCGGGCGCTCGGCGTAACCGGCGGCGCCCGCGGCATTGGCCACCGTGTTGATCAACTGCGGTTCGGCGGACAGCACTTCGAGCATCTGCTGGGCGTAATGCTCCCAGTCGGTGGCGCAATGCAGGATGCCGCCGGGCGCCAGGCGCGAGGCCAGCAGCTTCACAAACGCCGGCTGGATCAGGCGCCGCTTGTGGTGCCGCGCCTTCGGCCAGGGGTCGGGGAAGAAAATGTGGATGCCCGCCAGGGTGTCGGGGGCGATCATCCGCTGCGCCACCTCCACCGCATCGTGCTGGACGATGCGCAGGTTGGACAGCCGCTTTTCGGCGATCAGCTTGAGCAGGGCGCCGACGCCGGGGGCGTGCACTTCGAGGCCGAGAAAGTTTTTTTCCGGCGCCGCCTCGGCAATCCGCGCCGAAGTCTCGCCCATGCCGAAGCCGATTTCCAGGATGGTGGGTGCGTCGCGGCCAAAGGCGGCGGCCAGGTCCAGTACCTCGGCCTTGTAAGGGATGCCGTAGACCGGCAGCAGGGTGGCAAGCGCCAGTGTCTGCGCCGGCGACATGCGGCCCTGGCGCAGGACGAAGCTGCGGATCGACTGGGTGGTCAGGCGCGGCGCCGGTTCCGCGGGTGGTTCCGGCGCAGCGCCATCAGGGGTGTTTTGCATCGGGTTGGAAGCGCGGCCTGGGCCGCGCGGCAGAGGGCTTGGGCGCCGGCGCGGCGCCCGCCGCTTCAAGCGCCCTTGGCGGCGATCATGCCGCTGGTGGGCGAGGAGGGAGTGGCGGAGTAGAGCTTGCGCGGCATGCGCCCGGCGAGAAAGGCTTCGCGACCGGCCTGCACCGCCTTGCCCATGGCGCTGCCCATCAGCACGGGATTTTTGGCGCCGGCGATGGCAGTATTCATCAGCACGCCGTCGCAGCCGAGTTCCATGGCGATGGCCGCATCGGAGGCGGTGCCGACACCGGCATCGACGATCACCGGCACGTTGGCTTTTTCGATGATCAGCGACAGGTTCCACGGGTTCAGGATGCCCATGCCCGAGCCGATCAGCGAAGCCAGCGGCATCACGGCAACACAGCCGATCTCCTCCAGTTGCTTGGCCATGATCGGGTCGTCGCTGCAATACACCATCACGTGAAAGCCATCCGCCACCAGGGTTTTGGCGGCCGCCAGGGTCTCGATCATGTTCGGATACAGGGTGTGCGGATCGCCCAGCACTTCGAGCTTGACCAGGCTGTGGCCGTCGAGCAGTTCGCGCGCCAGGCGCAGGGTGCGCACCGCGTCGTCGGCCGTGTAGCAGCCGGCGGTGTTGGGCAGCATGGTGAACTGGGCGGGCGGCAGGAAGTCCAGCAGCGAAGGCTCGCCGGCGGTCTGGCCGATGTTGACGCGGCGCACCGCGACGGTGACGATTTGCGAACCGGAAGCGTCGATCGCGGCGCGGGTCTCGGCGAAGTCCTTGTACTTGCCGGTGCCCACCAAGAGGCGCGAGCTATACACCTTGCCGGCGATTTCGAAGGGTTTGTCCTTGAGTTGCATGTCCATTGCGTCACCTCGTGCCGCCGACGAATCCGGCGGATTGTATATTGGGGTCCAGCTGTTGCGGCGCGTCAGCCGCCGCCCACGGCCACCACGATCTCCAGGCGGTCGCCGGGGGAAAGCGGGGTCTCGGCGTGGCGGCTTTTCGGCACGATCTCGCCGTTGCATTCCACCGCCAGTCGCTTGCCGGTGAGCTGCATCTGCTCCAGCAGGGCACTCACGGTGGCGGGCGCGGCGAGGCGGCGGGTTTCGCCGTTGACCAGGATATCGATCACGTTGGGGAAAGGGTTGATAACAGGTTTTATTGCCGGGCAGGGAACAATTCTCCCGCAGGCGCTAGTTTATCGGATACCGTCAAGCCGCGATCCGACATAGGTCAAGCGCCGGCTCGCGGCGCAGGCGCCGGTCGCGCCATTGCATGAAGGGCTTTTCCCAGCATAAATGGAGCAACGCCGCCAACAGGAGGGACAGGCTCCAAAAGCCGAGATACATCATGGCGCTGCCGAAGGCCGCGGGCTGGACCGGCAGGTAGAAATAGGCCAGGCGCGGCAGCACGTTCATCAGCACCAGGTTGAAATGCACCAGGTAGAGACCGTAGGCGAGCGTGCTGAACAGGCGGACAAACCGGTAGGCCGGGCCGCTGCCCGTGTGCAGCGCGCTCAAGGCCGGCAGCAGCAGCAGGAAGCCGGCGCAATCCAGGCTCAGGTAGGCGTAGTTCATGTACCAGGCCGGATCGAAAGCGGTGAGCAGGAGCCTTTGCGCAATCAGCAGCGCGATCCCGGCGGCAAAGGCGGTGCGTGCGTGGCGCTGCCAGAGCCGGGGGCGGAAGGTATGCAGCCAGGCGCCCAGCACGCCGAAAGCCGGCGCGTCCATGCGCACGAGCACGATTTTGCGCAGCCAGAGGTCCCAGTCAGGCGTCGCGATGCCGTGCGCGCCGGCCAGGCTTGCGCGGAACAGCGGGGCGCCCACCAGGCACAGCGCCGCCCAGGCCAGCAGCAGCCGGTCGCGCGGCAGCCTGGGCCACAGGCGCGCCGCAATCAGGGGCGGCAGCGGCAGCAAGAGGTAGAACCATTCCTCGACGGCCAGGCTCCAGGCTTCGCCGAAAAAGCCGGGATGCGGCCAGGCGAGGTTTTGCACGAAGAATATGTAGTCCGGCAATCGCACCGGCGGCGGCTGCCCGCCGCGCACGGCGATGAAATAGACGAGCACGAGAACCAGGTAGTAAGCCGGCAGGGTACGCAACCAGCGCCGCAGCCAGAAATCCAGCGCTTCGCGCAGGCCGAATTCGGGCTGCGTGACCCGGCGCAGCAGCAGCATGCCGATGAGATAGCCACTGAGCACGAAAAACATCGAGACACCATCCGGTACGGCAGTGAGCACCTTGCACAGCGCCGGATAGCCGTCCAGCAGCAATGAGCTGTGCAGGAACAGGACGCACAGGATGGCGCAGGCGCGCAGGATGTCGAGACCGTAGATACGCTGGCTGGCCGGGGCGAATGAAGGGGGGCTGCGGGGTGGCGGGCTGGCCATGGGAGCGGCTGTCTTAGAATGTGCGCATTATCACGCAACCCGAGTGGGGCAAACGATGGCAATGGCGCACCGCGTCCGAGTGGGCATCGGCGGCTGGGACTACGATCCCTGGCGCGAGACTTTCTATCCCGAGAAGCTGGCCAAGACCAGGCAGCTGCAATACGCCAGCCGCCAGCTCACCGCCATCGAGGTCAACGGCACCTATTACCGCACCCAGAGCCCTTCCACCTACGCCAAATGGCGCGACGAGACACCGGAGGGCTTTGTCTTTTCGATGAAGGCGCTGCGCTACACCACCAACCGCCGCGTGCTGGCGGAGGCGGGCGAATCGGTGGGCAAGTTCCTCGCCAGCGGCATCACCGAGCTGGGCGATAAACTCGGCCCCATCGTCTGGCAACTGGCGCCGACCAAAAAATTCGATGCGGACGATCTCGGCGCCTTTTTCAAGCTGCTGCCGGCGAAACAGGACGGCGTCGCCTTGCGCCACGTGCTGGACGCGCGTCATGAAAGCTTCATGTGCGCCGAGTACCTGGCGCTGGCGCGCAAGCACGGCGTGGCCACCGTCTATACCGATTCGGACGAGTACCCATCGTTCGCGGACGTCACCGGCGATTTCATCTACGCGCGCCTGATGCGCTCGCAAGCCGGTGTCGCGACCGGTTATGCGAAAAAAGACCTGAAAACCTGGGCGGCGCGCGCCAAGGCCTGGGCGCAGGGCGGCGAACCCGGCGACCTCACGCGCGTCGGGGAAACCGGCAAAAAGGCCAAGGCGCGCGAGGTCTACCTCTATTTCATCAGTGCCGCCAAGGAACGCAACCCCGCCGCCGCGCGCGCGTTGCTGGCCGAACTGGGCCAGACCCCGCCCGAAGCCGACAAGAATCCGCGTCCCTGACCTGAGTCATTCAGGTCGGGTCGGGCCACGCGCCTCGCCGGTTCCGCTTTGCGGTCCCCGGATCAGCCGGCGGCGATCGCCGGCTGCGGGGTGAAAAGTGACCGAATCCTTTACGCAGGATTAATTTACGTTCAGGCCCGGCGAGGCGCCTGCGCTTCCGTTAGGGTAGCGGTTGCAGAGAACGCAGCGCGCGTGGGCCAGCTGCATTGCTTTTGCCGGCATCTGTTTGGCGATCCCTCGCGTATGCACTACAACGAATAAGAAAAATGGAAGCAACATGCTCAATAAGAAGAGGCATCCCGGCCCCGCGGGTGTTGGCGGCCGGGTGTTCGTCCCCTTGCCCGCAAGGATTTGCCCCGCGGCCTTCGTAAAGGCCAGGCAGTTGACGCGTGCGGCGCGCGAGTTGAGCGCCGTCGATGCCGACGGCGCATCTCCTTGCAAGCCGGGTCTTTCCGCCCCTCTCGAACCGGACGCTGAAACTACCTTTCCGGGCCGGGCATGAGCATCCCGCAACAGCAGGTGCTGCAGCAGGTGCAGCAGTTGTTTGGCATGGCGATGCAGCACCTGCAGGGCGGCAATCCGCAACTGGCCCGTGCGATGCTGGAGCAGGTGCGCAGCGTATGGCCCGAGCATCCCGGCACCTTGCATTACCTCGGCTTGCTGTGGGCGATGGAAGGTCGGCCGGTAGAGGGCGAGCAACTGTTGCGCCGCGCCCTGGCGCTGCGCCCCGACATTGCCGAAGCTCACCATCATCACGGCCTGGTATTGCGCAACATGGGGCAGGCCGAACTGTCCCTGGCCAGTTTCGGGCGCGCCCTCGCGCTGCGGCCGGAGATGCCGCAGGCCCATTGCGACCTCGGCCTGGCCCTGGAAGACCTGGGACGCCTGCAGGAGGCGGCGGCAGCCTACGGCAAGGCCGTGGCCCTGGCGCCGGATTTCGCCGATGCGCACAACAACCACGGCCTGGTGTTGCTGCGCCTGGAACAGCCGGCGCAGGCGCTTGCCGCTTTTCAGGCAGCGACGCGCGCCCAGCCGGGTTTCGCCCAGGCACAGAACAATTGCGGCCTCGCGCTCGAGGAACTTGCGCGCTACGGCGAGGCGCTGGCGGCCTATCAGCGTGCCGTCAGCGTCGCGCCCGGGCTGGCCGAGGCCTGGGACCATTGTGGCAACGTGCTGCAAAAACTCGACCGCATCGATGAGGCGCTGGTCCATCACCAGCACGCGCTCGAACTCAAGCCCGATCATGCGCCGGCGTGGAACAACCGCGGCAATGCGTTGGCGCGCCTGCAGCGGCCGGTGGAAGCGATGCAGAGTCTGGACAAGGCGCTCGCGCTGGCGCCGGATTTCCCCGAGGCGCACAACAACCGCGGCAACCTGTTCGAGCGCCTGGGCCGCCACGCGGATGCGCTTGCCTGCTACGAGCGCGCCATCGCCTGCCGGGCGAATTACGCCGAAGCCTATTTCAACCGCGGCAACGCCCTGAGCGAACTGCAGCGCGATGACGAGGCGGTGCGCAGCTTTGACGAGTGCTTGCGCCTGGACCCCGGCCACGTGGCGGCGCGCAACAACGTGTTCATGCATCACTTCCGCATCCTCGATGACCAGGAATTGATCGAGCGCCTCGGCATGGAAGCAGCCGCGGCCAGCCTGCGCGAAGAGGCGGCGCGGCGGCGCGAGGCGGGCGCGATCGCCGAGTTCCGCATCCGCCACGACCTGGAGCAGATCGAATATCTGTGTGGCCTGGGCCGCACCACGCCGGAACTGGAACAGGCCGGGGAACGGCTGCGTGTGCTGCAGGACGCGCCGGCCGCCGGCGCCTACCCGTTCGAAAGCCTGCTGTTGCGGCATGCGGTGGCGCAGGACTTCGAGTCCTGCCTGGGTGACAACGACTGGCGCGGCATCGAAGAGCGTTATTTCGCCAGCCGCCCGGAGATGATCTGGATCGACAACCTGCTGTCGCCGCGCGCGCTCGAAGAACTGCAGCGGTTCTGCCTGGCCTCCACGGTATGGAAACGCGAATACGGCAATGGTTACCTCGGCGCCTTTGCGCCCCAAGGTTTCCTCAGCCCCCTGCATTTGCGTATCGCGTGCGAGCTCAAGGAGAAGATGCCGCGCATCTTCGGCCCGCACGCCCTGGAGCAGCTCTGGGCCTTTAAGTACGACACCCGCATGGCCAAGGGCATCAACGTGCATGCCGATTTTGCCCGCGTCAACCTCAATTTCTGGATCACCCCGGACGACGCCAACCTCGACCCGGAAACCGGCGGCATGCTGATCTACGACGTGCCTTCGCCGGCCGACTGGCCGTTCCGCAAATACAACGAGAGCGAGCGCGGCATCTACGATTTTCTCCAGCAGAATCGGGCGAACTGCGTGAAAGTGCCTTACCGCTGCAACCGCGCGGTGCTGTTCAACTCGATGCTATTCCACGAGACGGACGAAATCTCCTTCCGGGAAGGTTACGAGAACCGGCGCATCAATGTCACCTACCTGTTCGGCCGGGGATTGATGACCGCCTGAGGGAGCAAAGTATCGTAAAATCCCGCCTGTCGCGGGTGTAGCTCAATGGTAGAGCAGAAGCTTCCCAAGCTTACGACGAGGGTTCGATTCCCTTCACCCGCTCCAGGATTTTCATCGATATGAAAACCGCCGCCAGCGTCGCCGTCGCCCTGATCGCGTTGCTGCACGTCTACATCCTGGTGCTGGAGATGTTTCTCTGGGACAAGCCGCGCGGCCGCCGCGCCTTCGGGTTGACGCAGGAATTCGCCACCGCCAGCAAGGTGCTCGCCGCCAACCAGGGCCTGTACAACGGCTTTCTCGCCGCCGGCCTGGTCTGGGGCCTGGCCTGGCCCGCGGGCGGCGTTGCGGTGATGATCTTTTTTCTCGCCTGCATCATCGTCGCCGGGGTGTACGGCGCGGCCACCGCCAACCGGAAGATATTGTTCATCCAGGCGATTCCGGCGGGGATTGCGCTTGCGCTGGTGCTGCTGGCCTATTAGGTCCGGCAAGGAAAATGAAAAGGCCGGGAGTATTCCCGGCCTTTTTCCAATCACCTCCAGACTGTTGAGTTGTTTGCTTTAACGATATTCAGCGACTTCGCGCAACACCGCCATTTTTTCGGCGCGGCGCAGTGCCCCTTGTTTCTTGCCGTGCACCCCCGCACCTTTCGCGCCCTGATTGTTCTTTAGCGCGATCAGCACGGGGTTGCGCGGTTTCATTGCTTTTGCCGCCTTGTGGGTCAGCATCGGGTTACGAGTCTTCATCGGCTTACCCCTTGATGCAAACAACCTGTTTCAGGGTATGCACAACTTCGACCAGGTCTTCCTGGTTGGCCATCACCACGTCGATGTCCTTGTAGGCG
>DATAZV010000457.1:0-11666 GCA_036271855.1 Burkholderiales bacterium
ATTCGCCGGCTTCCTGCACAGCGAGACCGACAAGTGGGCGCGCATCATCAAGAGCGCCAACATCAAGGTCGATTGATGCCCTCCGCGCGCGAGACTGCCGACCTGCTGGTGAAGTATGGCGTGATTCCCGTCATCCGCTACGACAACCCGGACGACGGCGCGCTGGCGATCGACTGCGCGCTGAAGGCCGGGTTTCCGACGGTGGAAATCACCCTCAGCATGCCGGACGCCACCGAGCTGATCCGTGCCTTTTCGCGCCGCCTGGAAAGCCACCAGCTGATCGGCGCCGGTACGGTGTGGACCGAGCAGGAGTGCGAAGCGGTGCTGCATGCAGGCGCGACTTACATCGTCTCGCCCGGCCTCGCGCCGGGCCTGGGCGCGGTGGCGCACGCCGGCAACGCCGCCTACCTGCCGGGCGCGATGACGCCGACCGAAATCGCCGCCTGCCTGCGCGACGGCGCCGACATCGTGAAGATCTTTCCCGCCTCCACCTTAGGCCCGGCGCATCTGAAGGCTGTCACCGCGGTATTTCGCGATACCCGCTTCTGCCCCACTGGCGGCGTCAGTGCCGACAACATGGAAGAGTGGTTCGACGCCGGCGCCAAGTGCGTGGGCATCGGCAGCAGCCTGTTTTCCGGCGCGGCGATGCGCGCGCGCGAGCAAAAGGCCCTGGTCGACGAGGCACGTCACGTGCTGGACCAGTTGAGCATCATCACTCGTTAAGGGTTGACGTGACCCAGCCCGCCATCCTCGCCCTGGGCGAGCCGATGATCGAGTTCAACCAGACCCGCCCCGGCGAGCCGAACTACCTGCAAGGCTACGGCGGCGACACCTCCAACGCCATCATCGCCTGCGCGCGCCAGGGCGCGCCCTGCGGCTACATCACGCGCGTCGGCAACGACGAGTTCGGCCACATGCTGGGCGAGCTGTGGCGCGAGGAAGGGGTGGATGCCAGCGGCGTGTCGGTCGACCCGGCCGCGTCTACCGCCGTCTACTTCGTCACCCACGACACGCGCGGCCACGTGTTCTCCTATTTGCGCAAGGGCTCGGCCGCCAGCCGCATGACCCCGGCGGACCTGCCGGTGCAACTAATCCAGGGGGCGCGTTTCCTGCATCTCTCCGGCGTCAGCCAGGCAATTTCCGACAGTGCCTGCGAAACCGTGGTTCGCGCCATCAACATCGCCCGCGCCGCCGGTGTCAAGGTCGCCTACGACACCAACCTGCGCCTCAAGCTCTGGCCGCTGGAACGCGCGCGCGACGTCATGCGCCGCGCCATCGCCCTGGCCGACTACCTGCTGCCCGGCCTGGAGGACATGCGGGCCCTGGCGGGGCTGGACGATCCCGACGCCATCATCGACTGGTGCTTTGCCCAGGGTGCGCGCAATGTGGTGCTCAAGCTGGGCGGCCAGGGCTGCATCGCCGCCACCCGCGAGCAGCGCACGCGCATCGGCGGGCATGCGGTCAATGCGGTGGACGCCACCGGGGCCGGCGACTGCTTCGACGGTGCCTTTCTGGCACGCCTGCACTTCGGCGACGACCTGGCCGCCGCCGCGCGCTATGCCAATGCCGCCGCCGCCCTCGCCACCACGGGGTTTGGCGCGGTCGCGCCGCAGCCGCGGCGCGAAGCCGTGCTGGCTTTCCTGGAGCGGCCGTGAGCGCCGCACGGCTGATCGGCCTGGACTGGGGCACCTCCAGCCTGCGCGCCTACCTGATCGGTGACGGTAAGGTGATCGAGCAGCGCGACAGCGCGCTCGGCATCATGCGGGTTGAAGGCGGCGACTTCGCCGGCGCCTTCGGGCAAGCCTGCGGCGACTGGCTGCGTGCGCACCCGCATGCGCCGGTGCTGCTCGCCGGCATGATCGGCAGCAAGCAGGGCTGGCTCGAAGCACCCTATTGCGCCTGCCCGGCGGACGCCGCCGCCATCGCTGCCGCACTGGCGCCTCTCGCGCTCCCCGGCCGGTCGGCGCATATCGTGCCCGGGCTCTCCTGCAGCAACAGCGCCGGCGTCCCGGACGTGATGCGCGGCGAGGAGACGCAGATCATCGGCGCCATTCCCGCCGATGGCAAACACCTCGCGGTGCTGCCCGGCACCCACAGCAAATGGGCCTGGGTGAAGAATGGCGCCGTGCTGCGCTTCGCCAGTTTCATGACCGGCGATATCTATGCCGCGCTCAGCGGCCACACCATCCTCGGGTGCCTGATGCAACTCGATGCGCCGCATGATGATGACGCCTACGCCCGCGGCGTGCGCTATGGCCTGGAGGCGCCCCAGGAACTGATGAGCCGGGTGTTTTCCGCGCGCACCCTCGGCCTGTTCGGGCAATTGGGCGAGGCCGCCCTGCCCTCTTATCTTTCCGGCCTGCTGATCGGCAGCGAGATTGGCGCCGCGACCGGCATGGTGCCGCAAGCGGGCGCCATCACCATCCTCGGCAATGCCGCGCTGACACAGCGTTACACCGAAGCTTTCGCCATCGCCGGCCTGCGCACCGAGGCAGGTGCACCCGACTGCGCCGCGCATGGGCTGTGGCGCATCGCCACCGCTGCCGGGCTGTTCACCTGAGAGCTGCTACTTCGGCGCGGTGGTGAACCGCAGGTAGGGCTCGCGCTCCAGCTGCGCCAGCAGGTTCACTTCCCAGGTGAGGTACTGCTGCATCGCCTGCTCGACGCCACCGTTGCGCTCGTAGGGGCGGTACCAGACGTCTTCGGTGGCGGTAAGGAATTTGGGGTCTTCGTCGCCGCTGGCCTGCTCCATGCGATAGCCGGCATGTTTCCAGCTCGCGGTGCCGCCCTCCAGATACGCGGTTTCGAAGCCCATCGCCTTCGCGTCCTCGGCGGCATAGCGCGCAAGCACGCCGTTGGAAGAAGAGAACACCAGGCGGGCCCCGGGCGCGAAGCGCTGCAGGCAATCGCCCAGGCGCGAGCGCAGCGCATACCAGCTGCCCGGAATGCGGCTCTTGCGGTATTTGAGGCTGGAGTCGACATCGATCACTTCGACGCTTTTTGCCTCCACCTGCTTGAGCAAGTCTTCGACGGCCACCGCGGGCGCGCCCAGCGCTTCCAGCCCCAGCGCCCTGGCGCCGGCGCGGCCGGTGACCAGCGGCACATCCAGGCCGTTCTTGAGCACGAACACTTCGCGCCAGCCCATTTGTTTCAGCCAGTGCGCCGTCATCACCGCCTGCACGCCGTCTCGGTCGATCAGCACGATGCGCGCGTTGCGCACGGGGCAATAGGTGTCGGTGGCCTGCACCAGCTGGCCGCCGGGCGCGTTCAGGCTGTCTTCGCGATGCCCGGCGTTGAAGTCTTCCGGCAGGCGCACGTCGTAGATGTAGGTGGTGCGCTCGTCATCCAGGCGAAAGGCGTCGAGTTCGTCCTCATCGATAAAACCGATGCCAAAGCGCTGCGCCACCTGCCCGGCGAGCGTCTGCGCGATCACCAGGCCCTCCGGCTCCGGGTGCGGCGCCAGGTTGCTCTTGCCGCGCGCCACTTCGAAGCCGGCCAGGTGCCAGCCCATGGTGCCGTTTTTCAGCGCCACCACCGGGTTGGAAAGGCCGGCGTTGCGCAGCGATTGCGCGCCGATGATCGAGCGCGTGCGCCCGGCGCAATTGACCACCACGGTGGTTTTTTCCGATAGCAGCATGCCGGGCACGCGGTACACAAGCTCCGCCCCCGGGCAGTCCATCGCGCCGGGGATGCTCATCATCTTGTATTCGTCCTGCGGGCGCGAATCGACGATCAGGATGTCGCGGCCCTCATCCTGCCAGGCTTTCAGGGTCTCGGGCTCGATGCGCGGCGTGTCGTCGGCATGCTCCACATATTCGCCAAAGGCCTTGGAGGGCACGAAGGTGCCGGAGAACAATTCGTAGCCGGCCGCGCCCCAGCCGGGCGTGCCGCCTTCGAGCACCGCGAGATTGCCATAGCCGTGGCGGCCGAGCACGCCCTGCGCGCGCTCCGCCAGCCCATCGCCGTCATCGACCAGCACGATGCGCACGTCGCGGCGCGGCAGCAGCTCGGCCGCGCGCAGCTCCAGCACCGAAAGCGCGATGTTGCTGGCGGTAAGCAAGTGGGATTGCGCGAACACCCCGCCTTCGCGCACGTCGATCAGCGCCAACTCGGCGCCGTCGGCCAGGGCCACACGCAACCCGGCGGGGCTGATGGCGTTTCCCTGCAGCCCGGCCGGGCTGATGATGGTCTTTGACATGGTGCCGGCGGAGTTCAGCTCTCGGCCGGCGGCGCCACGCGCATCACCTCGTCGAGCGTGGTCAGGCCGGAAGCCACCTTGAGAGCGCCGGAGACGCGCAAGGGGCGCATGCCCTCCTTGAAGGCCACCTCGCGCACCTTGCTGATGTCGGTGGCCTCGTTGATCTGGCGCTTGATATCGGAAGACAGCATCAGCACCTCGTAGATACCGATGCGCCCCTTGTAGCCGGTGTTGCGGCACTCGATGCAGCCGACCGGCTTGTACACCTGCTTGGGCGCGGGCGCCTTGAAGGGCGCCACCAGTTCGTTCCACAGGGTTTCGTGGTGCAGCTCGGAAATCGTCTTGCAATGCGGGCACAGGGTGCGCACCAGGCGCTGCGCCATGATGCCCAGCAGGGTGGCGTTGAGCAGGTAGAAAGGCACGCCGAGGTCGAGCAGGCGGGTGACGGCAGAAGGCGCGTCGTTGGTGTGCAGGGTGGAGAGCACCAGGTGGCCGGTGAGCGCGGCCTGCACCGCCATTTCGGCGGTTTCGAGGTCGCGGATTTCGCCCACCATGATGATGTCCGGGTCCTGGCGCATCAGGGCGCGCAGGCCTTCGGCGAAGTTCAGCTCGATCGCGGAGAGCACCTGCATCTGGTTGAAGCTGCCCTCGATCATTTCGATCGGGTCTTCGATGGTGCAGACATTGACCTCGGCGGTAGCCAGCTTCTTCAGGGTCGAATAGAGCGTCACGGTCTTGCCCGAGCCGGTCGGGCCGGTGACCAGGATGATGCCGTGCGGGCGCGCGGTCATGCCGTTCCAGCGCTTCAGGTCTTCCTCCCCGAAGCCAAGCTCGGAGAAATTGCGCACCAGCACGTCGGGGTCGAAAATCCGCATCACCAGCTTTTCGCCGAAGGCGGTCGGCAGGGTGGACAGGCGCAACTCCACCTCGTCGCCGTTGGCGGCGCGGGTCTTGATGCGGCCGTCCTGCGGACGGCGCTTCTCCGCCACGTCCATCCGGCCGATGATCTTGATGCGCGAAGTCATCGCCGCGAACACCGCCGGCGGCACCTGGTAGACCTGCTGCAGCACGCCGTCGATGCGAAAGCGCACAATGCCCTGCTCGCGGCGCGGCTCCAGGTGGATGTCGCTGGCGCGCTGCGCGTAGGCGTACTGGAACAGCCAGTCGACCACCCGCACCACGTGCTGCTCGTTGGCGTCGATGGCGCGGCCGGTGTTGCCCAGCTCGACCAGTTGCTCGAAGTTGTTGATGCCGGCAGACTCGATGCCGTCCTTGTCCTTCGAGGCGCTCTTGACCGATTTCGCCAGGGTAAAGAATTCGGCGATGTAGCGCTTGATGTCGGCCGGGTTGGCGACCACGCGGCGGATCGAGACCCGCAGGATCTGCTCCAGTTCCTTCACCCAGTCGCTGAGGAAGGGCTCGCTGGTGGCAATCGTCACGACATTCTTGTCGCGCTCGATCGGCAGGATCGAAAAGCGGGTGGCGTAGGTGATCGACATCAGCTCGCCGACGCGGGTGAAGTCGATTTTCAGCGGGTCGACGTGGAAATACTCCATCCCCGCCTTGGCGGCCAGCCATTCGCTCAAGAAATCGAGGGTCAGCGGCTTGCCGGTCTTCAGCGACTTCCAGGCCTGCGCCGCCACCTGCACCAGGGGATGGTCCAGGGACTTTTTCATCCGCGATTCCAGCTTCATCTTGTCGGACTGCGCGGGTTCGACCAGGCCCTCGGCCACCAGCGCGTCCAGCACTTCGGTCAGCGCGATGCGCCGCTCGTATTTGGGCCAGGCGGAGGAGTCCGCGCCGCCGGGCACCGGGTTGGGTGTAACAACGGCGTTCATTGTGGCGTCCAGTACGGGTTATTTACAATTCTGATTGTATTCCTGTTCATGCTGCGCCTGTAGCTTGTCGCGCTGCTGGTCGTCGAGGTAGACACGCTCACCGTTGGCATTGGTCTCGTAGACCCGCCGGCTTCTTTGCAATTCCGCCAGACGCCCGGTCATATAGGCGCACTTCTTTTCTCGCTCTTCCGTGTCGTGCGCCAGCTTGGCAGCGTCCTTTTCACGCTGTGCCTGTCGCTGCCGGAAGCCGCGGTCCTTGTCCTTCGCGGAATCAGGGCTGGCGCCCGAAGGCGCCGGCGGCGTGGCGCCGGTGCTGCCGTCGTGGAGTTGCACTTCCTTCGACTTCACGTTTTGCGGCGACCGCTGGTCGTAGTGCGTCACGCCCTTTTCGTCCACCCATTTATAGATCTGCGCCATCGCCGTGCCGCAAACTGCCAGCATCAGCAGGCCGGCTATTATTTTTTTCATCATCGTCGCCCGTCGCTCGACTGTTATCGTTCATTCCAAGCTTAGCAGAATGGCCGGTGCCCAATGTACCCGGCTATCTGGCGCGAAAATCGGGCTCGCGCTTGGCCAGAAAGGCCGCCACGCCTTCCTTGTAGTCGGCGGTGTCGAAACAGGCGAAACCCTCGGTCCAGTCGGCGGCGGAAAGCTGCGCTTCGTATTGCAGCTTGCGGATGAACTTCTTGTGCCAGCGCGCCACCAGGGGCGCGCCGCTGGCGATGCGCTCGGCCGCCGCGATCGCCTCGGTCTCGACCAGTTCATCAGGCACCACCCGGGTCACCAGTCCCTTGGCGAGCGCCTCGTCAGCTTTAAAGACGCGGCCTTCGAGCAGGATCTCCAGCGCCGTGGCCGGCCCGACCACCGAGAGCAGGCCCATCAGTTCGCCATAAGCCATGGTCAGGCCGAGTTTTTTGATCGGGATGCCGAAGCGCGAAGACTCGCCGCAAATGCGCATGTCGCACATCGCCGCCACTTCCAGGCCGCCGCCGACGCAGGCGCCATGGATCATCGCCAGGGTCGGGTGCGGGCATTCGCGCACCGCCTGCATGGTGTGATGGATCGCCTCGCCGTAACCGGCCGCCTGCTTGGCGTCGGCGCGCTCGGTGGCGAATTCGGCGATATCGGCGCCGGCGGCGAAGGCACGGGTGCCGGCGCCGCGCAGCACGATGCAGCGCAGGGCGTCGTCGGCCGAGAGTTCGCGCATCAGCACGCCCAGGCGCTCCCACATGCCGCGGTCCAGGGCGTTCATGCGCTCGGGCTTGTTGAAGGTGATGGTGGCGATCGCGCCTTCGCGCGAAAGCAGGACGGAGTCGGTCATTGCGCTAGCCTGTTGAAGAGGTCAAGGCGAAAGAATACCCGAGCCGCATGGTGATGCGGCTCGGGTTGAGGAATCGGAAAAGCGCGGTCGTGCGCGAAAAAGCGGGCGCGAAAATCAGGCGGCCGCTTTAAGCGCCACCGGCGCCTTGGCACACTCGGCGAGATAATCGATGGCGGCTTGCGCGCCGCCCTTCTTATGCGGCACGCCGGCGACTTCCAGGCCCATTTCGACGCCCGAGAGCGTGCCCATCAGCATCAGGTCGTTGAAGTCGCCGAGGTGGCCGATGCGGAACACTTTCCCGCTGATCTTGCCCAGGCCCTGGCCCAGCGACATGTCGAATTTTTCCAGGATCACCTTGCGCAGTGCATCGGCGTTGTGGCCGTCGGGCATCATCACCGTGGTGAGCACGCCGGAATATTCGGAAGGCAGGCGGGCGAACACCTCCATGCCCCAGGCGCGAGTAGCGCGGCGCGCCGCTTCGGCATGGCGGTTGTGGCGCGCGAACACGTTTTCCAGGCCTTCTTCGTTCAGCATGTCGATGGCTTCATGCAGGCCGTAGAGCAGATTCGTATTCGGGGTGTAGGGGAAGTAGCCGTTCTTGTTGGCGGTGAGCATTTCTTCCCAGCCCCAGAAGGACTTCAGCGAGCGCGAGTTTTTCGAGGCGGCAATCGCCTTGTCCGACAGCGCGTTGAAAGAGATGCCGGGCGGCAGCATCAGGCCTTTTTGCGAGCCGCCGACGGTGACGTCCACGCCCCATTCGTCGTGGCGATAGTCGATCGAGCCGAGCGAGGAGATGGTGTCGACCAGCAGCAGCGCGGGGTGGGCGGCGCGGTCGATCGCCTTGCGGATTTCGGGAATGCGGGCGACGCAGCCGGTGGAGGTTTCGTTGTGCACCACGCACACCGCCTTGATCAGGTGGCCGCGGTCTTCCTTCAGGCGCGCTTCGATGGCGGCGGGGTCGGCGGCACGGCGCCAGTCGCCTTCGATGAACTCGGGCTTCAGGCCCACTTTCACCGCCATGTTTTTCCACAGGGTGGCGAACTGGCCGCTTTCATACATCAGCACGGCGTCGCCCGGCGAGAGCACATTGACCAGCGCCGCTTCCCAGGCACCGGTGCCGGAAGCCGGGTAGATCACCACCGGCGACTTGGTCTGGAAAATGCCTTTCATGCCTTCCAGCACGTATTTGCCCAGCACGCCGAACTCAGGGCCGCGATGATCGATGGTCGGCCTATCGATCGCGCGCAGGATGCGGTCCGGCACATTGGAGGGACCGGGAATCTGCAAAAAGTGGCGGCCCGACTTGGCAAAACTGTATTGCATGGAAGGCTCCTTAAGCGCGCGAGACAGCAGGCATGTCCGGAAACGGAGCATGCGCCGATGGCGGAATCAAATCAATCTGAATTTTGTATACATTTTATGAATTCGCTGTGTCGCTGTCAAGCCTCCATTTTCCTCTTGCGGCGCAGCAAAGCTTGACCTTCATCAGTTTTTTGTATACATTTATGCCAACTGCTTCACCGCCCATGAACGCCCCCATTCCCATCGCCACCCTTGCGCATGTAGCCACCGCCCGGTTGCGCGACATGATCATCGAAGGCCGCATCGCGCCGGGGGCGCGCCTGAACGAGCGCGTGCTGACCGAGAAGTTGCAGGTGTCGCGCACGCCCTTGCGCGAAGCCTTCAAGATACTCGCTGGCGAGGGCCTGGTGGAGTTGCTGCCGCAGCGCGGCGCGGTGGTGGCGATAGTCGATGCCGCCACGGTGTCGGCCACCTATGAATTGATGGCCGACCTCGAAGGCCTGGCCGGCGAACTGGCGGCGGAACGCATCCAGCCGGAGGAACTGGCGGAGATCCGTGCACTGCAATTCGACATGCTGGCCAGCCACGCGCGGCGCGACCTGCCGGGCTACTTTCGCGCCAACATGCAGATCCACAACAAGATCAACGCGGCGGCGCGCAACCCGGTGCTGACCGAAACTTATCTGCGCCTGAACCAGCGCATCTACAGCACGCGCTACCGCTCCAATCTTTCCAACGAGCGCTGGGACCAGGCGATCGCCGAGCACACCGAGATCCTGCGCCTGCTGGAAGCGCGCGACGGCCCTGCCCTGCGCACCCTGCTGACCCAGCATCTTTTGAACAAGCGCGCTACCATTCTTGCCTCGCTCGAAGCCGGCCAAGCCGCGGCGGCATAGCGGCAACATCTCTTCAAGGAATCCATCATGACCGAAGCCCTGACCATCGACGTCGTCTCCGACGTGGTCTGCCCCTGGTGTTTCATCGGCAAGCGCCGTCTCGAGGCCGCGCTCAAGTTGTACGCCGAGAAGCATCCCGACGCGCCGGCGCCCAAGGTGACCTGGCACCCGTTCCAGCTCAACCCCGGGCTGCCGCCCGAAGGCATGTCGCGCAAGGATTACGTGCAACAGAAGTTCGGTCCCGGCGGCGCGCAAAAGTACGAGCGTGTGAAGGCGGTCGGCCAGTCGGTCGGCCTGGAAATGCAGTTCGACAAGATCGTGCGCCAGCCCAATACGCTGGCGGCGCACAGCCTGATCGCCATGGCCGAGCCGGGCCCGGCGCAGGACAAGGTGAAAGAGACGCTGCTCAACGCCTACTTCATCGATACGCTGGACCTGACCGATGAAAAGGTGCTGCTCGACCTCGCCGAAAAAGCCGGGCTGGACCGCACCGCCGCCGAGCAGAACCTGCACAGCGAAGAAGCGCGCAAGTTCGTCAGCCATGCCGACGAGGAAGCGCGGCGCATGGGCGTCGAAGGCGTGCCCTTTTTCATTTTCAACAAACGCGTCGGCCTTTCCGGCGCGCATGAGCCCGAGACTTTGCTCGAGGCCATAGAGCAAGCCGAAACCGCGCAGACATGAACGCGCCGGTCGCCGCCGGCGCGCTGCGCCCGGTGCAAAGCGGGCCGCTGCTGGCACGCAGCCGCCTGGCCGACCTGCTGCGCCGGCACACGCAGGGCGAGGCGCTGTTCGACGCCGCCACGCGCGGACGCTATTCGACTGACGCTTCGTTCTACCAGGTCGAGCCGGTCGGTGTGTTCGTGCCGAAAAGCGAAGACGACGTGCGCCTGGCCTTTGCCATTGCGCGCGACCTGAAGGTCCCTATCCTGGCGCGCGGCGCCGGCACCAGCCAGTGCGGCCAGACCGTCGGCGAATGCCTGGTGATCGACAACACGCGCTACCTGAACCAGGTGATTTCCTTCGACAAGGAAGCAGCCACTGTCACGGTGCAGCCGGGCATCGTGCTGGATCATCTCAACGCCTGGCTGAAACCGCATGGCCTGTGGTTCCCGGTGGATGTTTCGACCAGCGCGCAGGCCACCATCGGCGGCATGGCGGGCAATAATTCCTGCGGCAGCCGCTCCATCGCCTACGGCAACATGGTGCACAACGTGCTGGGCATCGATGCGCTGCTGGCCGACGGCACCGAGATCAGCTTCGGCTCCTTCGACGAGCCGCTCACCGGCAACCGCGAGCGGCAGATCGTCACCACCTTGTTTGCGCTGGCCTCGCGCGAGAACGACGAGATCGAACGCGTCTGGCCGCATGTGATGCGCCGCGTCGCCGGCTATAACCTGGACATCTTCAACTGCCAGAACGAGCGGCCGTACACCGAAGACGGCAGCGTCAACCTGTCGCACATCCTGGTGGGCAGCGAAGGCAGCCTGGCCTACTCGCGCCGCCTGACCTTGAAGCTGTCGCCGTTGCCCAAGCACAAGACGCTGGGCGTGGTGAACTTCACCAGCTTTCACAAGGCGATGGACTCGGCGCAGCACATTGTCAAGCTCAAGCCCATCGCCGTCGAACTGGTCGACCGCACCATGATCGACCTGGCGCGCTCCAATCCCGCGTTCCGTCCCGTCGTCGATGCCGCATTGATCGGCGAGCCGGCAGCGATCCTGCTGGTCGAATTCGCCGGTGAAGACAAGGACACGCAATTGCGCCACCTGAAAGACCTGGTGGCGCTGATGGGCGACCTCGGCATGCCCGGCAGCGTGGTCGAGATGACCGACGCCAATGCACAAAAGGAACTCTGGGAAGTACGCAAGGCGGGACTCAACATCATGATGAGCATGAAGGGCGACGGCAAGCCGGTCTCATTCATCGAGGACTGCGCGGTACCCCTTGAGCATCTGGCCGAGTACACCGATAGCCTGACCGAAGTGTTCGCCAGGCACGGCACCCGCGGCACCTGGTATGCGCATGCCTCGGTCGGCACCCTGCACGTGCGCCCGGTGCTGGACATGCGCCGCGACGGCGCGGTGAAAATGCGCGCGATTGCGGAGGAAGCC